>DATHJZ010000274.1:0-8925 GCA_035286365.1 Steroidobacteraceae bacterium | reverse complement strand
GCCAATTGCGAGAAGAAGGCCGCCTCGACCGCGATGGCGCTGATCTTCGCGTATCCCGAAGACCGGCAACTGAGTGTGGCGTTGTCGCGGCTGGCGCGCGAAGAGCTCAAGCATTTCGAGCAGGTGGAACGCCTGATGCGCAGGCGCGCGGTGTCATTCGTGCGCATGAAACCGGGTCGTTACGCGGGCGAACTGCGCAAGCTGGTGCGCACGCACGAACCCAAGCGCAAACTGGATCTGATGATCGTGCATGCGCTGATCGAGGCGCGTTCCTGCGAGCGTTTTCGCCTGCTCGCGCAGCGCCTGCCCGAAGAGGTGCGCGATCTGTACGAGCAGTTGGAGCGCTCCGAGGCGCGGCACTTCGAGATCTACCTGGATTTTGCGCAGCGCGAATTCGAGACGTCGGAGATCGCGGAGCGCGTCGCGCTGATCGCTGCGCGCGAAGCGGAGCTCGCGACCACACCCGATACCGAACTGCGCTTCCACTCCGGACCACCGGTTGGGGACAGATTTACTTAACGACGATGAGCCGTATCGTCGTTAAATAAATCTGTCCCCAAACGCGGCAGCGGTACTTCGCGCACGCCGCCCGCATCCACCGCAATACAGCTCGCCGCTTCGTACCAGGGCGCGAGCACCACGCGTTCCGCGCTGACGCCGTCGACCACCGTGGGATGAATCGCGGGCCGATGTGTATGTCCGTGGATCAACCGCCGCGCGCCCGTGGCGCGAAAGGCGCGCAGCACGGCCTCGGGGTTCACGTCCATGATCGTGGGGATCGTGCGTTCCGTATGCGCCTTGCTGCCGGCGCGCGCGGCGCTGGCCAGGGTGCGGCGCGCGGCCAGCGGCAAGCTCAGGAAGCGGCGTTGCCAGGCAGGCTTGCGCACGATGCTGCGCAGCTCCTGGTATGAGGAATCATCGGTGCAGAACACGTCGCCATGACTCAACAGCGTCGCGACCCCGTACAGGTCGAGCGCCACCGGGTCGGGCAGTAGTTTGACGCCGGTGCGACGGCTGAACTCCACTCCCAACAGGAAGTCGCGATTGCCATGCAGCGCGTAGACCGGCACGCCGCTCGTGGTGAGCGCGGTCAACCCCGCGCAGGCGCGCGCATTGTCGGGGTTGTCGTCGTCATCGCCCACCCAGACCTCGAACAGATCGCCGAGCAGGTACACCGCTTCGCAGGCGCGCGCGGGACCTGCGAGGAAGGCGAGAAAGGCATCGATGGCCCAGGGAGCCTCGCTGTCGAGATGCAGATCTGACGCAAACAGGCTGTGGCTGGCGCGGCTCACTTGGGCGGCGTGGTGGTATCCGGGCCCGGCTCTGCTGGCGGCGGCGCGCCGGCGGGGGGGACAGCATCGGTCGGTGGCGCATCGGCCGGCGGGGCATCGGATGGCGTCGCCGCGGGCGGCGGCACCTCGGCGGGCGGTGCCACGGTCGTGGTATCCGCGAGCAGCTCTATCTTCTGGATCACGACGGCCTTCACCGGCGCGTCTGACTTGAACGGGCCTTGGGCGCCGGTCGGGGATACGCTAATGCGATCGACGACTTCCATGCCCTCGACCACGCGGCCGAACACCGCGTAGCCCCAGCGCGTGGGCAATGGATCGAGGTCCGCATTGTCGGCGATGTTCACGTAGAACTGCACATCGCCCGAGTGCGGACCCGACGCGCGCGCGAGGCCCACCGTGCCGCGGAGATTTTTCAACCCGTTGCCGGCTTCATTCGGGATGGGTTTCAGCGTGGGCTTGGCCTTGTAGTCGGGGCCGACTCCACCACCCTGGATTACGAAATTCGCGATCACGCGATGGAACAACGTGTTCGTGTAGTAGCCGGACTTCACGTAGCCGACGAAATTTTCCACCGTCAGCGGGGCGCGGTCGCGCTGCAGCTCGACCACGAATGCACCCAGGCTGGTGGTCACGCGCACGCGTTCAGGAGCGGCGGCCTGGGCCGCGATCGACAGGAATACGCCGAGAATGCCCAGCAGCAGACGTTGTTTTTTCATGACCGAGATTCTACCGAAGCTGCGACGCCCCAAACTGTTTCCCGCAGGTAAACGCTACAATCCGCACGTGCCTTTAACGATCACCACTCGATTCGCACCCAGCCCCACGGGCGAGCTGCATCTCGGCAACGCGCGTACCGCGTTGTTCAGTTGGCTGTTCGCTAGACATCACGGCGGGCGATTCGTTCTGCGCATCGAGGACACGGACACTGAGCGCAGCAAGGAAGCGTATACGGCCGCACTCATGGAAGACCTGCGCTGGATGGGGCTCGAGTGGGATGCCGGGCCACCCGGCGAGGAATACCGCCAGTCGCGCCGCGGCGCAATCTACGCGCGTCACTCGGCCACGCTCGATGCGCGCGGGCTGACCTATCCCTGCTACTGCACGACGCTCGAGCTGGACCTGTCGCGCAAGGCGCAGCTGGCGGCCGGCCGGCCGCCGCGCTATGCCGGCACCTGCCGGGAG
This sequence comes from Steroidobacteraceae bacterium, assembly GCA_035286365.1. Classification (GTDB taxonomy): domain Bacteria; phylum Pseudomonadota; class Gammaproteobacteria; order Steroidobacterales; family Steroidobacteraceae; genus CADEED01. The sequence continues at coordinate 6,451 of DATHJZ010000274.1, read as the reverse complement.
CTCTCGGCCGAAGCGCGTGTGCGCAAGAGTGCGCAGGGCATCTCGCCGACCACGCGTTTCAGGGTGCCGACGGGCAAACGCGTCGAATTCGACGACATGGTGCACGGCGCGCAGAGTTTCGCCACTGATGACATCGGCGATTTCATCCTGCGCCGCGCCGACGGCAGCGCCGCGTTCTTCTTCAGCAACGCCATCGACGATGCGGAGATGGGCATCACCCACGTGCTGCGCGGCGAAGACCACCTGACGAATACACCGCGTCAGCTGCTGGTGCTCGAAGCGCTTGGGCTGCGCGCGCCCACCTACGGGCATCTGTCGCTGCTGGTGGGAGCGGACGGCGCTCCGCTTTCCAAACGCCACGGCGCCGCGAGCGTGCGCGAATTCCGCCAGCGCGGCTATCTACCGAGCGCGCTGCTCAATCACCTGTTCAGGCTCGGTCATTCGAGCAGCGAGCACGGCGTGCTCACGCAGGAAAACATGGCGCGCGCGTTCACGGTCAAACACCTGGGGCGTGCGCCGGCCCGCTTCGAGGAATCGCAGCTCAATGTCTGGCAGCGCGAGGTCGCGCATCACCTGCCGCTCGAAGAGAGCGAACGCTGGCTGGCCGCCGAGACGCCGCGCGATATCGACGCAGATCGGCGGCGCGCGTTCATCGCCGCGATTCGCCCGAATGTATTGCTGCCCGCAGACGTCGCGCGCTGGCGCGAGGTCGTCTTCGGCGCCGCGCCGGCGCTCGATGAGAGCTCGCTTGCGCACGTGCGCGAGGCGGGTGCGCAGTTCTTTCGCGCCGCCGCGCAGGCCGCGGCCGCCGAAGGAACCCTGGAAGCCATCGTGAGCGCCGTGAAGGCGGCCACGGGCGCGAAGGGCCAGGCGTTGTGGAAACCCCTGCGCCTCGCGCTCACCGGTTCTCCTGAAGGCCCCGAACTCGCGCCGCTGCTGCGCGCCATGCAGGGCAGCGCCATTCACGATCGTCTCAATCGCTTCGCTGCATGATCCGCATTCACAACTCGCTGTCCGGCGAAAAACAGCAACTCACACCCATTGAACCCGGCCACGTACGCATGTACAGCTGCGGCGTGACGGTCTACGACTTCTTCCACGTCGGCAACGCCCGCATGCTCGTGGTGTTCGACATGGTGAGCCGCTACCTGCGCCACCGCGGATTGCGCGTGACCTACGTGCGCAACATCACCGACGTTGACGACAAGATCATCAATCGCGCGAAGGAGGCGGGCGTCGACTGGCGCGCGCATGCCGCCAAATACACCGCGGCGATGCACGAGGATCTCGATGCGCTCGGCTGCCTGCGGCCGGAAAAGGAACCGCGGGCCTCGCAATACATCGACGAGATGCTGAAGATGATTGGCCAGCTCATCGACAACGGCTATGCCTACCAGGCGAGCGACGGCGACGTGATGTACGACGTGCACAAGTTCGCGCCGTACGGGCAGCTCTCCGGCAAGAAGCTCGAAGACCTGCGCGCCGGTTCGCGCGTCGAAGTAGATAGTGCCAAGCGCGACCCGCTCGATTTCGTATTGTGGAAATCGGCCAAGCCGGGCGAGCCTGCATGGCCGTCACCGTGGGGAGAGGGACGCCCGGGCTGGCACATCGAATGTTCCGCCATGTCCGTCAAGGAACTCGGGGACCACTTCGACATCCACGGCGGCGGGCTCGACCTCAAGTTCCCGCACCACGAAAACGAAATCGCCCAGACCTGCGGCGCCACCCATGGACGCTTCGCAGAAATCTGGATGCACAACGGCTTTCTCAATATCGACAACGAAAAGATGTCGAAGTCGCATGGCAATTTCTTCACCACGCGCGAGGTGCTGGCGAAGATCAAGCATCCCGAGGTGCTGCGATTCTTCCTGCTGTCGAGCCACTATCGCGGCCCGATGAACTACTCGCCCGAACAACTCGAGCAATCGGAAGCGGCGCTCACGCGCCTGTACACGGCGCTGCGTGATGTAGCCGTCGCGGGCGACCTCTATGAGCCGTCCGCCGCCACCGCGAAGTTCCACGACGCGATGGACGACGACTTCAATACGCCCGAAGGCATCGCCGTCCTGCAGGGGCTGGCGCGCGAGCTCAACAGCGGGCGCGCCGCGGGTGCGGATTCAGGCTCGCTCAAGCGCACCGCGGCCGAATTGCGCGCGCTCGGCGGCGTGCTGGGAGTCCTGAAGGTGGCGCCGGAGCAGTGGTTTCGCACCGGGGCGGCGGCGGGGTCCATGAGCGACGCCGATATCGAGGGCCGCATCCAGGCGCGCCTCGCAGCCCGCAAGGCGAAAAACTGGGCCGAGTCCGACCGCATCCGCGACGAACTGGCCCAGGGCGGCGTGGTGCTCGAGGACAAGCCCGGGGGCGCCACCACCTGGCGCCGCGCTTAAGTCCGATTGACCGAAGGATGGGGCGCTCGGGTATGATTCGCGCCCCCGCTGGCCGGGGTTCGGCCGGCCGGTACACGCGGTTCGGGTCGATCGGGCACGGGGTATGGCGCAGTCTGGTAGCGCATCTGCTTTGGGAGCAGAGGGTCGCAGGTTCGAATCCTGCTGCCCCGACCAACCGATTTACGGCCAGGAGTGCGCGCGAAGGCATATGCGATAGGCTTCCGTTCCGGCTGCGCCCGTAGCTCAGTTGGATAGAGCACCGGCCTTCTAAGCCGGTGGTCGCAGGTTCGACTCCTGCCGGGCGCGCCAATTTAACGGTGTAGGGTTTGTTCAATGGTGGGCGTAGCTCAGCTGGTAGAGCCCCGGGTTGTGATCTCGGCTGTCGTGGGTTCGAGTCCCATCGTCCACCCCATTTTTCTGCGTTTGCGGATGGCTTGCGCCGCGCTTGCGCTGGCTTCGTTGGCCATCGGCGGTGCGCAAATCGCGTCCGCCGCGGATACGGTTCCCACCCTGTTCATCGCCGGCGATTCCACCGCGGCGAAAACCGCCGCCCCGAATCCCCTGCAGGGCTGGGGTGAATATCTCGGTGAGTTTTTCGATCCGCAGAAATTACGCGTGTCGAACGCGGCGCGTGGTGGTCGCAGCAGCCGCACCTTCGTGACCGAAGGTCACTGGGACGGGATGCTTGCCGACGTGCACTCCGGCGATTTCGTCATCATCGAGTTCGGTCACAACGATGCCGGTGGGATCAACGAGGAGCCAGCGGGTTCGACGCGTCCGTTGCGCGCGCGCGGCACACTCAAGGGAATCGGCGCCGAGTCCGAAGAAATCGACAATGTCGTCACCGGCAAGCACGAGACGGTGTACAGCTTTGGCTGGTACCTGCGAAAAATGATCGCCGACACGCGCGAGAAGGGCGCGACGCCGATCCTGTTATCGCTGACGGCGACCAACAACTGGAAAGACGGACGCATCGGCTGTCCCGCCTCGTATCGAAACTGGACCTGGCAGACCGCGGTCGCCGAGAAAGTCGCCTTCGTCGATCTGCTGCGCATCATCGGCGAACGCTACCAGCGCGAAGGCATGGAAAAAGTGAAAGGGCAGTTCGGCAACGACACCACGCATACGAATGCGGCCGGCGCCGAAGCGAACGCCGCCGATGTGGTCGCGGGCCTGCGCGCAATCACGGGCATGAAATTCGACTCGATGCTGTCCGCGCGCGGCAAGCAGATCAAGGCGGATGGCGGGCCGTCAAAGCCCGCGGTCTGTCATGAGCCCGGGAAGTAGCGCCTCGTTCAGGGCTTGTTAGATGGCCCGCGGCCCCACAACTTCTCGTAGGGCCAACCCGTCAGATCCTCGACGATCGCGCGGCTCGCCGCACTCGGCTCGGTGTCCGACCGTGTCTTGAAGCGCTCGATTTCGCTCATGAGGACCTCGTGCGTCTCGCGATTCAGCTTGAAGCGCAGCGACACGAAGAAGCCAAAGGTGAGCACCGCGAGCGTGCCGGCTCCCAAGACCCATAGGATCGTGTTGATCGCCTCGGACGACTGACTTTTCGACCCCGATACGAATCCGCCCGCCTGCAGCATCAGGCCCACCAGCATCACGGCGCCCGCCTGCATGGTCTTGCGCACGAAGGTCATGACCCCGGCGAACGCGCCTTCGCGACGACGGCCCGTGACGATTTCGTCCACGTCGGCCATGTAGTTGTAGACGCTCCACGGAATGTAATTGAGTCCGCCGCGGCCGAGGCCGGCGAGGGCCAGCGCGGCAAAAATCCACCAGGTCTGTCCGAGCCCGAGTCCGTTGGCGAGCAGCAGCGCAATCGTGCCGGTGCCGAACAACAGCACTGCCAGGCGGTAGGAGGGGGCGGGATGAAACCGGATGCACAGCGCGATGAACAATGCCACGGAAACGAGCTGTGCGCAGTACATCCCGGTCAGTAGATAGAACGCGGTGGTTTGCGATCCGAACAGGGCAAATATCACGAAGTACGTGAACACGGCATTGAACACGTCCTGGCTGACATAGCCGCCGAGGTACATGCCAAGGTGCAGGCGAAACGCGCGGATGCGCATCGTCGCCCACAGATCGGAATACAGCTTGCGCAGACTGCGCAACGGCGAAATCTTGTCGTCGCTGACGATGCTTTCGATTTCGCTGCGTGGCCGTTCCCAGGTGAAGGTGAACACCGCGAACGCGACCAGCATGAAGATGATCGAGAAGATCACGCCCATGTAGAAAAAAGTCTGCGACGAATTCTTGCCTGCGGCCTCGATCACGGCCGGCAGGCCGGACGCCAGGATCGCGGAGAGCTGTCCGCACAGGATGCGTGCGCCCGCGAACTTGGCCTTGGCCCGGAAGTCGGGCGCCATTTCGGCGGCGAGCGTTTCGTACGGGATCAGCTCCATCGCGTAGACGAGCTCGAAGAATATGTAGGTCGCGAGGTAGTACCAGTACGTCTGCCCGTCGACCCACATCAACGCGAAGCTCGGCAGCAGCGGCACGGCTAACAAGATGAAGAAGCGGCGCCGACCGAACTTCCGGCCGAGCCAGGTGTGATGGAAATGATCCGAGATGTAGCCGATCAGCGGGCTTGCGACCGCGTCCAGCAGGCGCGCAATGGCGAAGATCGAAGCCGCTTCGACGGGCGTGAGCCCGCAGAACGTGGTGTAGAAATAGAGGATGAAGCCGCTGATGACGGCCATGGCGCCGGCACCCAGGAAGTCGTTGCTGCCGTAAGCAAGGTAGTTGCCGAATCTGACTTCGCGGTGTGCCAAGTTGCTTCCTTCGCGTCTAGTTGAAGGCGCGTTTGAACTCGCCGAGGGCGAGGATCGCCATGGCCTGGCCATAAGGCATCGACGTCAGCGGGATTTTTCGATAGCCATCGAGATCGTTGAACACCGGCGTGCCGAAAGACACATTCTTGAGTTCGCCGGCCTTGCCGATGTTGGCGAGTACCGCCTTTACCGCCCGAACGCCGGCTTCCTCGAATTCCTTGCCGATGAATCCGAGCCGCACGGATTTAAGGATGCCGTAGGCGAAGCCGGCGGCCGCGGAAGCCTCCAGATAGGACTGCGGATCGTCTATTAACGTGTGCCACAGGCCGCCCTGGTCCTGCTGCTTCACCAGCGTGCGGATCTGCTGCAGATGCGTCTCGAGCAGGAATTCGCGCAGGGCGTCGCCCGGCTGCAGGTCGAGCAGCTCGATGAACTCCGGGATCGCGATCGTCACCCAGCAATTGCCGCGCGCCCACAGCGCGTTGGCGAAGTGATGCCGGCCGTCGAAGGTCCAGCCGTGGAACCACAGGCCGGTCTTGCGATCGACCAGGTACTTGATGTGCAGCATGAACTGGCGCCGCGCTTCCTCGACATAGTGCTGCCGGCCTAACAACTGGCCGATCTTGGCGAGCGGCAGCACGCTCATCATCAGTGTGTCGTCCCACAGCTGCTGGAAGTTCTCCGAGTTGAAGACGATGTGCTGAAAGCCCTGTTCCTCGGTGCGTGGCAGGCCTTTCATGACCCATTCGGCCCACTCGTCGATGTACGGCAGCCAGGCAGCGTTCGGCGACTCCTCGTATAGATAGGCCAGGGTGAGGAACGGCGCGACCGTATTGATGTTCTTGGTGGGCGGCCCCGCTTTGAGGCGATCGCGAAACCAGTCATGCATGATCTCGCGGCAGCGCGCGTCCTTCGTCTGCTGGTAATACTTGAGGATGCCGTACAGGCCGATGCCGTGGGTCCACTCCCAGTCGTTCCAGCCCTTGGTGTCGATGACCCGGCCGTCGGGCAGGCGCAGCAGAAATTCGCCCGAGGTGTCCTTTATCTCCACCAGATTGCGGAGCAACAGATGAATCTGTCGATCGATGTCGGCGGCTTCGAAGCCGTGAACTTGTTTGGGCACGAGAAAGAACTCCGAAATTGTTCGGCGGGAAAACTAGTCGAGATGGAAAACGGGTTTGAGCGGCCATTCGACCGGCCGCCCGTCAGGATGCGTCTCCATCAGGTCGCGCATGGAGTCCCACCAGCGGCGCATCAGCGGATGCTGCGGCAGCGCCTGGCGCG
>DATHJZ010000273.1:0-4067 GCA_035286365.1 Steroidobacteraceae bacterium | reverse complement strand
TAGCCGGGCCACTCGATGGCCGCCGCGGCGGCGGAAATCTCCAACGCGTCGCGCGTGTCGATCATCACCGCATATTCATCCGTCGCAGGCTTGGCCTGGTTGAACACGTTCTTCAGCGCCTTCGGATGCGGGCCATGGGTGAAGCCGCCCGGGTGCATCGTGATCATGCCGGGGTGGATGTTGTCGCGGCTGAAGAAGTTGCCGGCGTGATAGAAGATGACTTCGTCGTAGTCGTCGTTGTTGTGGAAGAACGGCACCTTCATCGCGCCGGGGTCCGACTCGAACGGTCGCGGCACGAAGGTGCACACCACGAAGCGCTCGGCGAGGAATGTCGTATGCGCCGAGGGTGGCAGGTGATAGCGATGGCTCATGAGCGGGCGCAGGTCGCGCACGTTGATGCGCGCCACGCACAGGTCGCCGTGCCAGCCCACCGCGTCGAGCGGATTGAATGGATAGGTGACGGTCGAGATCGCGTTGCGGCGCTTGACGTGCACGCGCCATTCCTGCTCGCCCTGGGCTTCCTTGAAGAGCTCGTCGATGCGCGGCGTGTCGAGCATCGCCGCGTCGAAGATGGCGTGCGGGCCGACCAGCCCCTTGTCCGGCAGGCGGAAGGAGTTGTTGGTGGCTTCGATCATGAGTGCGCGCACGGCTTCCGCGCATTCGACGCGCCACATCGTGCCGCGCGGAATCAGCAGGTAGTCGCCGGCTTCGAACGACAGGTGCCCGTAGTCGCAGAAGAATTCGCCGCGGCCGGCGTGCACGAACAGCAGCTCGTCGCCATCGGCGTTGCGCGCGAGCGCCGGCATGTTCTTTTCACAGCGCCAGAAGCGCACGCGCACGGAGGAATTGTGGAGCAGCTCCGGCGCCGCCCACGGGGATGACTGATCGCCGGACAACTGCGTGCAGTTGAACGCGTGCGGGCGCAGGGGCCCGTCGAAATTCGTCCAGCCGGTGGGCGGATGGCGGTGATAGAGATGCGCCGCGGGGCCGAAGAAGCCCTCCTTGCTGATCTCGCGCTCGTAGGTGCCCGCGGGCAGATCGGCGTGCGCCTGGCGCGAAGCCTGGCCCTCGACTTTCGGAAAGTGGACGTAACGTTTCATGAGCACCTCGCGCGCGGGCTGCCAATTTAGTTTCAATTGAAACCAACAGCAAATTGGCGGTGTATTCCGCGTTTTCGAGCCAGTTTGGGCGGGTCAGGGCCGGCCGCGCGTGTTGTATGACGGCTCGCGGCAGTGGAAAATAAACCAGCACCGCACGGGGTCTCGCATGAAATACCGGTTGTTCTGCATGGCGGTCAGCGCGCTGCTGCCGATCTGTTCCGTCTGGGCCGCGCCGGCATCGCCGCTGCCGCCCGCCGCCGACCAGGCGTTGGGGCGCACGCTCTATAAAGAGCTGATCGAAATCAACACCACGCACGCGCACGGCTCCACGGATGCCGCCCGCGCCATCGAGAAACACCTGCTCGAAGCGGGATATGCCGCGGCCGATGTGGTGTTCATCGCGCCGGACGATCACCCGGACAAGGGCAACGTCATCGTGCGCATTCACGGCAAGGGAAAGGGGAAGCCCGTCCTGTTCCTCGGGCACCTCGATGTGGTCGAGGCGAAGCGCGACGACTGGTCGGTCGACCCGTTCAAGCTGACCGAGAAGGATGGGTATTTCTACGGACGAGGCGCGATGGACATGAAGGACGGCATCGCCGCGATGCTCGAGACCTTCATCCGGCTCAGGCGTGAGGGCTTCGTGCCCGACCGCGATCTCATCGGCGCATTCACTGCGGATGAAGAAGCCGGTGGCAATGCGAATGGCCCCGCATTCCTGCTGAAGGAACATCGTGCATTGATCGACGCCGGTCTCATGGTGTCCTTCGACGGCGCCGGCGGCGATCTCAAGAACGGCAAGCGCGTGGCGTTCCGCGTGGCCACCAGCGAGAAGACCTACATCACATACACGCTGGAAACGACCAGCGCCGGCGGCCACGGATCGCTGCCGACGCCGGACAACGCCATCTATCGTCTCGTGGCAGGCCTTGGCCGCATCGAGGCGTACAGGTTTCCCGTCATGACGACCGGCACGACGCGCGCCACCTTCGCGAAGATGGCGGACCTCGATCCGGGGCCGCAGAGCGCCGACATGCGCAGCGTAGCGGCGGAGCCGCCGGACCTCGCGGCCGCGGAGCGACTCAGCCAGAACGTCTACTTCAATGCGCAGTTGCACACGACCTGCGTCGCGACGCTGATCTCCGGCGGTCATGCGGAAAATGCGCTGCCCCAGCGCGCGCAGGCGACGATCCAGTGCCGCATGATGCCGGGGGACACCGAACAACACGTGCGCGAGACACTAACTACCGTGCTGAACGATCCGCACATCACGATCAAGCTGGATGCGCCGCCGATCGTCAGCCCCGAGTCGCCGGTTTCGAAAGAGTTCTTCGGCAAGGTCACGCGCGTGGTGGAGTCGATGTGGCCGGGTGCCCCGGTCGTGCCGTCGATGGCAACGGGCTTCGGCGACTCGCGGCAGACGCGCAACGCCGGCATCCCGAGCTACGATCTCTCCGGCCGCTGGATGGAGCTGGGCGAAAACCGCGCGCACGGGCGAGACGAGCGCGTCGGCGTGCAGTCGTTCGACGAAAACGTCGAATACACCTATCGCATCGTGAAGGCGATGGGCGCGAAGTAGGAGTCCGCGCGCCGCTACGCCTTCTCGAGAATCGCGACCACGCCCATGCCGCCGGCTGTACACACCGAAATGAGCCCGCGCTTCGCGGTGGGCGATTCGGCCAGTTGCTTGGCGAGCGAAGCGACGATGCGCGTGCCGGTGGCTGCAAAGGGATGGCCGATCGCCACGCTCGAGCCATTCACGTTGAGTTTCGCGCGGTCGATGCTGCCCAGCGGTTTGTCCAGTCCCAGACGTTCCTTGCAGTACTCGGGCGATTCCCACGCCTTGAGCGTGCACAACACCTGCGCCGCGAATGCCTCGTGAATCTCGTAGAAATCGAAATCCTGCAGCGTGAGCCCGGCGTCCCTGAGCATCGCAGGCACGGCGTACGCCGGCGCCATCAGCAGGCCTTCCTTGCCGCTGACGTAGTCCACCGCCCATTGCTTGCTGTAGCTGAAATACGCGAGCACCGGCAGGTTGCGCTGGCGCGCCCACTCCTCGCTGGCTAACAACACCGCCGAGGCGCCGTCGGTGAGCGGCGTGGAATTGCCGGCCGTCAACGTGCCCTGGCCACTGCGCCGGTCGAAGGCGGGCTTGAGCAAGGCTAACTTCTCGAGCGTGCTGTCGGCGCGGACGTTGTTGTCTACTTTGAGGCCCTGGTATTCGCTGACCACCAGGTCGCTGAAGAAGCCGCGGGCCCACGCCTTGCCGGCGTTGAGGTGCGAGAGGTTGGCCAGTTCATCCTGGTCGGCGCGCGAGATCTTCCAGGTCTTCGCCATCTGTTCGCAGTGCTCACCCATCGAAAGCCCGGTGCGCGGTTCGAGCACGCCCGGCATCACGGGTTTAAAGTGCCGCGGCCGCAGGCCGAAGAATGGCTTGATCTTCTGCCAGGCGCTGCGCCCGCGAAACGCGCGCAGCAGCTGCTGCTGGTATTCACGCGAGTAGACGATGGGAGGATCGCTGACGGTGTCGAAGCCGCCGGCGATGCCGGCGTCCATCTGGCCGAGCGCGATTCTCGTCGCCACCGAAATGGACGCATCGAGGCCCGTGCCGCAGGCGCGCTGCATGTCGAGGCCTGGGGTCGCCGGATCCAGTCCCGACGACAACACGCACTCGCGCACCAGGTTGAAGTCCTTCGAATGCTTGAGCACCGCACCGCCGGTCACGTCGCCCAGGCGTTCGCCCGCGATCCGGAATTTCGCCACCAGCGCCTGCAGCACCGCGGTGTACATGTCCTGGTTGCCGACGCGCGAATAGGCGCCGTGGCCGCGCGCGAACGGAATGCGCATGCCACCAACGACGGCGACGCGACGAACGTGAGATCCGACCAGCATGGTGCGACTCCGGGGAAGGTGCGGTGGCTAGGATGCCACGGGCCGGCCGCGCCGCGAAGAACTGCCCGCGGCGGC
>DATHJZ010000272.1:0-15060 GCA_035286365.1 Steroidobacteraceae bacterium | reverse complement strand
CGCAAACGCGCGGATTCATACAACGGGTAACAGGCGGTCGTTGCCGCAGCGCGACCAAACTGCTGAAAACCCGGAATGTCCCCTTTGATGTATTCTTCGCGCCACTGCTGGGGAGGCGGTTCACCATGGCGCTCTATGCGTTCGACGGGACCTGGAACTCGGAGAAGGATGCCGGCCGTTACGACCTCAACACCAACGTGGTGAGGTTCAAGGACCTCTACACCGGCACAAAATTCTTCTACAAGGGCGTCGGCACCAAGCACGGCACGCTCGGCAAGATCATGGGCGGCGCGTTCGGCGTGGGCGGCCATGATCGCATCGAAGACGCGCAGCGCGACATGGCGAAACAGTTCGCCGCCGGAGATCGCGACATCGACATCGTGGGATTCAGCCGCGGTGCCGCATTGGCGGTCCACTTCGCCAACGCCGTCACCGACGACGGCGTGAAGGTGAATGGCCAAGTGGAAAAGCCGCAGATCCGCTTTCTCGGAGTGTGGGATGTAGTCGCCGCGTTCGGCATCCCCATCAATCTGCCAGGCTTCAACTTCAATCGCATCAATCTCGGTTACCACCTCGGTCTGCCCAAGGCCGTCAAGTACTGCTATCACGCGCTGGCGCTCGACGAAGCGCGCCAGGCCTTTCGTCCGACGCGCGTGCGCGGCGGATGTGAGGTGTGGTTTCGCGGTGTGCACTCGGACGTCGGCGGCGGCAACAACAACCACGCGCTCAACGACATCACCTTGCGATGGATGCTCCACAAGGCGATCGCGAGCGGCCTGCCCATGAATACCGATTGCGTCGACACGAGCTGCACGCGCGTCGACATCGACGGAAAAATCAGTGACAACTTCGACCCGATCCGCAATCGCGCGCGTGAGCCGAAGTCCGACGATCGCTTTCACTACACGGTTGGTGCGCGCCCCAAGTGCGTGAATCCGCCGGACCCATGCACCCGCGAAACCGAGGTCAATGAAACCGAAGCCTGGGCCAGCCCGTAGGATCGCCGTCGACTGGCATGTTTTTCGACGCACACATCACGCTTCTCATCCTGGCGTTCATCGGGCTATTGGCAACCACCGCGCCGTGGCGGCGACAGTGGCGGCGCGGCAAACACGTCGAGATCGGCAAGGTTGGCGTCGACGTCAACATCTATCGCGGCAAGGGCAATTCCCTGAACGGTGCAAGCATCTCGATCGACCTGCCGGGCGGCCTCGATTTCAGCCTGCGGCTGGAGACTTTTCTGGATCGATTCGCCAAGTACGTCGGCCTCGCCCGCGAATGGGAAACCGGCGACGCAACGTTCGATCAGCGCATCTACATCACCTGCGACGATCCGCTGCTGCAGAGCGCTCTATCCAGCGACGCCGCGTTGCATCAGACGCTATCGCGTGTGCTCGCAACCGATGGACGTTCGATCTACTGCGCGCACGGGCGCCTGTGGCTGGAATGCGGCAGCGAGGGGGAAGCGCGCACGTTGAGCGACGCATTTTTGCGCGAGCGGTTCGCGCGAACCTTCGGCGACGATCTGCAGTTGCTGCGCGAACGGCTGCTTCCGCTTGCGGGCAGAGAGCTCGAGAGCGCACGGGATCCGACGATTGCCGCGCGCACGTTGATGGCAATCATTGCTTCGATCTGCGCCGTGCTCGGCATCGTCGGTGGCATCTATGACATCTTTTTGGATGACCAGCAGGTGGTGCGCGAGAACATCGTGCGTATCAGCAACTGGACAGTCGCGTTCGCCGCGCTGGCTCTGCTGACGGCTTATGCGTTGCGGCTGCACGGAACCTCATCCGCGCAGCGTGCGCTGGTCGACATCCTGCTCGCAGCGTTACCGGGAGTCTGGCTCGCCGCCGGCGGATCGCTCACCTGGTACAACGAACATCGGGATACGAGCCCGCCGGCGCTTTACAGCGTACGGGTCGATCGCGTGTACAAGAGTGAGAAAAAGAACGGCTGGGACTACTACCTCGTGGTCGCGGGCTGGCCGGATGCGCGTGGTGAGCGAAAGGTGGAGATCGACCAGGCGGTCTTTGACGCGGTGCGCGCCGGTGGCTGCGTCGATGTCATCTGGCGGCGCGGAAAATTCGGAGATGGCTGGGTATCCGGCTATCAGCAGAACACAACCAATGTATGCGAGGGGACGTTCGTCGAATGAAAACCTATCACTTGACATATGCGTTCCTTTTGGCGCTCGCCGCAAATTCCGCCTTTGCGCAGAAGTTCGAAGGCCTTGCCAGGACCCCGCAACTCGGCTGGAACAGCTGGAACAAGTTCGGCTGCAACGTCAACGAGCAGATGATCCGCGAAACGGCGGATGCGATGGTGTCGAGCGGCATGAAGGATGCCGGTTACCAGTACGTCAACATCGACGACTGCTGGCACGGCGCGCGCGACGAGCGCGGCTTCATTCACCCTAACAAGGAGCACTTTCCGTCGGGCATGAAGGCGCTGGCGGATTACGTGCATTCGAAGGGCCTGAAGCTCGGCATCTATTCGGACGCGGGCTGGAAAACCTGCGGCGGCAAGCCGGGCAGCCGCGGCTACGAATACCAGGACGCACTGACCTACGCGCAGTGGGGCATCGATTACCTGAAGTACGACTGGTGCGATACGAACGGCCTCAAGGCCGAGGGCGCATACCTGACCATGCGCGAGGCGCTGCGCAAAGCGGGGCGACCCGTGTTGTTCAGCCTGTGCGAGTGGGGTGACAACAAGCCGTGGGAATGGGCCAAAGACGTCGGTCATTCATGGCGTACGACCGGCGACATCACGCCATGCTTCGATTGCATCGAAGACCACGGCACGTGGAAATCCTGGGGCGTGCTCTACATTCTCGACAAGCAGGACGGCCTGCGCGTTCACGCGGGCCCGGATCACTGGAACGACGCCGACATGATGGAAGTCGGCAATGCCATGACGGTCAACGAGGACCGCGCGCATTTCTCGCTGTGGGCCATGCTCACTTCACCGCTGATCGCGGGCAACGACATCCGCAACATGTCGAAGGAGACGACCGCGATCCTCACCAACAAGTCCGTGATCGCGGTGAACCAGGACGCGCTCGGTGTGCAGGCGTTTCGATACGCGGCGCGCGATGGCATCGAATACTGGTTCAAGCCATTGGCCGGCAACGACTGGGCCATGCTGGTGCTCAACCGCAATAAGGATCCGCGCAAGGTCTCGTTCGACTGGAAGGCGGAAAACGTGGACGACGACCTGTCGAAACGCGCGGCGGCCTTTGGCAGCACTAGCTACAAGCTGCGAAATCTCTGGAACGGCCGATTCGTCGGCAATACCGGCAAGGCGCTCGCCATCGAAGTGCCGGGCCACGATGTGCTGATGCTGAGGCTGTCCCCATCGAGTTGAGCTCTAGAACGACACGCTCGCGGTTTCCTTCGGCTTCACAGCGACCGGTTTCGTCGCGTCCGGCCGTCCCTTGATGCGCACGCGGTGCGTGCCGCTCGGAACCTTCACGGCTTCGCCGCCGACGATGCCGCTGGCGAGCACCTGGCCTTGGGCGTTCAGCACTTCGAACCCGGGGCGCAGGGCTTCGGTCAGGGACTTGTCGAGGCCGGCCGCATCCTTGGCATCGAAGAACGCGCCGCCGCCGGCATCCGACCAGCGCCGGAAAGTGGCAGCCAGCTTTTCGTCTTCCAGCGCAAAGCCGACGATGCTGACGCGCGTGTTTACGCCCGCCTTGCGAAGCTTTTCGATCTCGGCGGCCGGATCGCCGCCGCAGGTTTCCTCGCCGTCGGTCACGAGCACGATCAGTTTTTCGCCGCTCACGCTGCCGAGATCGTCGGCCACTTTGGCAAGCGAAGCTCCAATGGGTGTTTTGGCGCCGTTCTTTGCAACCAGTGCGTTGATGCGTTGACCAACCGCGGCGGCATTCAGCGGTCCCACCGGCACGTCCAGATCCGTCTGGCAGGAATCCACCTCGCGACCGAACACGCGCAGCGCGAACGGCGTGCCGGCGGGAATGGTCGAGGAGGTGAGTTTGGTCAGTGTCTGCCGGGCGATGTCGATGCGCCGCTGCGCGCCTAACTTCTGCAGCATGCTGCCGGAGGCATCGAGGATGATCTCGATGGCGCCGCCCGACGTCGTGCCGGCAGCGAGACTCACGGCCACGAGGCCGGGCTCGTTCCTGGCCGGCGTGACCTTGATGCCGGCGCGCGCCAGCGTGAGGTATTTCTCGGCGGTGGAATAGCGCAGCTCGTATTCGCCGGCGGCGAGCGGTGCGATCAGGTTGACCGGGTTGTCGCGCGGCGCGGTGTAGGCGTACGCAGAACTGTACGCACCTTCGCGCGCGCCCTGCGGAACGATCGTGATGAAATTGCGCGCGTTGTCCGGACCCTTCCAGCCGACCTTGAAGCCTTCTCCGGCCACGACCTGCGCGGGACCGGTGAGCGTACCGCTGATCGCGCCCACCGTGATGTTCGCGCGCGCCAGCGTGAGGTATTGCGTGCCGCTGGCGTAGCGCAGCTCGTAGGCGCCCGGCTCATCCGGCGCTATGAGCTCGAGCGGATTGCCGGCCTTCGTGTACGCATAACGCTCGTAGGTCTTCTCCGCGGCGCCGGCTTTCACCAGCGTGACGAAGTCGCGTTCGTTGTTGGGTCCGGTCCAGTTCACCTTGAACTTTGCGCCGGCCGCAACCTGTGCGGGAGCGGTCACCGTTGCGTTGACGGCGCCGACGGTAATTGGCTGTCGCGCAATGACGGTGTCGCCCTGGCTCAAGATGTAACGCAGTTCGTAGTCGCCGGGCTTTTCCGGGGCCGCGAGCTTGATGGGACTGCCGGAGCGTGTGTACTTGTAATCGAGGTAGAGACGGCCGTTGGGCGCCGCCTCGCCGATCGCGATGTAGTCGCGTTCGTTGCTGGGGCCGGTCCACTTCACTTCGAAAAGGGCGCCCGCGGCAACCGTCGCCGGGCCGCTCACGCTTGCGCTGCTGGCGATGAGCTTGATGGGCTTCGCGAGAATGGTCTTGTAAGGGCTAATCGCCTCGGTGAGGCGCAGCTCATAGTCGCCTGCCTCGGCGGGCGTCTGCAGTTTGAGATCGCCCGGCTTGACGTAGACATAACCCTGATAGGCGCCATCGCGCATACCCTTTGGCACGATGGTCACGAACTCGCGCGGATTACCGCTGCCCGTGGCTTGTAATGTGATGATCGAGCCGGCCGGGGCGGTCGCCGGCGTCGTGAGGGCGGGCGCGGCGAGCGCGGCGCCGCTGGCGAGGAATATCAGGGCGAAGGCGATCAAGCGTCTTGCGCCATTGCCCGTGGGCCAGAAGTAGAGATCGATCAAGGGCATTGCTCCGCGGCTGTTTTCGGCAGGATGGCCGGGAGTATAGTTCGGCGCCGATGAGGGAAAACGACTGGGGTGCACTACAGGTTTCCGGCGGTTGGCCGAAGACCACTGGCGGCCATTGCTCAAGGCACTGTTTCCCGGACGAGGCTCCGAATGATGCACGACGAACAATTGAAACCGGTGCTCGAGCGCCTGCTGGCGACGCGTCGTGCGAAAGTTGAAGGCAGCCAGGCCGGCGTCTGCCGCGGATTACGAGTGTTGTTCACCGGACACTCGGGGAAGAACAAACTGCTTGCGGCGCAGTTGTTCGCGCACGAGTTGTCGGTGGATCTGTTCGAGATCGACCTGCAGCGCATCGTCAGCAAATACGTCGGCGATACGGAGAAAAATCTCGACGCGCTGTTCAAGGCGGCGGAAGCTTCGGACGCGGTGCTGCTGTTCGACGATACGGATCACCTGTTCGGCGAGAGCGAGCCTGCGGCTGAGGATTCCGGGCGCTTTCCCAATCTGAACGTGGCGCAGTTGCGCCAGCGGATCGAGAAGTACGATGGCATCGTGGTGTTAGGCGCGGATGATCGCGCGCACATCGATCCGAAACTCGCCAAACAATGTGACGAGGTCTTCGAACTAGCCGACGACTAGTAAGACGCTCGCCGCCCTTTTCGCCCGATCCGGCGCCCTGGCCGGCGAGTCACCCGATTCGCGCGCCGGCAACACCTCTTTTTCCCACGCTTGTAATCCCCGGGGCTTACAGCCATGTGGGCATGCACCTACGTGGCATGCGCCCGCCAGCCTGCATTGCAGCTTGATGACTCCGTCCATGATGCGTCCCGCCGGCACCGAAGTTCCGGTGCGTTCTAACAAGTGCGGAGATATCGATGCTTCACTACGCAGTCATCTTTTTCGTCATCGCGCTCATTGCAGCTGTGTTCGGTTTTGCCGGCATCGCCGCAGGCGCAGCGGGAATCGCGAAGATCCTGTTCTTTGTCTTCCTGATCCTCGCAGTAGTCAGTTTCATTGCCAATACGGCTCGGAGATAAGAGGTCTATATGCAGAAATCAAAAGGTTTTGTGGGCGCGATCGTGTTCGTCATGGCCCTGGCGATGGTTGCTTGCGCTTCGACGCGCACGCAGAAGTCGCCCGGTGAGCAGGTGGACGATTCGGTGACCACGGGGCGCGTGAAGGCCGCCTTGATCGCTGATCCGGTCACGAAAGCCCATCAGATCGACGTCGAGACCTTCAAGGGTACCGTTCAGCTGAACGGTTTCGTGGATACCGCGGCGAGCAAGGAGCGCGCTTCGGAAGTTGCGAAGACCACCAAGGGCGTGACCTCGGTCCGCAACAACCTGACGGTGAAGACCACCGGCCGCACGGGTGAAGAAGTTGTCGACGACGGCGCCATCACCGCGAAGGTGAAGGCTGCTCTCGCCGGCGACCCACGCACCAAGGCGCACCAGGTGAATGTGGAGACGCGTGAAGGCAAGGTGCAACTGTCGGGCTTCGTCGATTCTTCGGAAGCGAAGTCGACGGCCGAAGAGCTGGCGCGCGCAGTCGACAACGTCAAGAGCGTGGACAACGAGCTCGACGTCAAGAAGTAATCGTTCGATATAGCCTTCTAGCGAGGCTGATGTGACGGGGCCGGAGTAATTCTCCGGCCCCGTTTTATTTGGCCTACAGGTTTAGGGCGCGCACTCCGACTTAACCGGAAAACACTCTGCGGCACAGTGGAACGGCACCGCAAGCGCGGCCCTTCCGCCATCAGGAGAAATACATGGCACGCGAAAATCGGATCGAGCGTTTCACCACTCACTGGCAAAACGCATTCAAGAAAGAGCCTTACTACG
This sequence comes from Steroidobacteraceae bacterium, assembly GCA_035286365.1. GTDB lineage: Bacteria > Pseudomonadota > Gammaproteobacteria > Steroidobacterales > Steroidobacteraceae > CADEED01. Next base: position 7,912 of record DATHJZ010000272.1, on the reverse strand, counting down.
ACTCGCGCTACGAGTGGGAAGACTTCGACCCCGCGTATCGCTACGCGTACAAGTCATATGAAGAGAACCCGCATTCGCGCTTCGAGGACATCGAGACACGTCTCGAAGCGGGCTGGGATATCGCCAAGGGCAAATCGAAACTTGCCTGGGTGGATGCCAAGCAGGCGATCCGTTCGGCCTGGAACAGCGTCGAGCGGGTACTCCCCGGCGACTCGGACCGCGACGGCCGTTAGTGACGGGGTGCCGGGTGGAGGAAACGAGGATGTCCCCATTTCCCCCAGCCGGCACCTGCTTACCTCCGCAGCCTCACTACCCAGTCCTGAAACGCGAGCAAGAATCGACGCACTGACGCATCGGTGCGTTCATCGCCGAGCGTGCCATCTGCGGCGAACACTTCGGCGGCGTTGCGCACGTAGACCTGCGGCGTGGGCATGACCAGCGCTTCGCAGGCGGCGAGCGTGTGGCGCAGCGCGGCTTGCGACAGGCGCGTGCCCCACGGTCCGCGCGTCGCACCGAGAATGCCGGCGGGCCGGCCTGACAACACATCCGGATTTCCACGCGAGAGCCAATCCACGACGTTCTTCGCCACCGCCGGCATCGCCTGGTTGTACTCAGGCGTCACGATCAGCAACGCGTCCGCCGCGGCGACCGCCGCGCGCAAATGTTGCACGGCCTGCGGCCCACCATCTCCTTCGAGATCTTCGTTGAACAGCGGCACCGCCGCGAGTTCCCGGTAGACCGTGATGCGCAGATCAGCGGGCGCCCGTATGACCAATGCATCGGCGAGGTGGCCATTGCAGGAATTGCGGCGCAGGCTCGCGGCAATCGCCAGCACGCGAATCGACTCAGATGGCATGGAGCACGCTCCAGGAAGCAGACGCAGTGAGCGTCAATCCCATGCAGATGTCGAAGCGGCGTCGGGTCTTCGGTTGCCGCAGCAGCCGCAATGTGGCAGCGCCAAGCAGCGCCCACGACAAGAGGCATGCGGTCGTGATGACGATGATCGCAAGCGTCAGCGGGAGCAGGTTTTCCAGCCCCGGCAAAAGCGTGACTGCCGTGCCGACCAGCAGCCATGCCTTGGGGTTCGCGAGCTGGAACAGCGCCATCGCGAGTACTGTCGCCGGCTGTGGGCGAGGAGCCTGCGCACCGCGATGCGCCGTGCGCGGCCACACCAGGCGGACGCCGAGCCAGGCAAGGTACGCGCCGCCGAGACTCGTCAAGCCGGTTGACAGGGCGGGCAGCGCGACCAGCAGCGCGCCGATGCCGAGCGATGAGAGTGACAGCAGCAGCAGTGAACCGCAGACCGTGCCGAGGACCACGCGCAGCACGGCGCGCGCGCCACGCGTGCCGGATTCGAGCGCCAGCATGTTGTTAGGGCCGGGCGTGAGCGCGGCGACGATGAGCATGCTGACGACCGGCAACAGGTTGTTCATGTCCGGTATCATGGCGGCGCATGCAGCGGCAGGTGGTGCCGATTGCGGCGCAACTGGTGCGAATCCGAGACCATGCAAAAGCTTCCGCTGACCGCGCTGCGAGCGTTCTCGGCCGTTTACGAAACCGGCGGCGTGCGCATCGCGGCGCGCAGCCTGGAGGTCACTCACTCCTCGATCAGCCGCCAGATTCGTGAACTCGAGTCCTGGCTGGGCGTGGCACTGTTCGAGTCGGGCCGCGGCAAATCGGCGATCTCATTGACGCCGCAGGGGCGCGCCCTCGGCCAGGCCGCCTCGGCAGGTCTCGCCGAACTCGAGCGTGCGGTCGGCGCCGTGCGTGAACTGCGCGCGCCGAACTCGGTGATCGTGGCGACGACCGCTTCATTCGCGGCGCGCTGGTTGTTGCCGCGCCTGGCGTCGTTCGTGCAGTCTCAGCCGTGGATCGAACTATCTATCGCGACGGATCAATCGGTCCGCGGGATCGCGGAGCAGGGCGCGGACCTGGCGGTGCGCATGGGTGCGGGTCCGTGGCCGCAAGGGTCGGGTCAGCCGCTCATGAACGATGCGCTGTTTCCGGTGGCGACGCGGCGCTACTGGCAATCGCTGCGCGAGCGCAACCCGCTCCGTGCCATCGCGCGTGCGCGGCTGTTGCACGATCGCGATCCGGCCGCCGCGTGGGAGCGCTGGTTCGACGTACATCCTGCGCGCGGCGTCGATCTGCGCGTCGGGCCGCGCTTCACTTCGTCGGACCTGGTATTGCAGGCCGCGGCGCAGGGGCTGGGTGTCGCGTTGGCGCGCGCGCGATTTGCGGCCGGCGATCTCGTGGCGGGGACGTTGATGCGTCCGTTCGGCGCGGAGCGGGTGGAGATTCCGCAAGCCTACTGGTTGGTGACAGAAGGCGAATCCGCCTCCAGGCCCGCGGTGGCAAAGGTGATCGAGTGGTTGATCACAGCCAGTACTGGATCGGCAGCCACAACAGTTCCTTGAAGCGCTCGCGAAAGCCGCGCTTTTTCCAAGTCGCGAGCGTGATCTCCTTCGAAGCGGCGAGGTCGGTCGCGAAAGCGGCGTTCATCTGCCGCGCGAATCCCTGATCGATCACGCACACGCTGATCTCGTTGTTGTGCACGAAGCTGCGCCAGTCGAAGTTGGTCGAGCCGATCGAGGACCACACGCCGTCGACCACGATGCTCTTCGAGTGCAGGAAGGCGTCTTCGAGCTCGTACAGCTTCACGCCGCTGTCGAGCAATTCACGGTAGTGAGCGCGCCCGGCATAGAACACGCCTGAAAAGTCGCTGTAAGAGGGCAGAATGATGCGCACCTCGACGCCGCGCTGTGCCGCGGCCTTCAGTGCATTTTCCAGCACGTCGTCCGGCACGAAGTACGCCATCGTGATGTCGATGCTCGCCTGCGCATAGGTGATCACGGACAGCAGCGTCACGTAGATGTCGTTGGTCGTATCCTGCGGCGAGCTGGCGACGATCTGCACGAGCGTGTCGCCACCTTTGACGGCATTTTCGCGATACGCAGGCTGCACCACGCCCTTGCATTGCGCCAGCGTCCAGGTCTGGCGGAACAGGTTCTCCAGGTGTTTGGCGGCGGTGCCCCGCAGTCCGATGTGCGTGTCGCGCCAGCCCTCGTGCAGCGCGTTCTGCTGCGACAGCCCACGGCGTCGCGCCTGGCGCGACGCGATGCGATAGGCATTGCTGAAATTAACGCCGCCTGCGAACGCAACTTCGCCATCGACCACCACGATCTTGCGGTGATCGCGCTGATTGAGCCCGGCGAAGCGGTGGTCGAATGGATTCAGCGGATTGAATGCGCACAGCGTGACGCCGGCGTCACCGAGGCCGGCGAGGAATTTCTCATCGGTCGTCAGCGAGCCGACGGCGTCGTACAGCACGTAGACATGCACCCCGCGTTGCACGGCCTGCGTCAGCAGGTTGCTGAGCCGCAGATCGCCATGAATCGCCTCCTCGAAGATGAAACTTTCTACCAGGACATATTCACGCGCGTGTTCGATCGCCGTGAACATGGCCTGGTAGGTGCGCGGCCCGTCGATCAGTAGTTCGACGCCATTGCCGGTCAGCAGCGGCGGTGCGCCGATGTCGCGCATCGCGGCCAGGTGGTAGTCGAGCAGCGACGTGTCGCCGGTGGCCGCGAGCCTGCGCGTCATGCGGATGCTGGCCGCACGGCCGACCATGCCGTTGGGACTCTCGAGATCGATGGGGGCGCGCGAGCGCGATAGCGGCAGGCTGCGCGCGAACTGGATTTCCGGGAGCACCTTGCAGCCGCCGAGCAGTGCGGCGACGCCTAACAACAAAAAAAGAACCGCCCATCGGGGTCGATGGGCGGTTTGTTGCGTGGTCAGATGACGCGAAATATTTTCGAGGGGAGGGGCTCGTCGCGTCACTCTTCCACTACTCCACTGGACGGGGGCCAGTATCCGCGAATTGCGCCAGCGGCGCTCCAAGATGGAGCGCCGCCTTGAAGTCAGCAGATTCCTACATGGCGTGCGCTGCAAATCCGAATGGCACCACGCCCCTCAGGGTTCATCCTGCGCTGCATACAGAAGAGGAATCGCCATGCATGCACCCGCCAATCAACCGGAGTTCACCGCAGCCGTGGATCCAGCCATAGACGAATTGAATCGAATCGTAGACCAGGCCGAAGCGCTGCTGCGCTCGCTGGGTGAAGAGGGCGGCGACGCCGCGGAAGCGGTCCGCCAACGTGTCACGCAGACGCTGCATCAGGCGAGAGCCAAGCTTGCCGCGACCGTCTCGGATGCGGAAGTGGTGGCGAGCAGCCTCGCGGATCGCGCCGATGGTTTTGTGCGCGCGAATCCCTGGCAGTCCGTTGCAATCGCGGCCTTGTTAGGCAGCGTGGTTACCTTCCTCATTTCCAAGTCGTTGAACCGTCCGTGATGGATGCGGCCGGCGAGAAGGCGCCGGGAAACGGTCTCGGCGCGGAATCCCATCCGGCGCGCGAGATGTCGCTGCACCTGCTGCGCATGCTCGAGACCCGGATGGATGCGGCCGGCATCGCGCTGCAATCCGAGACGCAACTGGTAATGGCGCGGCTGCAGCTGCGGCTGCTCGCCGCGGCGGCGATTTTCATATCGATCTGGGGCGGCATCGTGCTGCTCGCGATCGCATTGCCGCCGAACCTGCGCGTGCCGGTGCTGTCGGCCGTGGTGGTGGCCTTCGTCGTCGCCGGCGTCGCCTGCTTTACTCTGGCGAAGCGCAAGGCTTCCTCCGGGGCGGTGGGCTCGCTCGCCTGGTTCCTCGACAGCCTGCGGCTCGATCTCGAAGTCCTCTCGCGCACGCTGACACGCAGCAACCAGGCGCAACCGCAGGAACCGCAACCCGAACCCGAACGGAGTCCGCCCAGTGATATCGCCGCTTGAACGCGCGCGCCTGCTGGATGCGGAAATGCAGCTGCAACGTGCCTGGCTCGAGCTAAACCTGCGCGAATTGCAAGGCGCCGCGCGCGAGTCGCTCTGGGCGAAGCTGCAGCCTATCAAGCTCGGCATGCTGGGCATGTCGTTGTTCAAGAACCGATCGTTATGGCTCGCCGCCATCAGTTTGTTGATCAATTTCTACCGGCGCCAGACGCACAAGGAGAAGTCATGAATGCGAATCTGAAACAGAAGGGTGCGCCGCCTACGGGCGACCGGGCGCTGCTCTCCGATCTCGAGGCGCTGCGTACGCGCGCGCGTGACCAAATGATGAAAGGCGCGGTGACGCCGAGTTATCCCGAAGCCGATCGCATGGCGATCGTGGAGTTGCTGCAGACCGCCCTCGCGACCGAGCTCGTCTGTGTATTGCGCTACAAGCGGCATTACTTCGTCGCGCACGGTATCCGGGCCAAATTCGTGTCCGCGGAATTTCTCGAGCACGCCAACGAAGAGCAGGCGCACGCCGACCAGATCGCCGAGCGCATCGTGCAGCTCGGTGAAGACCCGGATCTGAACCCGGCCACGTTGCTATCCCGCGCCCATTCCGAATACGACGAGGCCACTTCGCTGCGCAAGATGCTCGAAGCGGACCTGTTTGCCGAACGCATCGCCATCGAGAGTTATCGCGAGATGGTCAATTTCATCGGCCCGCGGGATCCCACGTCGCGGCGGCTGCTCGAATCCATCCTGGCCCAGGAAGAAGAGCACGCCGAAGACCTCGTTGATTTGTTAGAGGATTTGCCGAAAGATTGACCGCCCTCGGTGAGGGGCTCTCGAGGGACACGAATGACGATGGCCGAAAAGCCGGGCGCAAGCCCGGCCGCTGTTCAGCACGATCAGGAATTCGATGCACGCGTTGCCGCGCGCACCGAGGAACTGTCGTCGCTGTCCACGCAGCTTTTGCGCATGATGGAGACCGAACGCGCGCAGCTTGCCAAGGAGCTGCACGACGAGCTCGGCGGGCTCATCACGGCGGCCAAGATGGACATGGCCTGGCTGCATTCCCACATCGGCGATGCGCTCGACGCTGCGAGCGTCGAGAAATTCCGCTCGGTCGTCCAGATGCTGAACCAGGCGATGACGCTCAAGCGTCGCGTGGTGGAATCACTGCGGCCCTCACTACTCGATCACTTCGGACTGCCGGTGGCCCTGCGCAGCCATTTCGAAGAGAACTGCCGCAGCGTGGGCATCGAATACATCGCGACGCTGCCCGAGGAGATTCTCGATCTCGAGCCCACCTCGCAACTCACGCTGTTCCGCGTGGCGCAGGAGGCGTTGGCCAATCTGTTTGCGCGCGGCGGAGCGAAGCACGTGGAATTGGTCCTCGAGCCGGAAGGTGAGGGTTACCTCTTGACGATCGGTGATGACGGCCCCGCGATGGATGCGGCACAGCTGCGCGCGCTGGCCAGCATGCGCCATCGCATGCTCGGAATCGGTGGCAAACTCGATACGGAAGCGTCGCCCGGTCAGGGCAATCGCATCAGGGCTTTCGTCCCGCGATCCCCAGCAGGATAGGGATGAGCTGGTCGATCTCGCGCATCTTGTCGAGGAAGTGATCGGCGCCGGCCTGCATGCAGCGCTCGCGCACCGTGGGCAGGTCGTAGTTCGTCAGCACGACGATCCACACATGACCGCCGTCGCCGCTCGCCTTGTTGCGCGCGCGGGCCTGGCGAATGACGCCAATGCCGCTGCCCGGTCGCAGCTCGACGTCGACCACGATGGCGTCGTACGGAACGGAATCGAGTTTCTCGACCGCCTCGGCTTCGGCCGCGGCGAGTCCTGTGACCTTGAAGGCGGCGTGCTGCGAGAGCATGTTTTCCAGCCGGCCGCGCAGCAACGGCGAATCCTCCACCAGGAGGATCCGCAGGGGTTTACCCGGCGCGCCGTTCTTGCGCGTGGCGGTCGCCGCGGCTTGACTGCGCGGCGCGGACGCGGTTGACGTCGACTGATATTCCATTGCCCCATCCATGGCCCGGCGGCCCTAACTATTGAACGAGGTTATTCCGCAGTGCATAGGTGGTGATGTCGGCATTGCTCTTCATCGACATCTTTTCGAGGATCCGACTGCGGTAGGTGCTTACCGTCTTTACGCTTAGGAACAGACGATTAGCGATTTCAGAAACCGACTCGCCCTGTGCAAGCTTGCAGAAAATCTGGAATTCGCGTTCCGACAGGATGCTGTGCAGGGGCGCATTCGGGTCGCCGCGCACGCCGGCAACCAGCAGGTCCGCAAGGTCTGGGCCTACGTAGCGGCCGCCGCGGGCTACCGTGCGGATCGCGCGGAACAGCTCGGATTCCTCCGTGCCTTTGCCGACGAAACCGCTGGCGCCGCCGCGCAGCACGTTCAGGCCGTATTGCGCCTCGGGGAAAGCGCTCAGGATGAGCACGCCCACCGATTCGTAATGCGCCTTGGCGTGCTTCAGCACGTCGAGACCGGATACGTCCGGCAGCGAAAGATCCAGCAACAACACATCGATCGTGTGCTGCCGCAGCTGATCCATCGCATCGCGACCTGAGTTCGCTTCAGCGACGACCGCGAGGTCGGGCTGGGCGTTGATCAGGGTACGTAAGCCGGCTCGAACGACCTGGTGGTCGTCCACGATCATGACTCTGGTTCGATTCATGGGCCGGGCCTGCTCCACAACTTGTTGGTTTATCTCGTGCATTGCCGAAGTCTACATTTGTGAGTCTGTCCGCCTGTCCGGCTAGCTGGCGGTACGTGGGTCAGAATTTTCCTACAGCGTGGGAGCGCGCTGCAATGACTGCGTGATCAACGCGCCGATGTTGCGTTCCCAAAAACCTCGCCGGCGTGGCCCCAATTGACCACTTTCCAGAACGCTTCGATGAATTCGGGGCGCCGGTTCTGGAATTTCAGGTAATACGCGTGTTCCCAGACGTCGAGGATGAGCACCGCGGTCTTATCCCCAGGCCGCGGTACGGCGTGATCCTTGAGCTCCTCGATCGCGAGCTTCTTCGATGCGTATTCGACGGTGAGCGCGACCCAGCCGCTGGCGAAATGCCTGGCGGC
>DATHJZ010000271.1:0-32631 GCA_035286365.1 Steroidobacteraceae bacterium | reverse complement strand
TCTGCAGAAGCTGCAGATCGATTATCTCGCGATCAATCCCGGCTCCAGCTTTCGCGGCCTGCACGAGTCGGTCGTCAACTATGGTGGGAACGCGAGACCGGAAATCCTGACTTGCCTGCATGAAGAGCAGGCGGTCGCCCTTGCGCATGGGTACGCCAAGGCAGCAGGAAAGCCGATGGCCGTCGCATGTCATGGAACAGTCGGTTTACAGCATGCAGCGATGGCTATCTACAACGCATGGTGCGACTACGTTCCGGTCATCATCATCGCGGGCAACGATATCGACGCCGCGAATCGCAGCGGCAGCGTTGCCTGGGCGCACTCTGCGCAAGACCCGGTATCCATCGTGCGGGATTTCACCAAGTGGGATGCTGCGCCGATATCCCTGGAAGACTTTTCCGAGTCACTGGTACGCGGCTATCGCATCGCGCTGACGCCACCCATGGGACCGACGGTACTGGTCGCGGACGCAGACTTGCAGGAAGGATCCGTCAAACAAAAGCCGCCGATCCCGAAACTCACGGTGCTGCAGCCGCCCCAGGGCGACTTGAATGCCGTGAGAGAGACCGCGCGATTACTGCTCGAGTCAGCTTCGCCGGTGATCGTCGCCGACCGCCATGCGCGCTCGCAGGCTGGCATCGATTCGCTGGTTCAGCTCGCGGAGCTCCTGCAAGCGTCCGTAGTCGATGAGGCGGGGCGCATGAATTTCCCGTCCAATCACTACCTGAATCACACCTTCGCGCCAGGCGGGCCGATTCGCAGCGCGGATCTCTTGCTGGCGCTGGAGGTCAACGACCCGTGGGGTCTGCTCAATAAAGTTCGCGACTTTGCGGATCACAAGACGGCTTTCGTCGGCGCAGAGAACGTGAAGGTCGTCACCATTGGAACGCAGGACCTCTTCTACAAGTCAAACTACCAGAACTTCCAGCGCTATCTCTCGACCGAACTGGCGATCGCCGGCGACAGCGAAGCCACGTTGCCGTCGCTCATCGAGGCGGTGCGCGAGGAGATGACGAGCTCGCACAAGAAGAAGATTGCCACGCGCAAGCGGGCGGCCATGGATTTGTTCGCGAAGGGGCGAGACAAGGCGCTGGACGATGCGCGGTACGGCTGGGATGCGGCGCCCGTCAGCATGCCACGGCTCTGCATGGAGCTCTGGCATCAAATCAAGAACAAGGACTGGTCGCTCGTGTCGCGATCCGATTTTCAGAGCTCCTGGCCGCGCAAGCTCTGGGACTTCGACAAGCATTACCAATATCTCGGCGGATCGGGCGGCGCGGGCATTGGCTACGGAGCGCCCGCTGCCGTGGGCGCGGCGCTGGCTTTTCGTGGCCGCGGTGTCCTGCCGATCAACATCCAATCGGATGGCGATTTGTTATACGGCCCAACCGCGCTGTGGACTGCCGCGCATCACAACCTGCCGTTGCTGTCCGTCATGCACAACAACGGCGGCTACCACCAGGAATTCATGCATTTGCAACGGATGGCGTCGCGTCGCCGCCGCGGCATCGAGTCGACCGCGAAGATCGGCAACGCGTTTGATGAACCGGCGATCGACTTTGCGGCAATGGCGAAAAGCATGGGCGTGTGGTCATCGGGTCCCGTCTCTCGTCCGCAGGACCTCGGCCCGGCCATCACCAAAGCATTGGAGGTCGTGAGTCAGGGAGAACCGGCCTTGATCGACGTCATATGCCAGCCCCGATAGGCGATGAGCAACGAATCCAAACGAAGGGAGCTGCCATGACGGTCAGCCGCGCGCGCCATCTCGCAACATCAGGTTTGCTGGTCGCCGTCTGCCTCGTGGCGGCGGCAAGCGATGCCAAAGAAGGCGATCAGAAGATTGTTAGTCGGCCCGCGGTATCGGCACCGCGCGACGCGCGGCCGTTCGTGTCTTTTGGGTGCTATCAATGCCACGGATACGTAGGGCAGGGCGCCAATTCGGGGCCGCGTCTGTCGGCTGACATGCCTTACGAAGGTTTTCAACAGATCGTGCGCTTTCCTTACGGCGGCATGCCGGCGTATCCACGCGAGCTGCTGCGTGACGAGGATCTGCGCGCCATCTATTCCTATATCAAGAGTCTGCCGCCTGCCCCGGAACTCAAAGATCTGCCACTGCTTTATGACACCTCGAAACGGGCCGGCAGCCGGTGACGACCGCGCGATCCGACGCGCACCGGAATCATGAAAACGAATGGGAGCCATCGATGAAAATTACTGCCGCACGAGTGATCGTGACGAGTCCGGGACGAAACTTCGTCACCCTGAAGATCGAAACGGATCAGGGTGTATATGGCATCGGAGACGCGACGCTGTGCGGGCGCGAACTGCCGGTCGTGTCCTATCTTCAGGACCACGTCGTGCCCTGCTTGATCGGGATGGACCCGCGGCGAATCGAAGACATCTGGCAGTTTCTTTATCGCGGCGCCTACTGGCGGCGCGGCCCGGTCACGATGCGGGCCGTTGCCGCGGTCGACGTCGCGCTTTGGGACATCAAGGCCAAGATGGCGGGCATGCCGCTCTACCAGTTGCTCGGCGGGCGCAGCCGCGACGGAGTGTTGGTCTATGGCCATGCAAATGGCGGCGACATCGGCGAAACTGTGGAGGCCGTCGGCCACTACATCGACTTGGGCTACAAGGCGATTCGTGCCCAGACCGGTGTGCCCGGAATCAAGGACGCGTACGGTGTGGGCCGCGGCAAGCTCTACTACGAACCCGCCGACGCGGCCCTGCCTACCGTGACTGGCTGGAACACGCGCAAGGCGCTCAACTACGTGCCCAAGCTGTTCGAGAAGCTGCGCGAGACCTATGGCTTCGACCCCCACCTACTGCACGACGGCCACCATCGATATACCCCGCAAGAAGCTGCCAATCTGGGAAAGATGCTGGAGCCTTATCAGCTCTTCTGGCTCGAGGACGTAACACCGGCGGAGAACCAGGAGGCGTTCAAGCTGATCCGTCAGCATACGGTGACGCCGCTGGCGGTCGGCGAGATCTTCAACACGATCTGGGACGCCAAGGATCTGATTCAGAACCAGCTGATCGACTACATCCGCTGCACGATAGTCTCCGCGGGCGGTGTCACGCATCTGCGCCGCATCGCCGATCTCGCCAGCTTGTATCAGATCCGTACCGGCAGCCACGGTGCCACCGACCTGTCGCCGGTCACGATGGGAACGGCGCTGCATTTTGACACCTGGGTACCCAATTTCGGCATCCAGGAATACATGCGCCACACCGAAGCGACGGATGCGGTTTTCCCGCATGACTATCACTTCAAGAACGGCATGCTCTTTTGTGGCGAAAGTCCTGGCCACGGCGTCGACATCGATGAGTCGCTGGCTGCGAAATTTCCATACAAACGGGCCTATCTACCCGTCGTCCGGCTCGAAGACGGAACGGTGTGGAACTGGTGAGCCCATCCGGCGTCGACACGCATAGGCTCGCGCCTGGAGTGCTGGCTCGCCTGCCAAAGGACGTGCAGTTGCCCGCCTACGATCGCAGCGTGCAGCGCAGCGGCATCGTCCACTTCGGGATCGGGGCCTTTCACCGCGCGCACCAGGCCGTCTATACCGACGACGCAATGGCGAGCGGCGATCGCGACTGGGCGATCGTCGGAGTGTCGCTGCGCTCGCCCTCAGTTCGAAACCAGCTTGCACCACAAGCCGGTCTCTATTCGATCATCGAACGAAGCGCCAAAGGCGAGGGCGTGCGAATTGCAGGGGCCGTTCGAGATGTGCTGGTCGGTGGGATCCAGCCGACCGAGATCGTTGGAGCGATCGCATCACCGGACACGCGGATCTTGAGCTTCACCGTTACCGAGAAGGGCTACCACCGCACGCTGGACGGGAGTCTTGACCTCAACGATCCCGCGATCGCTGCCGATCTGACGGACGTCGCGATGCCGCAGACCATTTATGGGTTCATCCGCGCCGGACTTGCGCAGCGCCGGGCACAGGGACTGCCGGGGCTCACGCTCGTGAGCTGCGACAACCTGACGAGCAATGGCCTGGTTCTGGACCAGTGCTTGCACACATTTCTCGATGCAGCCGACAAGCCGCTGGCCGCCTGGTTCGCGGGCGAGTGTGCCTGTCCATCAACCATGGTTGACCGAATCGTGCCTGCCACCACGGAGCCCGATCTGGCCGGGTTGGCAAAACGATTGGGCGCGCGAGACGAGGCCGCGGTCGTCACCGAACCTTTTCGGCAATGGGTGATCGAGGATCGCTTCGCGACGGCGCGTCCACGCTGGGAAATCGGCGGGGCGCAGTTTGTCACCGACGTCCACTCGCATGAATTGGCGAAGTTGCGATTGCTGAACGGCGCGCATTCTGCGCTTGCCTATCTTGGGCTCATGGCAGGCCACCGGTTCGTCCATGAATCCATCGCCGATTCAGGCATTGGTCCCATCGTCAAACGACTGATGCGGGTGGAAGCGGCTGCCACGCTGCGCAAGATGGCCCCGTTCCATGCGGAGGCATATTGCGACCGACTGATTTCGCGGTTCGAGAATCCGCGCCTTCCACACAGCCTCGCACAAATTGCGATGGACGGATCGCAGAAGATCCCGCAGCGCTGGTTGGCGGTGCTGACTGACAACGCAGCATCCGGACGCTCTTGTCCGGCGATCCTCAATGCACTGTCGTCGTGGGTTCTCTATGTGCGTGGCGATCGATTCGCCGTTTCCGATCCACTGGCACCCAAGCTGAGAGCACTTTGGGAAACCGCCGGAGGAGAGGGGATCGTAACCGCCTTGTTTGGGTCAGGTGGACTGTTTTCGAAGTACTGGACCGCCAAGTCTCACGAGTTGGCTGCGCTGGTCACCTACCTGGTGAGTCTTCAAGCGCGCGGAGCCTAGTGGTCAATGCTGCGAGCAATCACTAACTACATCCGACGCCCCATTTCCCGTCCTCCACCTGCGGCGGCCCGCATCATCCAGTCGCGAGCGGAATGACTTGGCGCCCGGCGGCAGAGCGTTGCGCGGCTTCGATGATTTCGAGCCCACGCATCGACCGGGATTCACCGGCGGGGGTGCGCTTTCGCGTAGCCATGCTTCCGTCTGTGCGTAGAAGCGCAAGTACTTGCCGCGCTCCGTTTCGATTCCACGTGACTGTGAACAATCAGCGACAAGTCCCTTTGCTGGGATTTCTGCTGGTATGAAAACTTACGCAAATTTCGAGAATCTTTGACAAAGAGCAACTTGCCCAAAGAGGTGTTGATTATTCAATTTAAATCAATTAAATCAATATGTTACGATTCAGTGCGGAGGGGCACCCAAGGCATTCTGTTGGCCTCGTTCTCGGCAGCTTTTCACGAGGTCGAGCGCGCCCGGAATCACTGACGTTGCCGCTCGTCATGAGTTGGAAGTCGACTCGTAACCTAACTACGTGCGCGCTGATGAGTTGAGCGGGTTCGCTGCTCACGTGAACAATTCTCACGTCGGTCTAATCCTACACGGCGACCTGCGCGCGCGCCGACAATGTCGGTGAACGCGGTCAAATCGATCAAACTACTCTGCACCGTGCGTGACACATCGCGCATGCGATTGGTGCGGGGCGCGAGCCATTGGCGGCACCGGTGTTGTGCAAGCAAACATGCGGCTGCGAAAAACGCCCAAGTGATTCGCAAATTGCCGACAACGCTTTTGCGTTGCATTTCTCGCGCAATCGCGCATTTCGAAGCGCTCTTTTGGCAATTGTTGCGTTCCAGTACCGGTCTCTCCCTCGCAGGAATCGATCCTCAAACTACTGCGCATCGATACAGGTGTGCGCGCACGGTGATGGTGCAAACGCCACGGAACGCTTATTGCATTTGCTTGGCTACTCGAATCTCGAAGGGAGTATCGGCTACATGAAATCCAGACAACTGGTCGTGGGTGCCTTGCTGTGCCTGACTCTGATAGGCCCCGCCGGGGCTTCCACCAGGCGAACGAACCTCGGCGCGCTCTCGGATGGCGATTTCGGAATCGTGGGCAATGCCTTTGCTTTCTCGCAAAGTTTTCAGGACACCATTCACTTCTCTCTCGCAAGCACATCGACAATCAGCGGGCTGGTCGCGCCCGTCCGTCTGACCAGCGCCACCTGGAGTCTGTCGAACGCGATGGGCGCATTGACGGACGGCGCCCTGACGCCCGGCAAGTACACGTTTGCGGACCTCGCGCCCGGCAGCTACACGGTAGCGATATTCGGCACGGCAAAATATCTGAGCGGGTATGCCGCCACCTATCGTGTGTCCGTCGCGGCGGTTCCAGAAGTCCAGACGTGGTTGATGCTGCTCATCGGCCTGGGGCTTGCGGCGTATCAGCTGCATCGCAAGCAGAAGGCGCTGGGTCAGCAGGTGCTGAGCGACGAAGCGTTGAATTCAGCTTGAGCTTGATGAAATACAGATCGCGTCCCGCAGGTCCCGTCGCGCGATCCCATTTCCAGGGAGCAAACGACTACCTGTTCGCCATGGAGCTGATGTGGACTCATTGAGAGGCAACAATCGATCGTCGGCCGTGAGCGCCGCGGATCCGACCGCCGTGTTCGTGGTGAAGTCGCTCCTGAATCCGGTGGTCGCGGTGCTCACACTCGCGGCCTGCGTCGCGGTTCGCGGCGAAAGCCTGCACGGGCCCTATTTCCTGGTTGCCGTGCTGGGTTTTGCGGGTGCGGCGGAGTTGCTGGGGGTCGCGCAATTCAGTGGCACGCGCAACTGGCGCGACGCGCTACACCGCCTGATCGACCTGGCACTTCGCTGGGCAGTGTTCACGACCACATTGTGGGCGCTCATCGTGATGTCGGGGTTCGCAGATCGTATCGACAGGCAAGTCCTGCTGGCATGGGGCGTCGCGACACCGCTGGCGGCCTGGGCTGCGCAGATTGCAGCCTACCGGATGGTGCTCCGGCCCACGCAGCCGATGCGTAAAGCAGTCATCGTCGGACTCACGCCACTCGGTCAGCGTCTCGAAGAAACCCTGCGTAGTGACCGGCTGCTGCGCACGGCTGTCCTCGGATTTTTCGAGGATTGCCCGTCCGAGCGCTTGCCCGGGCAAGCGCCGGCACGTGTGCTCGGCAAGACCGTGGATGTAGTGGAGTTCGTGCTGCGCAACGACATCAACGTGGTGTACGTGACGCTGCCCATGACTCGCGACCAACGCGTGCTCGATCTGCTCGAGGGTCTGCGTGACTCGACGGTGTCAATCTACTTCGTTCCCGACCTGTTCGCGTTCCATCTCATCCAGGGGCGGGTCGATCTCATCAACGGCATTCCGCTGGTGGCGGTGCGCGAATCGCCATTCTACGGCGTGCGCGCTCTCACCAAACGCCTCACCGACATCCTGATCGCGGGCGCAGCGACGCTGTTGCTCTCGCCGGTCTTGTTGTTGGTCGCGGTCGGCGTGCGTGCCACGTCGCATGGCCCCATCATCTTTCGGCAGAAGCGCTACGGACTCGATGGCAAGAGCATCACCGTCTACAAATTCCGCTCGATGACCGTTACCGAAGACGGCGATCGCAGTTACACGCAAGTGACGCGCGGAGATGCGCGCGTCACGCCGTTCGGCGAGTTCATCCGCCGCACTTCGCTCGACGAGCTGCCGCAATTGTTCAATGTGCTCGAGGGCAGCATGAGCATCGTGGGCCCGCGTCCGCACGCGGTCGCGGTCAACGAACAATACCGCCGGATCATCCCGGGCTACATGGTCCGGCACAAGGTGAAACCGGGCATCACCGGCTGGGCGCAGGTCAATGGGTTTCGCGGCGGCGACGATCTGCCCTCGATGACCAAGCGCATCGAATTCGATCTCGAGTACCTGCGACGCTGGTCGCTGTGGCTCGACGTACACATTTTGTTGAGGACCGCGCTCATGGTCCTGAATGACAAGCGGGCGTATTGAACGCCCAACGACAGGTACTGGAATCATGATTCGAACCGACCATCTCCGCTCAACCGCCCGACGCATCGCCCTTGGTGCGCTGCTCATTCCCACACTGATGTCGTGTGGCCCAAGTTCAGGCGCGCGCGGCTCGCAAGTGGTGGCGACGGTGAACGGCCACGAAATTACCGTCACGCAGCTCAACCGCGCGCTCGAAAGCGCCGGGGTACGCGAGGTGACCGCGACGACGCGCAAGCGTGCGATCGAGTCGCTGGCCACCGAAGAACTGCTGGTACAGGCGGCCTTGCAAAACGACATCGACCGGGATGCGGGCTTCGTTCAGGCGCTGGAGCAGGCACGCCGCAAATTGCTGTCGCAGTTTTTCGCAGAGCGAATGATCTACCCCAAGGCGGTCATCAGCGCGACGGAGATCACCAACTACTACAACAAACAACCCCTGCTGTTTGCAGAGCGGCGCCGCTTCCGGCTCACGACTTTCCAGGCGACCTCCGCGGATGTAACGCCGGCGGTGATCGCCGAGCTCGAGGCCGTCAACTCGGTGGTAAAGGTCCGCGATGTGCTCGATGCGCACGGGATCAAGTACACGACCGAGCGGGCGAGCATCTCCCCCGAGCGACTGCCGGTCGATGAGCTGGAAGCCTATTCGAAGGCGGCCGTCGGCGACCTGTTCGTCAATCCGCGCGGCGATGGCAGCGTGCTGCTCATGTCCGTCGCGGCGATCGAGGAGGACGTGCCGATGACCCTGGAGCGCGCGCGACCGCTGATCGAGGAATACCTGCACAACACGCGCAATCAAACGGCCGCGGCGGAATACGTCGCACGCGTCCGCGCAAACGCGACGGTGGTATATACCCAGCCACCGGAAGTTGAATCGCCGCCGGACATTTCCATCACGCAATCGACGTCCGAGACGGCGACGCCGCTGGCCGCCGTGAGCCTTGCCCGATGAAGCGCCGGCGCTCCTACGCATGGCTGGGCTTGCTGCTGCTGCTGCTTGGAACCGGCGCCGCGCAGGCAGCCAGCGACTATCACCTGGGCCCCGGCGACCTGCTGAAGATTTCCACCTTCGGCTACAACGATCTCAACGCCGACGTGCGCGTCAGCGAGTCGGGGAATATCACTTTTCCTCTCATAGGGCAGGTGCGGGTCGAAGGCCTATCCACTCGCGACGCAGAAAGCCTGATTGCCGAAAAGCTCCAGACGGGCTCGTTCATCACGAAGGCGCAGGTGTCGGTGCTCATTGTCGAGTACCAGAGCCAGAAGGTTTCCGTGATGGGGCAGGTGGGCAAGCCCGGGCAATACTTTCTCGATGGCTCGACGCGCGTGCTGGATCTGCTCGCCAAGGCGGGCGGTGTGGCCGACGAGGCCGCGGCGGATCGCGCGGTGCTGTTGCGTCATGATGGCCGCAGCCAGGTCATCGACCTCGAGGCACTCTTCGGCGGCGATGCCAGCCAGAATCCCGCGGTCGCCAATGGCGACACCATCAACGTGCCGCGCGCGCCGCGCTTCTACATCTACGGCGAAGTGCAGAAGCCGGGTGCGTACCGGCTGGATCGCAACATGACCTTGTCGCGCGCCATCTCCGCCGGTGGCGGCCTGACGGCGCGCGGCTCGGAGCGGCGCGCGGTGGTCAAACGCCGCGACCAGGCCGGCCGTGAGCTCACCGCTTCCATCGACAGCGCCGACCCCATTCGCGAAGACGACGTGTTGTACGTCAAGGAGAGTCTGTTTTGACCCTCTCGCAGTTCCTGCAGATCCTGCGCGCGCGTCGCCTGCTGATTGCCGCATTCGCGATTGCGCTCACGCTCGTGGGCGTGCTCGTCAGCGTGTTGTTGCCGAACGTGTACCTGGCGCAGGTCGCGCTGGTAGCCGACGTGAAGGACACCGACCCAATGACCGGCAATGTCGTGCATTCGCAGGCGTTGACCAACTACCTCAACACGCAGGCCGACATCATCGCGAGCCGCGCGGTCGCGATGAAAGTGGTCGAGAAACTGCATCTCGCCGACGACCGCTCGATGCAGGCCGCTTTCGAAGAGCGCGCCCAGGGTGCCGGTTCGCTGCGTGAGTGGATCGCGGACCGACTCAGCTCCAAACTCGAGGTCGAGCTGGCGCGCAGCAGCAACGTATTCCGAATCACCTACGCGGCGCCCGATGCCGGCGATGCGGCGCTGCTGGCCAATGCCTTCGCCGACGCCTTCATACAGACGACGATCGAGCTCAAGATGGATCCGGCGCGCCGCCAGGCGGGCTGGTTCGACGAGCAGGTCCTCGGGCTTCGCAAGAAGCTCGAAGCGTCGCAGGAGAAGCTGTCCGATTTCCAGCGCGAGAACACGCTGGTGACGACCGACGGACGCCTGGACATCGAAACCGCGCGTCTCGCCGGAATGGCGACCGAGCTCGTGGCAGCGCAGACCGAAGCCTCGGATGCGCGCACCCGCCGCGACCAGATGAAACGCGCGCTCGAGGCCGGCCGCACCGAAGAGCTGCCGGACGTGGTGAAAAATGGCCTCGTGCAGAGCATGAAGGCCGATCTCACTCGCGCCGAAGGCAAACTCGCCGAAGCCGCCGAACGATACGGCCCCAACCACCCGCAGTACGTCGCGGGTTCCGCAGAAGTGAACAGTTTGCGGCGCCGCATGTTCGCCGAGTTGCAGACGGCGCGTGGCTCGATCGAGCAAACCGCGCAGATCGCCGATCAGCGCGCGGCGCAGATGCAGGCCGCGCTGGAAGTGCAGAAGCGCCGCATCCTCGAGCTCAAGCGTGCCAGTGACGAACGGGACGTGTTGAGCCGCGACGTCGAGAGTGCGCAGCGCACCTACGACGCCGCTACGCAACGTGCCAGCGCCGTGCGGCTCGAAAGCCAGCTCGACCAGGGCACGGTCGCGGTACTGGCTGCGGCGATGCCGCCGCTCGATCCCGCGCGTCCCCGACCCTTGCTCAACACCGTTGCCGCCTTGCTGTTCGGCCTCGCGCTCGGCGTGGGGCTCGCCGTGGCCGCCGAATGGCGTGACCGGCGCGTACGGACGGCCGCGGATATCCCGTTGGCGACCGGCATCCTGCTGCTCGCGGAGTTTCCCCCGCCACCCCGCGCGCGACGCGTTGGCTTCCGGCCGCGACTGCAGCCGGCCTGACTACTCAACGAGGCACCTACCCAGCATGGCAACTGTCATTCGCAAGGATCATGATCGGGACTGGACCGGCACCCGGGCCGGCACCATCGGCGAGCTGCTCTTGCGCGCCGGAAAACTCGACGAAGCCGCCGTGGCGAGCGTGCTCGCCGCCCAGCGCCACAGCGGCAAACCGTTTGGTGAAGTTGCGATCGGCATGGGATTGCTGCATGAAAGCGACGTGCAGCGGGCGCTCGCGCGCCAGTTCGACTACGCGACTGTCGAGCCCGATACCTCGCATTTCAGTCGCGAGCTGTTCGCGGCTTTTGAATCCACGGGCGCGCAAATCGAGGCGCTGCGCAGGCTGCGCAGCGAGCTGAAGTTGCGCTGCTTCCGGAATGAATCGCGTCCACTCGCGGTGTTCTCGCCGCGCGCGGTGGCCGGCGCGGGCGCCATGGCCGCAAATCTTGCGATCGCTTTCTCCCAGATCGGGGAGCGCACCTTGCTCATCGACGCCAACCTGCGCAGGCAGCGCCAGCGCGAGTTGTTCGCGTTGCCGCCGCGCGAGGGACTTTCGAATCTGCTCGGCCGGCGTGTGCCGCTCGCGGATGCGCTCACGCCCGTGACGGGCTTTCCCAATCTGAGCCTGCTGTGCGCGGGCGCCACGGTGCCGAATCCGCAGGAGCTGCTGAGTCGTGACGGCCTCGGCAGTCTGATGGACGTGGCAGCCGTGAGTTTCGATGTGGTGATCGTCGACTGTCCGCCGGCGCTCGAGTATGCCGACGCACAGCTCATCGCGGCGCTCTGCGGTCACAGTTTGCTGGTAACCCAGCGCGACGCCACGCGGCTCGCCGACATCGAAGCGGTCAAGGTGCAGTTGCTGCCCACCGGCGTGCAGCTGGTGGGCGCCGTCATGACGCAGCTCTAGGCCTGTCCATGCGCGGCGCGATGAACGAAACAGACTGCGTCGTTCCTTCCAGGCTGACCTGGGCGGTGCTGGCCGCTGCGGTCGCCGTGCTCGTGATTCCCAGCTACGTCGACATCTACCGCGTCTTCTGGCGCGTTGAACGCGGCGCGCAGGGGCCGGTGATACTTGCCGTCATCACGTGGCTGATCTGGCGCGAGCGCGGCGCACTGCGTCGTTTCGCCGCGCATTCCCCGTGGCTGCCGGGGCTGGCGCTGCTCGCAGCCGGGATTGCGTTCTACGTGTTGGGTCGCTCACAGTCTATCTACTCACTCGAGATTGTCGCGCAGATCCCGGTGCTGCTCGGTATCGCGTCGCTGCTGTGGGGCGCGCAGGGCGTGCGGCGCCTGTGGTTCCCGCTCGCGCTGCTGGCCTTCGTCATGCCGATTCCGGGATCCTTGCTCGACCCGCTGCTGCTGCCGCTCAAAGACTGGGTGTCGGTGACGGTCGACAACCTGCTGCATTTCCTGGGCTATCCCATAGCGCGCACCGGCGTGTTGCTGACTATCGGCTCCTATCGCCTGCTGATTGCGGACGCCTGCTCGGGCTTGAACTCCATGGTCGCGTTGTCGGGTGTGGGCCTCTTGTACGTCTACCTTGCCGCGCATCTCGGGCGCGCGCGCAATATCGCGCTGCTCGCGGGCATCCTGCCGATCGCATTCGCGGCGAACATCGTGCGCGTGCTGCTGCTGGTGCTGATCACGTACTACAACGGTGAAGCCGCGGGCCGAACCTTTCACGATTACGCCGGCGTGCTCGAGGTCTTGCTCGCCTTCGGCGCGTTCTTCGCATTGGACCGGTTGTTAGGCTGGTTCAGCGGGCGGCCGCCGCGCCCCCCGCTGCGCGCACCAATGCACGCCACCGTGGCCGCAGGAGTGGCACAGTGAGTGGCAGCGTGAATCCCCGCGTCGTGCTCCTCGCCATTGGCCTGATGTTTGCCTCTGCCGCAGCCTGGCTGCTCACGCCCCGCGTGCGCCAGCACAGTATGGTCGCGCCGCTTGCAAGCCTGGTACCGGTCAAGTTTGCCGAGTGGCGTGAAACACCGCTCGCATCAGACGCGGTCGATCCACGCGCACAGTTGCCGGGAGAGACGGACCGCGAAGCACCCTACGACGATGTGCTCATGCGCGGCTACACCAATCCGCGGGGCGACATCGTGGTGCTGGCGCTTGCCTACGGCAGTCATCAACGGCAGGAAGTGAAAATCCACCGGCCCGAGCTCTGCTACACCGCGCAGGGTTTCGAAGTCCTGCGGCGCACGCCGGTCGACCTGCCGTTGACCGGCGTTTCAGCGCAGCCCGCGCGCGGCGCACGCATGCTGGTGCGCGGTGCCGACCGCGTGGAAACCGTGAGCTACTGGATCCGCATCGGAGATCTCTATAGCCGTGGTGCCTGGAGGACGCGCTCGCACATCTTCACCGAGGGCCTGAATGGCCGCGTCGTCGACGGAATACTGGTGCGGGTGTCGCAGATCGTGCCCGACGCCGCCAGCGCAACGCCGCAGCGCTTCGCATTGCAGGAAGATTTTCTCGTGCAGCTGGTGCGCGCGCTTCCGGCCAACGCGCGCGACCTGTTGGTGGGCGACGCATCATGAGAATCGCGTTTCTGAGTCACACCGCGATGGGTGGCGACTTCGTTGTTGGGTCGCATCACTTGGCAACCGCGCTCGCGGCGCGGGGTCACGACGTGTTGCACGTGAGTGCGCCCGTGACGCCAGCGCATGTACTCAATCTGCGCGATGGATTTACGCGGCGACGATTCGCGCGATTTCTGCACGGCGGTGAAACCCACCACGGCGTGCGTGACCTTGTCCCGCTGGCGCTGCTGCCCTGGGCGCTGGCGCGGACACGCCCGGCGCTGATGTACGCCCACTCGCGCTGGATGTTGGCCGCGCCGCTCCGTGGCGTGCGCTCATTGCAGCTCGCGCAGGCGGATCAGCTGATCGTCGATGAGCCGCGGATGCTCGGTGCTGCGCTGGCGCGCCCCTCACGGGCGACGCTTGCGTACCGCGCCACGGATTTGTACGCCGCCATGCGCGGCGATCCGCGCATTACCGATGCCGAGCGCATCCTGTGCCGCCGCGCGGAGGTGATCGTCGCCACGTCGGAGCAGATCGCCGCGCACCTGCGCGACCTTTCGGGACGGCAAGTGCACGTGATCGGCAATGGCGTGGACTACACGCGCTTCGCCACGCCGCAAACGCTGGCGCCGGCCTTCGGAGCCTTGCCAGGAGAACGCCACGGCCGGGCTATCTACGTGGGCGCCTTCGACGCCCGTTTCTGCGCGGAATCGCTGCGCGCGGCGGCGCAGGCTCTGCCGGCGCGCACTTTCTTGCTCGCGGGTCCGGGCGGGAAGCAAATCGCCGCGGCGCTGTCGCTGCCTAACATCCACGCCACCGGCGCCGTGTCATACGGGTCTTTGCCCGGGTTGCTGCAGGCCTGCGCGGTCGGCCTGCTGCCGTTCTCGGCGAACGACGCCAATGCCGGCAGAAGCCCGATGAAACTGTTCGAGTACGGCGCCGCGGGCCTCGCGGTGGCCGCTTCGTGCTCGTTTCAGCCGGCCGGCGCCATGCCCTGCCTGTCCATCGCCGCTACCCGGACTGATTTCGCGCGTGCCGTCGGCGCGGCCTTCGAGCTCGCCAGCGACGCCACGCAAGTGGCGCGCGGCCGCGAGGCGTCTCGCGCCGAAGACTGGAATGCCAAGGCGGCGCAGCTCACGCGCCTGCTGACACAGGCGCGGGCGGAAAACACGCTGCCGCAGCCCGACGAAGTTCGCGGCCCACTCGATGGACCGCTGCTGCCGGTGCGCAACTCATGGAACTGACCGCGTTCCTGCCATTTTTCGCGATCCTGGCGCTGGTGGCGCTGCGCAGCCCATTGCACTGGCTGGCCGCGACCGGATTCGCGGCCTTCCTGCAGGGCGCGTCGCCCTTCACCCTTACGGCGGGCGGCCGTCTTGCCGGCATGGCGCCAGCCTATCTACTGACATTCATCGGCATGTTCCACTACCTGCGCGCCAGGCTGCATCCAGCCGCACGGGTGCGCGAGGATCAGCCGTGGTCCGCGCCGCAGCTGTGGCTTTGGGCGTTCACGATCGTCGGCGTGCTCGGGGCGCTGTTGTTGCCGCGCGTATTCAACGGCGTGGCGCATGCGATGTTGAGCCGCGGGGCGCTCGATGCCGCGACCATGCATGACGTCGCGCCGGGCGGCACCAACATCATCCAGGCGTTCTACCTGGTGCTGAATCTCGCATTGTTCTCGTTCGCGGCTGCGCTGGTGGCCGCGCGCGCCGATGGGCTGCGCTGGGCTTTGCGCGGTGTCGCCGCAGGTCTCGCATTCGCTTGCCTGCTCGGTCTCTATCAGCTGGTGGCGTTCTACACGGGATTGCCGTGGCCGCGCGAGATCATCAATTC
Source organism: Steroidobacteraceae bacterium (assembly GCA_035286365.1). Lineage (GTDB taxonomy): Bacteria > Pseudomonadota > Gammaproteobacteria > Steroidobacterales > Steroidobacteraceae > CADEED01. The sequence continues at coordinate 17,275 of DATHJZ010000271.1, read as the reverse complement.
GAACCTGGGCGTCGGGCAGTTCCCCGACCAGATGGCTGGCGACATCAAGCGCATTACCGCGACGTTCTGGGAACCCTCGCTGCTCGGGTACAGTTTTGTCGGCTGCCTCGGGATCTTCCTGCTCGGTGGACGCAGTACATGGCTGGGGCTGCTGGCCCTGTGCGTGCTGCTTCTGTCGACTTCGTCGCTCGGATACTTCGGGCTCGCGGCGCTGGTCGGCGTGTGGCTGTGCGCGGATCGCGCAGCAACCGCGAACACCAAGTGGCGGGTGGCCCTCGGACTTGCGGCCGTGCTGGTTGCGTTCGTGATCGCGGACCAGTGGTACACCGGTGGCGCGCTGCTCGACGGACTCGTGCTCAACAAGGCCGAGAGCAGCTCCGGTGTGGGACGCAGCACGGCGAATCATCTCGCGCTGCTGACATTTTTCGAAAGCGGCGGACTGGGCGTGGGAATCGGCACGACGCGCGCGTCCAGCTTCGCGGCTACCTTGTTAGCTACCACGGGAGTGCCCGGCTTCATCGCGTTCATGGCATTCGCCACGACGCTGATCCTTCAATGCCGACGTGCGGGCGATCGTGAGTCGCGCGAGCTGGGCCTGGGCCTTACGGGATTTCTCATTGTCTGGCTCATCGCCATTCCAGATGTAGTGCAGGCCCTGTTCTGGCTGATTGCGGGCGTTGCGGCGGGACATTTGCGCCGCCAGCTGCGGGCGCAGGCGCCGGAATCCGCGCGGGAGGCGGTCTTATGGCCGGCGCATTGATGGCGTCTGCAAAGCCGGTCCCTCGCGACATCACCATCGATGTGGCGCGCGGCATCGCGATCGTGCTCGTGGTGCTCGGCCACAATTCGGCGCTGGCAGGCACCGCTCCCGGTTTTGTCGACGCGTTGTTCCTGTTTCACGTGCCGCTGTTCTTCCTGTTGAGCGGGCTGGTGCAACCTTCGCACTCCATGAAAGTTGCGTTCGTGACGTTGGCGCGCCGGCTGCTGCTGCCATTCCTGATCGCCGCGCTCCTGGTCGGCACGTTGAAACTGATGACTCGCGGCGGCTCGGTCGAGCATTGGCTGGCAGGCATCGCGTGGGGAACAGGGCAGACGCTGCCGTGGTCGCACCTGTGGTTCCTGCCGGCGCTGTTCCTCGCACTGCTAACTACGCAGGCGTTGCGCAAGCTGCCGGGTGGCGCGGCGCGGTGGGCATTCGCTGCGACGGCCGCGCTGCTCGTGGTTTTGTCGGTTCCCATGGCGACGGGTCCGGACTTGAGTGCGCTGGGTTTCGCAGCTCCGGCGGGATTGCCATGGAGCGTCGACCTGCTGCCGGCCTGCCTGTTGTTCGCATGCATGGGCGCGCTCTTGCAGGACGTCCCCGCATTGCGCGCCCGCGTGGAGCAACCGCTGGTGGTTGCCGCCGCGGTGCTGCTGTTCGTGGTCTCGCTGGGCGCGCGCGTGGATCTCAATCTGCGTGTATTCACACCACCGGCGCTCGCGGTGCTCGCGGCAGTCAGCGGTTGCCTGCTGACGCTTGCGGTGGCGCGTGCGCTCACGGCGTTGCGTCCGATCGCGGTGCTGTTCACCGCCGTGGGTCGCCACACGCTCGCGATTTTGCTGCTGCACGTGTCGATCCAGAAGGCGCTGCTGGGTTTCATTGCCGTTCCCTCCTCGACGTACGCGCGGGTGCTCGTGGGACTAGCTACCGCCGCCATGGCCGTTCTCGTGAGCCTCGCCGCGTCGGCCGCCGGGGGATGGCTGCTGTCTCAACGGCGCGCGCGCCGCTTGAGCCTTCCTGCCCAGGAGATTACCTCGTGAGTGCGCGCGTCATGCTCGCGATGCTGCTCGGCCTTTGCATTGCGCGCGGCGCCAGCGCGTTTCAATTCGGCGTGTGCACGCATCTCGCGCTCAAACGCGGGAATGCCGCCCAGGTGTTGTCGCTGATGGCCGCCGGCGGCTTCAACAGCTTCCGTGACGATGCATTCTGGAGTGCGATCGAGAGTGAGGCCGGCAAGCTGCGCTTTCCCGTCAAGTTCGACGAGCTGCGCAGTGCGATGGCCGGTGCGGCGGCGCGCGGCCACAGTCCGATGGTGGTGCTCGCATACGGCAATCGCCACTACGATGCGGGCGGCCTGGTCGTCTCGCGCGCCGCCACCGATGCGTATGCGAAATATGCGGGTTTCGTCGCGCGCGAACTCAAGGGGCAGGTGCGCCAGTTCGAGATCTGGAACGAGTGGAACTCAGGCTTCGGTTCGAAGCCGAAGGTCGGCCGCGGCGATGCGCAGGCGTACGTGCGCATGCTCAAACCCGCGGCGGCGGCCGTCCATGCCGCGAATCCCGAGGCGGAAGTGATCGGCGGCGTCACCGCGGGTGTCGATCTCAAGTGGATTCGCGAACTCATCGCGGCGGGCGGCCTCGCGCATCTCGACGCGATCTCGGTGCACAGCTACACCTTGTTCCGCCGCGAGACGAATCCCGAGGGCGCCGTGGCCAGCCTCGACAAATTGCACGCGCTGCTCCAGGAGGCCGAGCCGCAGCGCGAGATCCCGGTGTACGTGACCGAAATCGGCTGGCCGACCAACAAGGGTAAACACGGCGTGGCGGAGCGCGACGCGGCCATGTATCTCGCGCGCTTCACGCTGCTGGCGCGCACGCGCCCCTGGATCGGCGGCGTGTGGTGGTACGACCTCATCGACGATGGCGATTCCGATTCCCACGCCGAGCAGCGTTTCGGCCTGGTGCGGCGCAGTCTGGTGCCGAAACCCGCCTTGCGCACCGCGAAATCCGTGGCCGCGTTGCTGCAGTCGACCGAGCCTCATCGCGCCTATCGATTTCCCGCCGGCGGCTATCTGGTTACCGGCACGGATGCCTCTGGCCGCTGGGCGATGGGCTGGAAGATGAGTGAGCAATTCCTTTCCTGGGAAGATGGCTCGACCCACGAGGCGGGTGTGCCTGCCGAATATGCCGCGCTGGCGGCGCGCTTGCCCGCCGACGGCTTTCCACTGTTGTTCCGCCGCGTAAATGGTGTGTGGCAGCGGGATCCGCAGTGGTTCGAAGACAGCAAACCGCGCCCGAACTCGCCGCAAGTGCGCGTGAGCCGCCAAGGTGCCGCGTGACCCGCGTGGTGTTCAACGGCCGCTTTCTCACGCAACGTGGCACCGGTGTGCAGCGTTACGCGCGGGAGTCGCTGCTGGCACTCGACGCATTGTTGCCCGAACTTGCGCTGGCGGGAATCGAATTCGTGCTGGCGGTGCCGGCGGATGCCGTCTGCCCGCCGCTGCGCAAGATCGCGATCGCCAAACTACCGGGACTGCGCGGGCATCTGTGGGAACAGGTGCAGTTGCCGTGGTTCGCGCGCGGCGATTTGCTGGTCAACTTCAACTACTCCGCCCCCGTGATCAAGCGACACCAGCTGATCACGCTGCACGACGCGACGGTGCGGGCCATGCCGGAGTGCTTTTCGCTGCGATACCGACTGGTGCAGGATGCCGTGGTCGCGCTGCTGCAGCAGCGCGTCGCGACCATGATGACGGTGTCGGAATTTTCCGCGCGTGAGATCGCCTCGCGTTACGGCGTCACGCGCAGGATCGCGGTCGGGCGCGAAGGGTGGAGCCACGCGATTGCCTCGGGCGACACCGCGGCGGTGGTCGCGCGTTACGGGCTCGAGCCAGGCAATTACCTGTTGCTGGTAGGCAGCCTCAAGCCCAACAAGAATCTCGACGTCGTGGCGCGTGCGCTCGCGCAGGCGCCGGTACCGTGGACGGTGGCCGTCGCGGGTGCGGCGGACGCGAGCATCTTCGGGAATGCGCGCCAGCCGGACGAGCAGTTCAAACTGCTTGGGTATGTCCCTGACGAAGATCTCGGCGCGTTGTACGCGCACGCGGCCTGGTTGCTGTTCCCATCGCTCTACGAAGGATTTGGATTGCCGGCGCTCGAAGCGATGGCCAATGGCTGCCCGGTGCTCGCGGCGGACGCGGGATCCCTGCCGGAGGTATGCGCGGACGCGGCGCTGTATTTCGATCCGCGCGATGCCGATGCACTCGCCGCGTTGCTTGCAGGTCCTGCCCGCGATCGGGAACTGCGCGAGCGCCTGCGCCGCGCTGCCATCAGGCGCCTTGCGCACTACACCTGGACCGCCAATGCCCAGATCGTGCTGGGCGAGATTCTCGCGGCGCTCGGATTTTCGGAGCTCGACGCCGCGCTGCCGCGACTGTCACTCGGAGAGATGTCGTGAGCGCCCGCGAGTTGCGCGTCATCCATGCCACCGAATGCGCAGCCGCGGGCACGCTCAATGTGATCGTTTCGCTGGCACACGAGCTCGCCGCGGCCGGCGCGCGGCAGAGGATCGTGTACTGCCCGCGAGTCGAGACGCCGCCGGACCTCGAAGCATTGTTTCCTGCCGGTGTCGAATTCGTGCGCGTGCCCGCCGCGCGCGGCCTGCACCTGGCGTTCGTCACGAATTTTTCCGCGGCGCTCGCCCGCGCGGTACGCGAATTCGAGCCCGATGTGTTGCACCTGCATTCATCGAAGGCGGGGTTTCTCGGCCGGCTGGTGCGCGCCTTGTATCGGTGGCCGTGCCGTACGCTGTATTCACCGCATGGGTTGTCGTTTCTCGATCCGGACCGACACGCCCGCAATACCGTGTTCCGCTCACTCGAATGGCTGGTCGCGGGCCTTGGAGCGGTGCCCGTGGGATGCGGCCGCGGCGAGGCCGAGCTGCTCGCGCGCCTGTCGGGGCGCGAATCGCTGCTGCTCGAAAATCCCGTTGACGAGTTCTTCTTCGGCGTGTCGCGGTCGCCTGCAGCCGTTCCGACCATCATGACCATCGGGCGGCTGTCGCGGCAGAAGGCACCGGAGAACTTCGCCGCCGTGGCGCGCAGCGTGCGGCAGCACACGCCCGGGGCGCGCTTCATCTGGGTGGGCGACGGCGACGCGGGGTATCGAGCCGTCCTCGAGGAGGCCGGCTGCGAAGTGACCGGCTGGTGTGATCGGGCGGCCGTGGCGCAACACCTCGCGCGTGCGCACGTCTATCTACAGACCTCGCGCTGGGAAGGTCTGCCGATCTCGGTGATCCAGGCCCTGGCGGCGGGCGTGCCCTGCGTGGTGAACGACTGCATCGGCAATCGCGATGCGGTGGAAAATGGCGTTGACGGATTTGTTGCCGCGCCGGACGCGCTGGCCGGGCGCGTGCTGCAGCTGCTGAGCGATGTGTCGCTGCGGGAGCGATTCGGCGCCGCTGCGCGAGTCGAAGCCGCGCGACGCTTCGGCCGCGCGGCGTTCCGCGCGCACGTCCGCGAACTCTATGGAATCGCGGAGCGTGTGCCTGCACCAACTTCAATGGAAGCCCATGTCGTCTCTGCCTGATATCCCGGATTCACCACTGCACTCCGCCTGGCGGGCGTTGCGCGCCTGGTTCGGCGAAACCGACGGCCTCGGCCGCTCGCTGTCGAATGGCACGTGGATGCTCATCGAACGCATGCTCGCCATGTGTTCGGCCATCGTCGTCAGCGTGTGGGTGGCACGGTATCTCGGCCCGCACGAATTCGGCGTGCTGAGTTACGCGGTCGCGTTCGTCGCGTTGTTCACGCCGCTCGCCGCGCTCGGCATCAACAACATCCTGGTCAAGGAGCTGGTGTTGGACCGCGAGCGCGAGCGCGTGCTGCTCGGCTCGGCGCTGATCGCACGCTTTCTCGGGACCGCGGCAGCCATTGCCATCTGCGTGGCGACAATCTATTACGTGCAAGGCGCGGAGCAGGGCGCCGACCGGAAGCTGTTCTGGGCGGTGGTCGCGTTGTCGCTCGCGACCGTTTTCAACGCGCTCGACGTCGCCGGACTGTGGCTGCAATCACGGCAGGCCGTGCGCACGCTCATGTTCTGGCGCATGGGCGTCACGCTGATCAGCGCGTTGGCGCGCGTCGCGGCCCTCACCGGCGGCGCGGAAGTGTTCACCTTCGTGTGGATCGCGGCCGCGGAAACCGTGGCCATCGATATCGCGAACCTGTGCGCCTACTACGGCGCGCGCGAACGACCCCAGCGCTGGCAGAGCGATCGCACGACGATGTCGAGCCTGTTCAGCAAGTCCTGGCCGCTGATCCTCTCGTCGATCGCCGCGTCCATCTACCTCAAGATCGACCAGATAATGCTCGCGGAGATGGTGAGCGTCGCCGAATCGGGCGTGTACGCGGTGGCCGCGCGCATGTCGGAGGTGTGGTACTTCATCCCGCAGTTGCTGGCGGCGGCTGTGTTCCCGAGCCTGTTGCGCACCAAGCTCAAGTCCGAACACCTGTACAAGCAGCGCACGCAGATTTGCCTCGCCGCGTTCGCGCTCGCGGCCACGGCAATTGCCGTCGTGGTCACGATCTTCGCCGATCCCATCGTGCTGACATTGTTCGGGGTGCAATACGCCGGCGCCGCAGCGATCCTGCGCATTCACATCTGGGGCGGCGTATTCATCTTTCAGCGCGCCGTGGCGAGCAAGTGGATGATCGCCGAGAACCTGTTCGTGTTCTCGTTCGTGTCGCACGGTGTGGGCGCGCTGCTCAACATCGCGCTGAACCTCGTCATGATCCCGCGCTGGGGCGCGATTGGATCCGCCGTTGCCACGGTCATTTCGTACGCCGGCGCGTCCTATCTATTCACGTTCTGCAGCCGGCGCACCTGGCCGATGGCCCGCATGATGACCGAGACGCTGTTGTTGCCGCTGTCGCTGCCTTATGCCTTGCTGCGCACGCGGATTTCCAAAGGAAGAAAGTCATGATGGATAGAAACGCCGTGCTCGAGGTGCCGCTGCCGGCAGCGCCCGCGCGCGACAGTGCGCGATCCGACAACCGGATCAAGCGCCGGCTGCGCCGGTACCGCGCGTGGTTCCAGGCGCATTTCGCGGGTTTGCACTACCTGCTGTTCTCCAAGGCCTTTGATCGCGAGATGCGGGCCGTGGCCCAGGGCCGCATGCACTATTTCCGCCAGCTCGCGACCAGCGGCGGCAACCAGGCGCTGCTGCGCCGAAATGTGCATCGCCTGGAGAAGGGATTGATCATGCGTCCTTTCCGCGCGCCGTTCGCGCGCGACTACATCGTCGAGACGGTGCGCGCCTTCGCGGCCCTGGCGGCTGACGCCGGCGCAGAACCCACGGATCTGCGCTGGGGCGCGGACGTTTTGCGTTCTTATTTCAGCGCCATGGAAGGGCAGAGTGGCGTGATCGGCGAGGCGCGTGATGCCTTCGAGCGCGCGTTGCGCGATTCCGTCACCGACTTGCGAGCGCACGGCGGCCAGGTGCCGTACGCGCGCGGTGACACGCCCGCACCGCTTGACTACGGCGCATTCGCCGCGCTGTGCCAGCGGCGCCGCTCGGTGCGCTGGTATCGCCAGCAGCCGGTGCCGCGCGAGCTTGTCGACCGCGCGCTCGAGGCCGCGTTGCAGGCGCCGAGTGCGTGCAATCGCCAGTCGTTCGTGTTCCGCCTGTTCGACGATCCGCAGATGGTTGCGGCCGTCGCCGGCATCCCGGGCGGCACCAAGGGTTATGCCGACACCTTGCCAGCCATTGGCGCGGTCATCGGGCGACTGCGCGCCTATCCAGAGGAACGCGATAGACATGTGATCTATATCGACGGCGCGCTCGCTGCGATGAGTTTCATGCTTGCACTGGAGACCGTTGGCTTGAGCTCGTGCGCGATCAACTGGCCCGACGTCGCCGCGCACGAGGAAAGGATCGCGAAGTTGCTGGACCTCGCGCCCGACGAACGCGTAGTTCTGCTGATCGGCTTCGGTCATGCGGATCCTGACGGCAAGATTCCCTACTCCGCCAAGAAACCCCTCGCTTCGATGCGCCACTGGAACTGATCGAATGCTCATAGACATCCGCGGCTTCAATCCGGAAAACCTGGGCTCCTGCCTGATGCTGCTCGCGGCGCAGGCGCGCATCGGCAAGGCATTTCCCCATGCCAGGATCAGCGTCGGGCTTGGCGGCGATGACCTGCGACTGTCACGCCGCCATCGCTCGCGTTTCGGCGTGATCGGGCGCTGGCCACGACGCTGGAAACGGCTCGAGGTCGGCTGGTTAGGCAAGTTCGTGCCGCGCGGCATGCAGCGGGCGCTGTCGGTTACGCGCGAGCAGGATTTCCGCGCGGTCATCGATCTGTCCGGATTTGCGTATGGAGATTTCTGGGGCGCCGAGAAACTCAAGCGACGCCTCGGACGCGGGATATCGCAGTGGAAGCGGGAAGGGCGCAAAGTCATTCTCATGCCGCAGGCGTTCGGACCGTTCCGCGACGCAGCGCTGGCCGATGGTATGCGCGAAGTATTGCGCAATGCCGACCTCATTTTTCCGCGCGATCGGGTGTCGCGCGAATACCTCGCGACGCTCGGGGCGCCGCGTGCGCTCGACCAGTATCCGGATTTCACGCACGAGGTGCCGGCGGTAGCCCTGCCTGGCGATCCCAAGCCCGGCACCTATTTCTGCGTCATTCCAAACTCCAAGCTCACGGTTGGCAAGCCGCCGGAGGAGGTGGCGCGGTATCTCGCCTTCTTCACCAACGCCACGCAGCGCCTCGCCGGTAGTTTGAATGCAGTACCCGTGATGCTGCGCTTCGGCGGCGCCGAAGATGCCGAACTGGTCGAGACCTTGCTCGCGCGCATCAGCCCGCGGCCGCGCAGTTTTCTGATCGAGGATGCGCGCCATGCCAAGGGGCTGATCGCCGGCAGCGTCGCGACCGTGTCGTCGCGCTTCCACGCCATCATGTCTGCGCTGGGCGCGGGTGTGCCGTGCCTGTCGGTGGGCTGGTCTCACAAGTACGGCGAAGCCATGAGTGAATACGACTGCGCGCCGTATTCACTCTCGCTGGCCGACGTCGTCCGATCAGACGCGCTCGACGGCTTCATCGGCGAGGTGCGCAGCGGCACGTTGCGCGAGCGCTTGCGCATCGCTGGAATCCGGCAGCGCGCCGCGACGGACCGCATGTGGGACCAGGTCATTCAATGCATCGCGGAGGCCGCTTGAGCGAAGTCGCCTGGCAGCCACGCGTCACGGTGATCGTCCCTGCCTATAACGAAGCGGCACGTATCGCCGCGAGCGTCGCCGCGCTGCGCGCGCAGAACTATCCACCAGAGAAGGTGCAGATCCTGGTGGTCGACAACGGATCGACAGACCGCACCTTCGAAATCCTCGCGGGAACTCCCGGCATTGTCGCGCTGCGCGAAAGCAAACCGGGATCGTATGCAGCGCGCAATCTCGCGCTTACCCACGCGGACGGCGAGGTAGTTTGCTTCACCGACGCGGATTGCAGCGCCGATGCCGATTGGGTGCGCAATGCCGTCGCGGCGTTGGCCGACCCGCGCGTTGGAGTCGTCGCCGGCCATGTGGAGCTCGATTTCGGCCCGCGACTGCGCCTGTCCGCGAGCGAATTGTTCGAAAAATGCTTTTCGTTCAAGCAGGCGGAGAACGCGCGCAATCGAGTCTGCGTGACCGCCAACTGGACCAGCAGGCTCGCACTCATCCGCAGCTTTGACGGCTTCGATGCGACGTTGAAATCGGGTGGCGATCATCGCCTCGCCGCACAGATTGCCGCGGTTGGACATCGCATCGTCTACGCGCACGACGCCATCGTGCGCCATCCCGCGCGCGCGGATTTCCGCGAGCTCACGCGCAAGCGCCGGCGCGTCATCGGCGGAGTGTTCGGTTCGCAGTATCGCGCCGGCCGAAAATCCTTCCTGCGTTTTGTCGGCTCTTTGTTCAAGGAAACCTTGGTCAGGCTCCACTCGGTGTTCACGGGCGGCGCGCTGCCGCGCACCGATCGCATGCGCGTCGGAGGTTTACTGGTGGTGCTGTGCGGAGTATCCGTCGCCGAGGCTTTTCGTCTGCGCCTGGGTGGAGAGCCACAGCGATGAATCGCCGCCTTCTCATTGTCGCCGTGGTGCTGGGCGCCGTGTCGTCGGCTCATGGCGGGGAGGCCGATCTCGACGACCCGCTTGGAATCGAGCTGACACTCGGCGCGCGCGAACTGTACGACGACAATCTGTACCGCCGGCCGGAGTCGAATACTCGGGGATCTGCGAGCGAAGACTACATTCGCCGGGTCTCGGCCGGCCTCGATGGAAACTGGCAATGGTCCCGTCAGAAGGTCCTGCTGGATCTGCTCGCGATCAACAACGCCTATGAACGTAACGACCAGCTCGACAATACCTCGGGTCGCGCTCGCGCGGAATGGAAGTGGCGCGCGGGAAGTGCCTGGTCCGGCGCGTTGGGAGGCGACTTCAACCGCACTCTGGCGAGTTTTTCGAATACCCAGTTTCGCGGCAAAGATCTGCTCGACGTCACGGGTACGTTCGCGAGTCTCGCGTTTCAGCCGGGTCCGCGCTGGTCTTTCAAGGCCGCTGGCCGCAGCGCCAGCACGGAACATGGCGCGGATGAGCGGCGCTACGATAATTTCCGCACGGACTCGCTGACAGCCGGCTTGCGCTACAAGACCGCGTCGGAGAGCGAAATCGGAGTCGATGTACGGCGCACCGAGGGCCGCTTTGATCGCGCGGTCAATGTCGCCGGACAATTGTTCGACCGCAGCTACCAGGACGAAATTGCAAGTCTTGTACTGAATCAGAATTACAGTCCGCGCACCCATCTCGAACTCACCGTCGGCTACCTGCAACGCAAATACGACGATGTGGCTCTTGCCGATGTCGGCAAGGAAAGTGTTGCGGGGACCATTGGTGAGGTGCTGCTCGAATGGCAAGCCTCCAACAAGATCGTCCTGAATCTCGGCGGCTGGCGTCGCCTGCGCGCCTATCTAGATGCGGAGTCAGAGTACTTCATATCCGAGGGTTTCAGCATCGCACCAGCATGGGAGCCGAGTGAGAAGATCTCCATCGCCCTGGAGTTGGGATATGAAACGCAGCATTACCTGGGCATGAGTGTGAGTCCGCAAAACGGTGCGCGCGTCGATCGTGTGCCCAGCGGCACGCTTTCGATTGGCTACAGTCCATTGCGCAAATTGCGCTTCGATCTCTCCGGCAGCATTGAAAAACGCGAGTCCAACCACGCCCTGCTCGAATACGACAGCCAGGTCGCGAGCGTCGGTGTGCGCTGGACGTACTGAACAATGTTGAGATAGCTACAGGGAGTTTTGTCATGCTTAGCGCAGAGTCCATGCATCAGTTCGAACAGAACGGATTTCTGCGGCTTCTCGATTTTTGCGATCCGCTCGAGCTGCAGGAAGTACGTCGCGTCATGGACGACTTGTTCCGCCGCGGGGTTGGCCGGTCTGAGGGAGCCCAGTACGACATGCTCGGGCACGATGACGATCCGAACTCACAGGCCCAGCCGACTCTGATCAATCCGCACCATTTTTCCTCGCGACTGCGTTCCCTGGAATGCCGGGATCGGGCTGCCAAGGTTGCACAACAGTTGCTAGGCTCAAAAGCGACACCATCGTTCGAACACGTGATCCTGAAGCCCGCAGGACGTGGAGGAGCCACCCCCTGGCATCAGGATGAAGCCTATCGTGCAGATCCAAATTTCGCTTACAGCCAGGTCAGCTTCTGGATACCGCTGCAGCACGCAACCGAACAGAACGGCTGCATGCAGTTCATCCCTGGCTCGAACAAGGGCGACTTGCTCACGCATCGTTCCCCGGAGAACGATCCACGTGTCCATGCGTTGGAATGCGCCGCGGATTTTGCAGTGGCTTCCGCGGTCGCGTGCCCAATGGACATGGGAGGTGCGACAGTGCACCACGGCCGGACACTGCATTTCGCAGGCCCCAATTTTTCCACGGAGCCACGCTACGCTTACATCATGGCTTTCGAGGTGCCTCCAGTTCCTTTGCGCAACAAGCGTTCGTTCGCATGGAATGATGAAAAGCTTGCTGCGCACCTGGCGAGACGGCGAGGCTGGCGGCTCCGCGGCGGAATCTTCATCGAGGCTGCCCGCAAGTTCCGTACGGGCCTGTGGCATCAGCCTGGGAGATTTGTGTTCGAGCTGCGTCGCGGTCTACGTGCTTTGTGGTTCTGCGCCACCGCACGTTCGAAAGACAGGCCCGGTGAGGGGGGCTCATGAGCGGACCAATTTTTCTCTGCGTCCGATCTGGTCACTTCAACCGCTCTCGCGGCGGCCCGCATCATCCAGCCGCGAGCGGAATGATTTGGCGCTCGGCGGCGGAGCGTAGCGCGGCTTCGATGATTTCGAGCCCACGCATCGAATCCTCGGGATTTACCGGCGGGGGTGCGCCTTCGCATAGCCATGCTTCCGTCTGTGCATAGAAGCGCGAGTAATCGCCGCGCTCCGTTTCGATTCCACGTGATTGGTCACCGACGCCGAGCCGACCCCATTGTTCCGGAGACTCTTCTCCGTAACCGGGAGTAGCGGGGCCGCGCCCGGAACGAAGCCAGGGTTCCTGAGCGTCTCTATGGGCCTTCGTGTAGGCCGCGCGCGTGCCGAGAACCCGCATCCGCATTCCCTCTTGCGCCGCAACCGATGAGCCCCAGAGGTGTGACCGCACTCCCGCGGCGTGATGCAACGCCACGAAGAAATCGTCGTCCACCTTCACGCCGGGTCGGCGCCGTTCGATCTCCGCGTAAACGTGCGTTACGGGACCAAACAAATGCAGCGCCTGGTCGATCAGGTGCGAGCCCAGGTCATACAACAAACCACCCGCGTCCTGCGGGTCGCCACTCTCTCGCCACGCGTCCTTGGGCGCGGGGCGCCAGTTGTCGAACCGCGATTCGAATCTCAGCACTTCGCCCAACGCGCCTTCGGCGAGCAGGCGCTTCACCGTAAGGAAGTCTCCGTCCCAGCGGCGGTTCTGATAGACGGTGAGCGGAACCTTCAGTCGCTGTGCTTCATCGATGAGGAGCCGCGCCTCGTGAGCAGTGGCGGCCATCGGCTTGTCGATCACGACGGCGATGCCGGCTGCGATCGAGGCCCTCGCGAGCGAAACATGAAAACGGTTCGGCGACGTGATGACCACGAGGTCGTAGTTTTTTGCGTCTTGCCAGAGATGGTCCGCCGACTCGACTAGCTGTGCGTGCGGATGTTCGCGCGCTGCAGCGGCGCGCCGGGCCGGGTTTGCCGTGACGATGGCAGCCAGTTGCAGCCCGCTCGTGGCTGCAATCAACGGAGCGTGGAAGGATTGACCGCCGAGTCCGTAGCCCACGAGCGCCACGCGAACGGGTTTTGCGATGGCTCGACTTTCGCGGCGTGGTGGCATGGCACGAGAGTAATCAGCGACATGCTCCTTTGCTGGTATTTCTGCCGGTGTGAATACTAACGAGAGCTGTCGTCCAGCAAGACTTCAACATCCTGATGCAGCCACAAGAAGCTGGCGGGCAAATCCGTCGTGACCGTGGCTTCGAGAAATCTCTCGATGGCTCGCTCTTTCCCCTTTCCAGTCACGAGCAGCACGATCTTCCGGGATGCAAGCATGTCGCCCAGGCCAAGCGTCAATCCGAAGGCAGGCTTGGCATCCCTGGCACTCATCATCGCGTGCCCCAGCGTTTCGGCGGACAGCTTCGCGACGTGGCAATTGGGTTGCAGGCTGGGAGCCGGCTCGTTCAGTCCTACGTGGCCATTACGTCCGAGGCCAAGAATGCACACATCGATCGGGCCCTGGCGCTCGAGCTCCGCGCTCACCCTCGCGCATTCCCGCACCGGATCCTTCGTCTCCGCATCGAAGGAGAGGTAGCGATCCGCAGCGATCGCAAGGGGCCCGACGAGCCGATTCTGGAGATAATGCTCGCAGCTCGCAGGATCGCCCGGTGGCATTCCGAGCCACTCGTCCAGCTTGACGACCCGGAAGGTCCGCAGGAGATCCGGTTGCCTCGCGCCTTCGCGAATCAGCTCCTGATAGAGGCCCGCGGGTGAGTGGCCGGTCGGAGCACACAACAAGAAGTCACTCTTTGCGGTCGCCGCGGCAATGACGTGCGCGGCGGCTCGCCGGCTCATCTCCTCATAGTCGCGGCAGTGATGGACTGTGGGCATGCGCGCGTTCGTGGCTCCGCAGCGCCTAACTATTCAGCCACAGATCGCAGGGCTTGTCCGCTCTCGTCGGCGACGGCAGCAGGATCTTGCGGCCCGCGCCCGCGGACTCGTACGCAGCGAACAGGATCTCGAGGACCGCCTTGCCGTCGGCTCCCGTCACCAACGGTTGGCGGTCGTGCAGCACGCAATCGACGAAATGCTGGAACTCCTGCGGAAAGCCGTAGTTCCAGATCTCCTCATACATCACGAAACTCCAGCCGACCGTGCTTCCGGCCTTCTCGACGGCGTAGCCCACACCCTTCGCGCTGTAGGTCGGGATGGAATTCCCGTGCAGCACATCAGCGTAGGCCACTCCTTCCGAACCGTGGATTTCGGCGCGATCGTCCATGCCACCGAGTTTGGTCCAGCTTTCCTCGGCCAGGGCGACGACGCCATTGTCGAACTCGAGGATGATGATCGCGTTGTCCTCTCCGCGCGTCTTGGCGCCGTGCACGCTGGTGTTCATCTGCGCGTACACGCTCTTCACGGGGTTGTTGGCATTCAGCCAACGGAAGAACTGGATGGCGTGGCAGCCCATGTCCATGCTGACGCCGCCGCCCGAGCGCTCGACGTCCCAGAAGTGCGCGGCATGCGGGCCGTCGTGCTTCTCGGATTGTTTGAACAGCACGGGGCGGCCCAACACGCCGTCGTCGAGCAACTGTTTCAACCGGACGTATTTGGGCGTGAAGCACAGCTCTTCCGCGTACATCAGCTTGACGCCGGCCTGATCGCACGCCGCGATCATGCGATCCGCGTCTGCCAGGTTCAGGCACAGTGGTTTCTCGACGACCACATGCTTGCCGGCCTTTGCGGCTTTTATCGTGATCTCGCAGTGAGCGAAGTTGGGTGCGCCGACCACGACCATGTCGATCTCGTCCATGGCGAGCATCGCGTCCAGGTCCTCGAAGTGGTGCGCGATGCCGTGCTTCGAAGCAAAATCGCGCGCGTGCCCGCTCGTCGGCGACATCACGGCGAGCACTTTGGCGCGCGGCACCGCTCGCAACGCCTCTGCATGGATCGTCGTGATGAACTGCGAGCCAACCAGGCCGACTCCAACGGTGTCGCGTTTTGCCATGTCAGTGAAGCTCCTGCCCCTCGCCAGCAAACTGTCCCTCGATGCCACCCATGCACCGCAGGCTCGAACTTCCGCAACGCATGCCGAGCTCAATGCATTGGGCGAGCGGGGCGCCTTTCAGCCACGCATGGAGGAACCCGGCGTCGAAGTTGTCGCCAGCGCCCGTCGTGTCCGCGATGCTCGCCTCATCGAGTGCCGTGCCGGCCAGTTCAACTCGGCTGCCCGTCTCGCGGTCGAATGCCAAAGCTCCGCGCGCACCGCGTTTGATCACCGTCAACTTCACACGGTCGCTGAGCCATTTGCCAGCATCTTCGACGCTATCTCTGCCGGAAATACGCAATGCCTCTTCTTCGTTGGGCACGAACACGTCCACTGCGTCCAGGATTTCCCGTACAGCGTCCCAGTTTCCATTGGGCGACCAGTTCGTATCCAGTGACACCGTCATGCCTCGCTCCCTGAGCCGTGGCAGCACCTCGGGCCAATGCGGCCGCAGGGCATCGAGCAGGAAGTAACTCGCGATGTGAAGATGCGGCGCCTGCGCCAGCAATCCCGATGCTTCGACTGCGTCGAACGTGATTTCCTGGAGACATCCCTGGTAGGTGAACATGGCACGGTCATCCTTCCGGATGAGGCCCAGTCCGACGGGTGTCCTGAACCGCTCGGATGTAGACACGTGATCCGCGGAGACCCCAAGGCCTGTGAGGCGCTCGCGCAGATAACGCCCGAACAAATCTTTTCCGACCGTGCCGTACAGACCGACTCGGCCGCCGAGCCGCGCGAACTGGGTAGCGAAGATTCCAGCCGACCCGCCGAGTTCCAGGCAGTAGTCGTCGACGAACTGCTCCGCCTGACCCCACACGGGTACTACATCCCCCTTCATCAGGATGTCGACACACAGATCGGCTATTACGGCAATGTCGAACTGCATTTCCGCAATTGGGAGTTCATTCCAAACCGGAGTACCTGCGCCAAGCGTAACACCGGGCTCGCACGTTCCCGCCGGCTCGACGCGGATTCGACACACATGAGCAGGTGCTGCGTCGTCGCTCCCGAAGGCACTGCAGGCACATCGGTCCTCTGTTCTGTGCGTTGCGCGCCACATTGCTGCGCGGCGGGGCAACATGTGATTGACACACCCATTCAGCCCCCGTAGGTTCCACACGACAGAGTGGGAAGGTTTCCATTCCCAGTGATTCGAGGGGCTGCGAATCTCCTTGTAGAGTTTCTGCAGAAAAGAGCCGGATTTCGAACAGGTGCCCTGAACCTGCGATTTACCGAGCCGATCTGACGTTTGGGGGGCTAACGATGAAGATCCGTACAGGACATGCATTCCGCCGTGGCACATCGAACAGCGGTAGCGTAACCGTGAATTCCGTAGCCGCCGCAGTTGCCGCGGTGCTCGCTGGCAGCAGCGGCGTCGCTCGCGCGCAGGACGCGAACGCCAACAACGAGGCCATCGAAGAAGTCGTCGTCAGTGGCATCCGGCACTCGATCGAGGCGTCGATTGCCGTGAAGCGAGAATCGATTTCCATCGTCGAGGTCGTCAGCGCCGAAGACATCGGCAAGCTCCCCGACACCAGCATCGCGGATTCCATCGCGCGGTTGCCGGGTCTGGCGGCGCAGCGTATCGACGGCCGCCCGGCCGCGATTTCCATCCGCGGTCTGAGTGAGGACTACGCCGGCGCGCTGCTCAATGGGCGCCAGGTGGTGAGCTCCAGTGAAGGACGCTCCGCCGAATACGACCAGTTCCCATCGGAATTGGTGAGCCAGGTGCTGGTATACAAGACCGTGGACGCCGGGGTGATCGGCCAGGGCCTGTCGGGCACCATCGACATCCGGCCGCTGATGCCGCTCAGCCTCAATCGCCGGCAAATAGGTCTTTCTGCCCGCGCCGAGAAAAATACCAACGGTGGTCTGTCGTCCACGGGCAAGGGCGAGTACGGCAGCCGCTTCAGTGCCTCGTACGTGGATCAGTTTGCCAGCGACACGATCGGTGTGGCGCTGGGCTTCGCACACCTCGATTCGCCGGGCCAGGCCAAAAAATTCGGCTCCTGGGGTATCGGCGATTACAACGGCCAATGGGGCTCCGCGGCCACCGGTGTACCGTACGCGGACGGCAGCAGCGGAGACTGCTTTTCCGGCAGTAACTGCGCGGTGTTCCCGCAGGGCTTCGAGTCCAGCGTCACCTCCAGCAAACAGGTGCGAGACGGCGC
>DATHJZ010000270.1:0-8567 GCA_035286365.1 Steroidobacteraceae bacterium | reverse complement strand
GACAACGCCTCGCGGATGATCGCCGGGTGCACGGCGACGGCGCGGTTTTTCTCCGTGTCGAACCAGTACGAGCCCGAGATCGAATGGATGTTGCCGTCGAACAGCAAGCCGACGATCTCGCCCTTGGCGTTGATCAGCGCGCTGCCCGAGTTGCCGCCGACGATGTCGCTGTTGGTGGATAAATTGAACGGCGTGTTCATGTCGAGCTTGTCTTTCACGCGCAGCCAGCTGTCGGGGATGCGGAACGGATCGGCGCCCGTGGCGCGTTCGAACGCGCGCGCCAGCCGCGTGAACGGCGGCACCGGCTTGCCATTTTCGTTCCAGCCCTGCACGGTGCCCCAGTTGAGGCGCAACGTGAACGTGGCATCGGGATAAACGCTCGTGCCCAGCGCGGCGAACCGCGCCTTCGCGAGCCGTTCGGTGGCCGAGCGGATCGGCGCTTCGACGCCGTCTTCGTAGGCTTTGCGGATTGCACGGGCGTCGGGATCGATGCTGCGCGCCATCACGATAAACGGGTCGGTCGATTCGGCAATCGCCTTCGAGCCGCCTTTCCACAACGCGAGACGGACGGCCGGGTCGCCGAGCTTGGTTTCGGTGACCAGGCGCTTGGCGAGACCGGCGGGCGATTCCTTCGACATGAGCTTGCGCACCACCTCGTGGTCGGGCCCCAGCCATTCGCGCATGCGCTCGAGGCCCGCACCGAAGCGCAGCGCCTCGATGTCAGGGTAGATAGGTAGCGCGGCGCCGAGCTGCTGCTCGATGCGCGGCAATGCACCGTCGGTGTATTCACGGAAGCGTTCGCCGTTGGGTTTGTCGCGCTCGCCCGCGCCGCGCACCAGCGTGCGCGCGAAAGTCACGAGCCGGCCCTGGAATCCGGCGCCGTTCTCGATATACGTGAGCGGCTGCAACATTCCCTTTTCAACATCGAGTGCCATTTCGATGTCGTGCCAGGGATTGCCGATTTCCTTCTTGAGCGCGGGGCTGGCCGCGATCTTTTTCTGCAGCGTCTGTTGCTCGGCCTTCTTGAGCGCGAACAGCGCATCCTCGTGCAAGGCGTCGAGCTGCTTGCGGCGCACCTTGATGCCGTTCTCGAGACTGTTGAGCAGATCGGCCGAGATGCGTTCGTTCGTCGGGTTCTCGGCCCCGAACTGAATCAGGCGGCCGCGAACTTCCGAGGACCGGAGCAACCACTGCGGCAGGAAGTCGTTCCGCTCGTGCTCGAGCTGCGCGACGGTCAGCAGGCGATCGGTGGAGCCTGGATGTCCCGACACGAACACTGGATCGCCGGCCGCGGGGCCGGCGAAGTTGAATTTCAGGTAGCTGGACGGAACGGCCGGTTTGCCGTCTTCGTAAGCACGCAGCACGCCCATGTCGAGGCACCAGCGCGGAAACTGGAAGTTGTCCGGGTCGCCGCCGAAGGATGCGATCGCCGCCTCGGGGGCGAACACGATGCGCAGGTCGGTGTAACGCTTGTACTGGTAGAGCCAGTACTGACCGCCGTCGTACAACGTGACTGTCTGGCACTTGAGCTTGGTCGCAGCTTCGCACTCGCTCTCGAGCTGGGTCAGGGTGGCCTTGCGAATGTCATTTGCGGCGGCCTCGGCCTTGCCGGCTGTCGCTGCGTTCACCTTCGCGGTGATGTCCTCCGTGGCGGTGAGCACATCGGCGACCTGTGTCTCGCACTTCTTCTCTTCATCGCGCGTCTTCGCGAGGAACCCTTCTTCGACCAGACTCTTTTCCTTGGAAGAGAGGTCCGCGAGGCACGCCTCGATGCAGTGGTGGTTCGTGAGGATCAACCCCTCGCCGGAAACGAACGAGCCGGTGCAGTTCGACAGGCGAACGGTGGCGGTACGGACGCGATCGAGCCAGGCCTGGTCGAGGCTGGTCTTGAGCGCGGCGTTTGCTTTCGCGAGCGGAAAGCCGTGAAACGTCCACATCCCCTCATCGGCCTTGGCCGGGGAGCAACAGAACACCATCAGTGCGGCCACGGCCGCGTAGACAAATCGCATCATTGAGAGAAACTCCGTGAAATTCTGGTGCCGCGAGGCGGTCGATGAGTGGATTATCGCCACATTCCATCGCGTCCGCATGCGCGGAATGCCGCGTCGGGCGTTCGTCTCGGCGCGGACGGCTCGGGGTGGCATGATTCGTCCGTGATTCGAGACCCCGTACAGAATCGGCCGGCGCGCCGGCAGGCGAGGCTCGGTCTCGCGCCCGGGTTTGCGCCCCGGCACCTCTACTCCTATCTATATGCCGCGTTCATCACGATCGGCCTGCTGGCCTTCGTGAGTTTTTTCCAGACGTATCTGATGAATGTAAATCTGGCCCTGCCGGCGGCGGTGCAGGGCCGCACGGTGGCGGCGCTCAACTTCGCCAACGAATTGCTGGCCCTGTGCCTGGTCGCTCCGTTCGGTGCGCTGGCCGACAAGATCGGAAGGCGCGCCGTCTATGCATGCGGGTTCCTGTGGCTCGCGGCGGGTTTCATGCTGTACGCGGGCGCGCGCAGCGTGCCGGCGCTTGCGGCGTGCGCGCTGTTCTTTTCAGTGGGCGTTGCGGCGGTTGGCACCATGTTAGGGACCGTGCTGGCCGACACGCCCCAGGAATCCTCGCGCGGACGGCTCGTCGGCATCGCCGGGGTCTGCCAGGGGCTCGGCGCGCTGACGCTGGTCGCGATATTGGGCAACACGCCGAAGTGGCTGAAAGACGCCGGGTTCGATCAACTCACGGCGGGGCGCATCACGCTGTGGATCGCGGCCGCCGCCAGCGCCGTGTCCGCCGTCGTCGTATTCGCAGGTTTAAAACGCGGCACGCCAAGCGAGCGGGCGCCCGCGATGCCGGTGATGCGCATCCTGCGCGAGGGCGCGGCCGCGGCGCGCGGCAATCCGCGCATCCTTCTTTCGTACCTTTTGCAGTTCGGCTCGTTCGGCGATCGCGTGGTGCTCGGCACTTTTCTGATGCTGCGCCTGCAGCAGGCCTGGCTCGAGCGCGGCGCGAGCATGGCCGAGGCGGCCAGCCGCGCGCGCCTGCCGTTCATCGCCGCGATGGCGGCGGGGCTCGCGACCGCGCTCGCGGTCGGCTTCCTGCTGGATCGCGTCGATCGCATGCGCGTCGGCGTGGCCGCGATGGCGCTGGCCGCGCTGGCATACCTGCTGTGCGGATTCATCACCGATCCGGCGCAGGGTGGCCTCATGGTGGCCGTGGCCGTCTTGTTAGGCGTGGGCCAGATCGCCGCCATCATCTGCGGCCAGACCCTGTTGGGCCAGGAAGCGCCGCGCGACGTGCGGGGCGCGGTCTTCGGACTCGCCGGCATCTGCGCCTCGGCCGCCATCCTGTTCACCAACGGCATCGGCGGCTGGCTGTACGACACGGTATCGAGGGGCGGGCCGTTCTTCCTGCTCGCGGGCGTGAACTTCGCGATTTTCCTGTTTGGCCTGCGACTGGTGAGCCGCGCCGACTAATCTACTGCGTTGATCAGCAGAAGCGTGGTGCCTTCCGGCGCCTCGAGCAGCGCGCTGTGCCGCGGGTCGAGACCCCGCGGCAGGTCCTCCGACAGCTCGCAGCCGAGCGCGCGCAGGCGATCGATGCGTTCGCCCATGTCCGCCGCGGCGAACACCAGCATGGGTACGTCGAGCGTGCGCGGCCGATGCACGGCGAGATCGATGTGATCGCTGGTCATCGACATGCGCAGGTAAGGCGCTTCACTCTCATCGAGCGCCACGAAGCCGAGCGGCTCCCAGAACTCACGCATCGGCTGGAACTCTCCGGCCGGCAGACTGAACTCGGCGAAGTCACCGCACAGCGAACTCTCGCCGCGATCGCGTTCGCCGGGAAAATGCGTCGGCGCCTCCTGCACCCGGACCGTCTGCCCGGAAGGATCGAGAAAACCGATTTCGTTGAACGCATCGTCGCCGACGCGCTTCCACGCGATGTCGATGCCGTGCTTCTCGATGGCGTGCGCATGCGCTGCCACGTTCGCGTGGACGTACGTGAGCGTGGGCGAAGGAAACTTGAACTGGTGCAGCCCCAGGAACAGCTTGCCATCGGTCATCACACCGTACGGATGCTGCCAGGTGTCGGTGGTGCCGCACTGCGTGAACCCGAGCCGTTCGTAGAAAGCGACCGACTCAGCGATGTCCGCCGTCTCGACGCTGATTTCGTGGAACTTTCCTAGCACTGGCGCCGCAGTCTACGCGGGCGGTATCGACTTGCCTATGCGCGGATCGCGAAGTCAGATGCCGCCGACGCAGATGTACTTGAGCTCGGTGAATTCCAGAATTCCGTACTTCGACCCTTCGCGTCCGATGCCGCTCTCCTTGATGCCCCCGAATGGCGCGACTTCCGTGGAGATCAGGCCCGTGTTCAGACCGACGATGCCGTATTCGAGCGCCTCGGTGACCCGCCACGAGCGCGCGAGATCGCGCGTGTAGACATAGGCGGCCAGCCCGAACTCGGTGTCGTTCGCGAGCTTTACGGCTGCTTCGTCCGAATCGACGCGGAACAGCGGCGCAACCGGGCCGAAGGTTTCTTCCCTTGCGAGAATCATGTTGCTGTTGACGTTGGTGAGCACGGTGGGCTCATAGAACGTGCCGCCCAGTGCATGACGGTGTCCGCCGGTGACCACCGTTGCGCCCTTCGCCTGCGCGTCGGCGATGTGTGCTTCGACCTTGGCGAGCGCCTTGGTGTCGATCAGCGGGCCCTGGTCGGTCTCGCCTTTCAAGCCGTCGCCGACCCGCAGCTTCTGCACGGCCGCGATGAGCTTCTGCGTGAAGGCGTCGTAGACTTTCGAATGCACGATGAAGCGGTTGGCGCACACACAGGTCTGACCGGTGTTGCGGTACTTGCTCTGGATGGCGCCGGTGACCGCGGCGTCGAGGTCGGCGTCTTCGAGCACCAGGAACGGTGCGTTGCCGCCGAGCTCGAGGGCCACCTTCTTCACGGTGCCGGCACACTGCGCCATGAGTAGTTTGCCCACCGCGGTCGAACCGGTGAACGAGACCTTGCGCACCTTGTCGTTGCCGGTGAACTCGCCGCCGATCGCGACCGCATCGCCCGTGATCACGTTGAATACGCCGGCGGGAATGCCGGCGCGTTGTGCAAGCTCGGCCATCGCGAGCGCGGAGTAAGGAGTCTGCGGCGCGGGCTTGCAGACGAAGGTGCAACCGGCGGCGAGCGCAGGTCCCGCCTTGCGCGTGATCATCGCGGCCGGAAAATTCCACGGCGTGATCGCGGTGACGACGCCGATCGGCTGGCGCAGCACCATGATCCGCTTGTCGGCCTGGTGGCCGGGAATGATGTCGCCGTAAATGCGCTTGCCTTCCTCGGCAAACCACTCGATGAACGAGGCCGCGTAGGCGATCTCACCTTTCGATTCCGCCAGCGGCTTGCCCTGCTCGGCGGTCATGATCACGGCGAGATCGTCCACGTTCGCCATCATCAGGTCGAACCAGGCGCGCATGAGTTTCGCGCGTTCGCCGGCGGTCCGCTTCGACCAGGCGGGCAGTGCGGTGTCCGCGGCTTCGATGGCGCGGCGCGCCTCGGCGGCGCCCATGTTGGGCACCGTTCCGAGCGGCTCACTGTTGGCAGGGTTGCGGATCTCGGTAGTTAGTCTTGAGTCCGCCGCGACCCAGGCGCCCGCGATGAGGCCGCGTTCCTTCCACAGGGTCGAATCCTTGAGCTTGATCATTTGCGCTCCATTTGCGCGGTCAGGAACGCGTGCGTGCGCGTAAAGGCCAGCTTCGCGCTGGCCGGCTCGTAGCTGCCGCGTTCTTCGCAGTTGAAACCATGGTCGGCCGGATAGAGGTGGAATTCGCCCGTGGCGTCCGCGGCGCGGATCTTCTCTATGTCGGAGGCCGGGATATATGGGTCCTTCTCGCCGAAATGGTAGAGCACCGGCCGCCGCGGGGGTTTGGCGAGGTGGTCCTTGATCTGGCCGCCGTAGTACGACACCGCGCAGGCAATCGGCAGCTCGCAAGCCGCGAGGTAGGAGAGCGTGCCGCCCCAGCAGTAACCCACCACCGCGACGCGCCCGGCGTGCTTGATAACGTTGATCGACGCGGCGAGATCGAGCAGCGTCTTTTCTTTCGGGATCTGCAGGCGATAACCGCGGCCTTCCTGCGTATCCTTCTCGGAATAGCCGAGCTCGATGCCGCGTCGGATGCGATCGAACAAACACGGCGCGATGGTGACGTAGCCCGCGGCGGCAAAGCCATCCGCAACGCCGCGGATGTGATGGTTCACGCCGAATATCTCCTGCGCGATCACCACCGCGCCACGCGCCGGCCCCTTGGGCGCCGTCAACCAGGCGTTGAATTCATGGCCGTCGCGCGCCATGAGAGTTGTGAACTCGCCCATAAGGGACTTCGCTCCGAAAGGTGGGAGGTGTGCATTGTACGGCGAGCCGCGCAGACGGCCTCTACCCCGAAGGTATTATCGTTGGTGCCTGGGTGGCGTTCGCGTGTAGGGAGATTCCCATGAAAGCATTTCTGACCTGCGTGTTGCTGTTCACCATCGCCGCGCCCGCCGGCGCCGCGGAGAACCTGGCCGAGCTCACCCTGCAAGTGCGCGCCACCGAAATGGCTTTCGCAAAGACGCTGGCGGACCGCGATGTGAAAGCCTTCACGCGCATGATCGCGCCGGATGTCATCTGGCTCGCCGATACGACGCTGCGTGGACCCGCGCAGGTGCTGACGCGCTGGCAGAAATACTTCGACGCGGCGCGGCCGCCGTTCTCGTGGACGCCGGAGATCGTGGAAGTGCAGGAAGGCGGCCAGCTCGCATTGAGCAGCGGTCCGGTGTTGGGCCCTGACGGCAAGCGCATTGCGACCTACACCTCCATCTGGCGGCGCGAGCCCGGCGGCGAATGGCGGATCATTTTCGATCGGGGCAGCCCCGTCTGCGATTGCGCTCGCTGAGGTGAGTGCGGCATGGCGACCGATTATCCCGTCACGCTGGGGATCCGCGTCCTGCGCCAGCACCAGGTCGAGTTCACGCCCCATCTATATGCGTGGGAGCCGCGCGGCGGCACGGCTGCGTCGGCCGAACATCTCGGGGTCGACGAGCATGCGGTCGTGAAAACGTTGATCTTCGAAGACGAGAAGAAGAAGCCGCTGTGCATTCTCTTGCACGGCGATCGCGAGGTCTCGGCGAAAAACCTCGCGCGGCAACTCGGCCGCAAGAGCGTGGCGCCGTGCGCGCCCGAGGTCGCCGACCGTCACTCCGGCTACCAGGTCGGCGGCACGTCGCCGTTCGGGCTCAAGCGCGCCATGCCTGTCTACTGCGAGAAGTCCATCGGTGCCCTGCCGCGCGTCTACATCAACGGCGGCGCGCGCGGGTTCCTGGTGGGGATCTCCGCGCAGGATCTGCTGCGCGTGCTGGCGCCGACTCTCGTCGAAGTCGCCATTGCCTGACGATTGCTAGGAGCCCGACTTCACCACGCGATTGTCGAGCGTGCCGAAGATATTGTGACCGTCGGCGGCCAGCATCTCGATGGACACGCGATCTCCAAATTGCAGGAAGGGCGTGCGCGACGCGCCGTGCTCCACCTGCTCGAGCATGCGTTTCTCGGCAAGACAGCTCGCGCCCTTGCTGCGGTCGTAGTTGGAGACCGTGCCGGAGCCGACGATGCTGCCCGCACCGAGGCGGCGCGTCTTCGTCACGTGGGCAACGAGTTGCGCAAAGCTGAAGGTCATGTCCACGCCGGCATCGGGCCGGCCGAATTCCTGACCGTTGATGCGGCTCACGAGCGGCAGGTGGACCTTGCTGTCGCGCCAGGCGTCGCCGAGCTCGTCGGGAGTCACTACGACGGGGGAGAAGGCGGTCGCGGGTTTGGATTGATAGAAGCCGAAGCCTTTCGCGAGTTCGCCCGGTATCAGGTTGCGTAGCGACCAGTCGTTCACCAGCGCCAGCAGCTTGATGTGGCCCGCCGCATCGGCACTGCCGGTCGCCATCGGCACGTCGTCGGTGATGACCGCGATCTCCGCTTCGAGATCGATGCCCCAGGCGGCGTCGCCGAACGGCACGTCGTCGCGCGCGCCCAGCAGGTCATCCGAGCCACCCTGGTAGACCAGCGGGTCGATCCAGAACGACGCCGGCATCTCGGCGCCGCGCGCCTTGCGCACCAGCTCCACGTGATTCACGTAGGCGCTGCCATCGACCCAGTGATACGCGCGCGGCAACGGCGCGGCGCATTGCGCCGGATCGAACGGCATCACGTCCGCGTTCTCGGGCTGCGTATCGAGCACCGTGGCGCGCGCGGCCAGCCGCGGCGCCAGCGCTTCCCAATCGTCGAGCGCGGCCTGCAGCGTGGGGGCGATGCCGGGCACCGGCACGCAGCGCGTGAGATCGCGACTAACTACCACGAGACGGCCGTCGCGACCGCCGTGCCTCAGGGTGGCGAGTTTCATGTCGCGCTCTTCCAGCTGTCGACATAGCCGGGCCACTCGATGGCCGCCGCGGCGGCGGAAATCTCCAACGCGTCGCGCGTGTCGATCATCACCGCATATTCATCCGTCGCAGGCTTGGCCTGGTTGAACACGTTCTTCAGCGCCTTCGGATGCGGGCCATGGGTG
>DATHJZ010000269.1:0-2635 GCA_035286365.1 Steroidobacteraceae bacterium | reverse complement strand
GAGCTCGACGTCGGAGCCGATGGGCAACATGGCCTTGAGCGCCGCGGATGACTGCAATCCGTACGGCTGGTCGTATTCGGGGGTGTCGATGGCGGAGAAGCGCACGCGCGCCGGTCCCGCATCGAGCTGCACCTCGATGGAATCTCCGTCATTCACCTTGGTGACTTTGCCCAGCAGTATCGGCAGCTTCGAGTCGGCCGCGACGGCCGATCCGGTCGAGCCCGCCAACGCCAGCGCAAACAGACAACCAATAGCGACACGCAGCCGCGCCACAGTGCTACGACGCATCGCCGGTCTCCCTAACTACATCGAATTCGATTCGGAACAATGCTGGCGGGCTCGCTTGCGGCCTAGCCGTCTGACCGGGCGGCCGCAGCGGCGGCATCGAGGGTCTGGTCTTCATGCGCACGGTGTATCACATACGCCCGCACCTTTTCACTGTCCTGCGGCGTAACTCCGATGCGAATGACACGATGCCCACTCCCAGACATGGGAATCGAGGCGTTGTATCCTGCGGGCACTCTGTCGTACCTCGAAGTCGAATGGCAAGGATGACCGACGTGTCCGAGAACTCGCGCGCCTCCGGCGTCATCGCGATTCTTCTACTGGCCGCTGGCAGCGCAGCAGGCCTGATCGCCGCTCGATGAATACGTATTCGCCATGACAGTAAGATCTACGGCATGCAACGATCGCGCGCTGTGTCATCCGTGAACCAGAATTCGAATCAGTCCGACGCGCAGTCGACGCCCGCGCGTTCGGTAGTCATCGTCGGTGGCGGCACCGCGGGATGGATGACCGCTGCGTCTCTCGCCCATCACTTGAACCGTCTCGGCGTTTCGATCACGCTGGTCGAGTCGTCGGCGGTTGGCACGATCGGCGTCGGCGAGGCGACCGTGCCGGCGATCCGGCGCTACTTCCAGTCGCTCGGCCTGACCGCCTTCGAAGTCATGAAAGCCGCCAACGGCACGATCAAGCTCGCCATCGAGTTCGACGGCTGGCGGCGCGAAGGCCACTCGTTCATGCATCCGTTCGGCCGCTTTGGTCTCGAGGCGGGTCCGGTGGCTTTTCACCACTTGTGGAACCGGCTGCGCCGGCACGGCGACCCTGGAACGCTCGACGAATACGCCATGGGCGCGCAGTTGGCGCGTGCCGGCCGCATGACCACGCCGCCGGAAGACCCGCGCGTGGATTTCGAACATTTCGACTGGGCCGTGCATTTCGACGCCTCACGTTTCGCGGCGTTCCTGCGCACCTTCGCCGAGGCACGCGGCGTGCGGCGCATCGATGCGAAGGTTACCGAAGTGCTGCGCGAGGGCGAAACGGAGAACATCCTCGGTATCCGTCTCGACAGCGGTGACGTGCTCACCGGCGAGATGTACATCGACTGCAGCGGCTTCCATCGCCTGCTCATCGAGAAGTCATTGCAGTCCGGCTTCGTCGACTGGCGGCACTGGCTGATGTGCGACCGCGCGGTCGCACTGCCCTGCGCCGCAGCGGACCCGGAACACATCGCTCCCTACACGCGCTCACGCGCGCTTGATGCCGGCTGGACTTGGCGCATCCCGCTGCAGAATCGCGTCGGCAACGGGTACGTGTACAGCTCGGATCACATCAGCGACGAACAGGCATTGGCCGCATTGCGCGGCCAACTCGAAGGCGCGGCGCTGGGCGAGCCCAACCTGGTGCGCTTCCGCGCCGGGCACGTGCGCCGTTTCTGGATCGGCAATTGCGTCGCGATTGGTCTCTCGAGCGGATTTCTCGAGCCGCTCGAGTCGACCAGCATCTCGCTCATCCAGATGGGCATCGAAAAACTACTGCACTTCTGGCCGGACGAAAACATGGCGTCGGAAGTGCTCGCTCAGCTGTCGGCAGAATACAACCGGCTGTCCGTCACCGAGTTCGAACGCATCCGCGATTTCATCATCCTGCATTACAGCGCCAACGGCAGGGAGCACGGAGATCTGTGGCGCTACTGCCGGGAGATGCCGCTGCCGGAGCGGCTCGTGCACAAAATCGCGTTGTACCGCGCACGCGGGCTGATCATGCAATACGACTCCGAGAGCTTCTTCGACCCGAGCTGGCTGTGCATGTATGGCAACTTCGGGATCGACGCCGGCTCCTGGGATCCGCTCGCGAACCTGATTTCGCTGCCGGAGCTGGACGAAGTCACACGGCGCGTGCGCGATGACATCGCGCGCACCGCGCAGCAATGCACGCCGCACCGCGAATTCCTGAAGCTGGCCGGAGCGCTGGCCTAGCTAAGAACTCCCCGGCGACGCGGCTCGACCTATGCATACGTATTCTTGAACCGGAATCCGGGCTTCTCGTTTAGCGTCGCAGGTACGCCGAGTCTTTTGGGGAGAAGCTCATGTCATCTCATTGCACGCGCGCTCGCGCCGTCATTCCGTCGCTCGCCATCGCCTTCTCAGGCTTCCTTGCTTTCGACGTCTCCGCCCAGACGCCGACCTCGGTCGGCATTCCTGGCAGCTACCAGTCGGAGGCAGGCTGCGCCGGCGACTGGGATCCCGCCTGCCCGGCCACGCAGCTGGTCTATGACGCGAACGGTGACATCTGGAGGAACACCTTCAGCGTCTCGCCGGCTGGCGCGTATGAGTACAAGGTGGCGCTCAATGGC
>DATHJZ010000268.1:0-18339 GCA_035286365.1 Steroidobacteraceae bacterium | reverse complement strand
GTTGATGACGCCGTCGTCTGGCCCTGGATCGGCGGGAAACTTGCGCGCCCAGCCATTGGTGGGATCGGCATGGCCGCCGGTGCTGGCGATCGCCTTGCCCGCGGCGATGATGCGCGGGCCCGGCACCTTGCCGGCATTGATGGCATTGCGCAGCGCAATGGACGCGCGGAACTCGTCGCCGAGATCGCGCACCGTGGTGAAGCCGGCTAACAAGGTGCGATCGGCATAGACGACGCTGTCGATGGCCACATCGGCTTCGTTGAGCTTGTAGTCGTCGATCTCGGCGTGCTTGCTGTACTCGCTGGTCAGGTGCACGTGCATGTCGAACAGGCCGGGCAGCAAGGTGCCCTGCTTGAGATCGATGACGCGGTCTTCCGCCTGCGGCGCGCGGAAGCCGGACTCGATCGCCGTGATCTTGCCGTCGACGACCACTACCGTCTGGTTCGTCCTGACCGTGTCGGACACCCCATCGATCACGCGGCCGGCGTGGATCAGCGTCGCCGCATGCGCGGAGCCGCCGAGCAGCAGCGCGCTCAACACCTGCGCGCCGAGCGGGGCCGCGCCACGCGACATCAACGAATCTCGACCAGCTCTACGTCGAACACCAGCGTGGCGCCGCCGGGAATCAGTCCGCCGCCCGCACCGCGGGCGCCGTAGCCCATCTCCGGCGGAATGACGAGGCGGCGCTTGCCACCCGGCTTCATGCCCACCACGCCTTCATCCCAGCCCTTGATGACCATGCCTGCGCCGACCGGGAATTCGAACGGCTCATTGCGATCGACCGAGCTGTCGAACTTCTTGCCCTTGTTCTCGGGCGCGGCGGCGTCGAACAGCCAGCCGGTGTAGTGCACCAGCGCGGTCTGACCGGATTTGATTTCGGCGCCGGCGCCGGGAGCGAGCTCGATTTTCTGCATGGGCATGGTTTCGGTTCCTGTGGCAGGAGTCGCGTCGGCGACGGGGGCGGACGACGATGCCCCGTCGGCGGCGGGCGCCGCGGCTGACGATGTTTCTTCCGCGGGCTTGTCGCGCGGCGCGCACGCGACCAGCAAAGCGGCGGCCAGCCCAAGTGTCAGTGACATGGCCAGTGACTTCGGGGTCATCGAGCAACTCCGTTTTTGCGGGAGCGGCATTATTGCACGGCTCATTGTGGCAGCCGGGTCCAGAGACGATTGAGCCGCTGGACGAAGGCGCCCGGGTCGGGAAGCTGCGCACCCTCGGCGAGCATCGCCTGCTCGTAGAGGACCAGCGCCAGGTCGCCGAAGTCGGTGTCTTCCTGATGATGCTCGAGATACTTCACGACGTGATGTTCCACGTTGAGCTCGAGCACCGGTTTGCCGGCCGGCGCCTGCTGGCCGGCCGCTTCGAGCGCGCGGCGCAACGGTGCGGAAAGATCGTGTTCGCCAGCGACCAGGACCGCAGCCGAATCCTTGAGGCGCGTGCTGACGCGCACTTCGGAGATGCGTTCCCCGAGCGAATCCTTGACGCGCTTGAGCAGCCGCTTGCTCTCCTTGAGCTGCGCCTCGGCCTTTTCCTTGTCTGCGGCATTGGCGAGGCCGCCCAGGTCGAGATCGCCGCGGGTCGCGTCCTTGAATTTCTTGCCTTCGAATTCCTGCAGGTGGTCCATGACCCAGGCGTCGATGCGCCGGCCTAACAACAACACCTCGACGTTGCGCGCCCGCAGGCCCTCGATGGCCGGGTGGCTGCGCGCGGCGGCCAGGTTCTCGCCGACCACGTAGTAGATCTTGTCCTGCCCGCTCTGCATGCGGCCGGCATAGTCGGCGAGCGAAATCTTCTCCTCGTCGCCTTCCTGGTTCGTGGTGGCGAACCGCAGCAGCGGCTGGAGCTTGTCGCGACTGGCGTGATCTTCGGCCAGGCCTTCCTTGAGCACGGCGCCGAATTCGCGCCAGAACCCCTGATATTTTTCGGGTTCATCCTTGGCGAGTTTGGCGAGCAGCTCGAGCACGCGGCGCGTGAGTGCGCCGCGCATGGCCTCGACTTCACTGTCCGTCTGCAGCAGTTCGCGCGAAACGTTGAGCGGCAGATCGGCCGAATCGAGCACCCCTTTCACGAAGCGCAGGTACAGCGGCAGGAACTGCTCCGCGTCGTCCATGATGAACACGCGCCGCACGTACAGCTTGAGCCCGCGCGCGCCGTCGCGCTGCCACAAGTCGAAGGGTGCGGCGGCGGGAATGTAGATGAGGCTGGTGTAGTCGCGCTTGCCTTCGACCCGGTTGTGCGACCAGATGAGCGGTTCGCCCGTGTCGTGGGTCAAGGAGCGATAGAACTCGACGTACTCCTCGTCCTTGATTTCACCCTTGGGGCGCGCCCACAGCGCCGTACCGCGATTGACGGCCTCGTATTCGAGCGTGGCTTCGCCCTCCTTCGGCATGCGCACCTGGAACGCGATGTGATCCGAATAGCGGCGCACCAGCGAGCGCAAACCCCACGCGTCGAGAAATTCCTGGGCGTCCTCCTTGAGGTGCAGCACGATCGTCGTACCGCGCTGCGCGTGCTCGATCGTCTCCACCGTGAAATCGCCGTCGGCCGCCGATTCCCAGCGCACGCCTTCCGAGGCGGTGAGGCCCGCGTGCCGCGACAGCACTTCGACGCGCTCCGCCACGATGAATGCCGAGTAGAAACCCACGCCGAACTGGCCGATGAGCTGCGAATCTTTCTGTTGATCGCCCGAGAGCTTCTTGAAGAATTCCGCGGTGCCCGAGCGGGCGATGGTGCCGAGGTGCGAGACCGCCTCGTCACGGCTCATGCCGATGCCGTTGTCGCGGATGGTCAGCGTCTTGTTCGCCTTGTCGGCTTCGATCCAGATCGCGAGCTCGGTCTCGCCCGCCATGAGATCCGGTTTGCTCAATGCTTCAAAACGCAGCTTGTCGTTCGCGTCGGAGGCGTTCGAGATCAGCTCGCGCAGGAAGATTTCCCGGTGGCTATAGAGCGAATGGATCATGAGCTTGAGCAGCTCACGGACTTCGGCCTGGAAACCTAAGGTTTCTTTCGCCTTGTTATCTATTGGGGGGGTTGTCATGGCGCCCGGAGGTTGCGGGCACCGCGCTACGAATTCAAGCCCTGGAACGGGCCTGCGAGATCAGCGGTTTCAGCGCGGGCGGACGCTCGTCCAGATCGCCATCGCGGTGTTCTTCACGTAGTACCGGCTGGTACCCATGAGGTCGTCGAGTTCGTCCCAGAGGAGGAGAAAACGTTCCATTGCGATGCGTCCCTTACGAAACCTGAGCTTGTGTCGACTCTAGGAACACAGCCGGCGCGCAGCTGTGTCAGGAGTCACACTCGATTGCCGGTTTGGTTGCCAGAAATCAGCTGCATCGCTAGTCTTTCGAGTGAGTCACATCGAAACCATATTCTGACAACTCGCCTGAAGGATGCATGCAACGCATCGTCGTACTAAACCCTAAAGGGGGCTCCGGTAAGACGACGCTCGCGATCAACCTCGCGGCGTTTTTCGCAGGGCGTGGCGACAACACTCTGCTCATCGATCGAGACCCGCAGGGGTCGGCGACGCGCTGGCTGCGCAAGCGCAAGGTGCCGCAGCCGGTCATCCACGGCATCGCCGCGTTCGAGAACGACGGGCGCACGACGCGTGCCTGGCAGATGCGGGTGCCCGAGGGCACCGAGAAGATCGTGGTGGACAGCCCCGCCGCCGTCGAAGCGCGCGTCCTGCCCGAGCTGACGCGCGATGCGCACAAGATCATCGTGCCGGTTTTGCCCTCGGACATCGACATTCACGCCGCTTCGCGCTGCATTGCCGACCTGCTGCTGGTCGCCAAGATCAAGCGCGCGGAGAACCGCATCGGCGTCATCGCCAATCGCGTGCGCAAGAACACGTTGATGTTCCAGTCGCTGATGCGCTTCCTGGAAAAGCTCGATATTCCCATCGTCGCCACCGTGCGCGACTCGCAGAACTATGTGCGGGCCGCCGAGATGGGCGTCGGCATCCATGAAATGAAGGCCTACCTCGTGAAAGAGGACCTGGCGCAGTGGGATACTTTGCTCGCCTGGCTCGAGCCCGAACGTGTGCTGGCCGAGCAGCCCGCGCCGCTGCAGGAACAGCCCGCCCCGCAAGGTGTGCCCGCCCCTGAGGCCGTGATCGAGGCTGGCGGCGACACCACTGCCCAGGATGCCCGCTTCATCATCAAGGGCACCTGAACCCCCAGCGACCGGCAAGCGGACGCAGCACACGCCCGATCACCTCTTCCCCCAAACCAGTCTTTCCTTCATCTCGCCGGCGAATGGAATCGCCGAGCCAACCGCGTTGCGCGGTTTTACTTCTTCGATATTATTTTTTTACAACGGGTGCCGGCTCGTCTACCCAGGAACCCTTCACCTTGTCGGCCCAATGCTTGTAGCTAGACCAGGTGTAGAGATTCTTGGTAATTGCAGCGTGACGCCCACGCGTGCGCTGCATGCGCTCGAGCCAGGCAGCGTATGCATCCGTGCCCACTGGCGGCGGTGCTCCGTTACCCAAATTTCCCCGGCTTCTGTCTGAGGAACTCATGCGGTTACTCCCTTTCGGTTGACGTAAGCCTACGTTTTCGTCGCACCGAAACGACAGGAACTGATTCACGCGGTCGCAACTGCTTGCGGGCGATGCGCGGTGGTTCGCAGAGATTTTTTCGTTATGTAGCGCCACCGTGCGAAACGGGCGGCGCCATTTAACGTTGCAGTCGCTTATTGTTTGATTTGCCGGCTGCGGCGTCAGGCCACCAGGCGATAGCACGGTCGGTACGCGCTGCCGGGAAGCTTCATGCGCTTTTGCGCCACAAACGCCGTCAGCAGCTCGTCGAGCAGTTTCATGACCGATGGATCGCCGGTGAGCTCGTACGGCCCTAACTTTTCGATGGCGCGTACGCCGTTTTCCTTCACGTTCCCGGTGACGATGCCGGAAAACGCGCGCCTGAGGTCGGCCGCCAGCTCGTGCGCCGGCTGGTCGCGATACAGGCGCAGGCCGCGCATGGATTCGTGCGTCACTTCGAAGGGATGCTGGAACGCCGGCGGAATCTTGAGCAGCCAGTTGAAGTTGTAGGAGTCGCTGTTGGCGCGCCGGTAATCGCGCACTTCTTCCATTACGGCGACCATGTAGCGCGCCACTTCCGCCGGGTCGTCGACGATGACGTGCAGCAGATCGGCGGCCTTTTTCCCGAGCGTCGCCTCGATGAAACGTTTGATCTGGACGAAGTAATCGGCCGCGGATCTGGGCCCGGTGAGCACCACTTTGAGCGCCTGGCCGGCGTTCGCCGGTTCGAGCAGCACGCCCAGCAGATAGAGGATTTCTTCCGCCGTTCCGACGCCACCCGGGAACACCACGATGCCGTGCGAGAGGCGCACGAAGGCTTCGAGGCGCTTTTCGATGTCCGGCATGATCACCAGCTGGTTGACGATGGGATTTGGCGGCTCGGCCGCGATGATGCCGGGCTCCGTCAGGCCGATATACCGCCCGCCCACGATGCGCTGCTTGGCGTGGCCGATGGTCGCCCCCTTCATGGGGCCCTTCATTGCACCGGGACCGCAACCCGTGCAGACATCCAGCCCGCGCAGGCCGAGCTCATAGCCCACCTTCTTGGTGTACTGGTACTCCTCGGTGCCGATCGAATGGCCACCCCAGCACACGACCAGGTTCGGCTTGGATTTGAAATCGAGAATCCGGGCGTTGCGCAGAATGTGGAATACGGCGTTGGTGATCGCGGCGGGCTTCCCCAGGTCGAACCGGCCGCTTTCGATGATCTCGTTGGAGATGAAAATGACGTCGCGCAGCACGGCGAAGACGTGTTCCTTGATGCCGCGGATCATCTCGCCGTCGACGAACGCCTGGCCCGGCGCATTCTTCATCTCGAGCTTGATGCCCCAGGCTTGGCGCACGAGCTCCACTTCGAAATCCTTGTAGCGATCGAAGATTTCCTTGGCGTTGTCGCTCTCCGAGCCCGAGTTCATGACCGCCAGCGCGCACTTGCGGAACAGCTGGTAAAGGCCGCCGGCGCGTGAATCGAGGAGTTTTTCGATCTCTGCCTGGGAAAGGTTTTCGAGACTGCCACGCGGTCCGATGCGCGCATCCACAAAATCGGGAATGACGATGCTGGTTTCCAAGATATTCCCTCGACGAAAGCTCACCTTATTTTTGGTGAGTGAGTGTACTCGACGGAGAGGGAGCTGCCGCCAGGCGGCTGCGGCCGGACGGCCGGATCAGGGCTGGATGTCGATGCGCACGTTGTCCGACGTCATCATCCAGATCTCCACCATGTCGGCATTGGTTACGGCGATGCAGCCGTCGGTCCAGTCCTGGGTGGCGTAGTAGTCGGGGGTGTGACGCGGATCGTTCGGCAGGCCGTGGATCATGATGGAACCGCCCGGCTGCCAGCCGTTGCTGCGCGCGCGTTTCATGTCCTGGTCGTTCGGGTAGGAAACCTGGATCGAAAGGAAGTAGTCGCTGCGCGTATTGCGGCGCGCGAGCCGGTAGCTGCCTTCGGGAGTGCGGAAATCGCCGGCGCGTTCTTTCGCGCCAGCCGGATTGAGGCCGAGTGCGACGCGATACGCGCGCAGCACGTCCGTACCGCGCATGAGATAAAGGCGGCGCTCGGATTTACGCACCAGGATACGATCGGCGATGGGCAATTCGACGCCCACCGACGCCATGGCGCGGGCATGATAGGGCAGCGCATCACCAGCAGCCGTTCCGACGAATAGGCAGGCGAGCAGCGGCGCACACAGTGCGGAAATTTTTGTAGTCAGCGACATTTAATTACAAAACAAGCACTTACTAACGTTTGAAATTATAGGGGCTGGTCGCGGATGAGCGAACGGAACGCGTCACAGCTTTGGGGTGTTCAATGCAGCAAGAATGTCGACGAACAACCGTTATGACAAGCCGTTTCGCGATCGCGCTGGCGACGCTCGCTCTCGGTGCGTGCGCCGCGTTACCGCAGGACCAACCCGTGTTCGAACAGCTCGACGCCGACACCGGCGTCACGATCGCGCGGCTCAATAAACCCGTCGAGCTGTATCGCGAAGCCGTGCCGAGTGCTTACGCCGATCGATTCGCGTTCCTGGCACCGTTCGAAACCAATCAGATGGGCAAGCGCGAGTATTTTCTGTGGCTCGCCGTGCCGGTCGATCCGGCGCTCGCCGACTCGGTGCCCACCGTCGATGTGGACGGCAGCCCGTTGACTCTCGGTGCGCCGGGCCGCGCTGCGGATTTCGCCGGCCTCGCCAAGTCGCCTTACAAAGTGCCGACGCCCTGGAGCGTGCTCTATTACTTCAAGGCCGATGGCGATCTCATCACACGACTCGGAAATGCACGAAGCCTTGCGATCCACATGATGGAGCCGACGAAGGACGGCCCGGCAGAAGCGCAGTTCGCGCTCAAGATCGTCGATGATCCGCGCCTGCAGGACTTCGCGGCCCGCCAGTAACCGGGGACATTCCGCGTCCCCGTTTGCTAACTACCCGCCAGCACTTCCACCTTTGGCATCACGACCTGGGCCCCGGGGCGCAGATCGGACAGATCCGTATCCGGGTTGTACTGCCGCAGCAGCCAGATCGGCAGGTTGCTGAATTTCTGCGTCATGGTCCACAGCGAATCTCCGCGGCGAACGATATAGACCTCGGTGCCGGCGATGCGGTGCGAAACGAAGAACTCGCCCTGCAGCTTGGCGTGGTAGTCGCGGCGCTGCTGTTCGAACGCCTCGCGCGACACGCGCGAATAGTCGAGGTTGAGCTTCTGTCCGAGCAGCACCGGCTGCTTGGACTTGAGCTTGTTCAGGACGCGCAGTTTCTGCGTCGGGATCTGCAGCCAGTCGGCGTATTGGCCCAGCGTCTCGGTGGCCTCGACGCGGATCGAACCGTCGTCGCGAATCTGGTAATCGATCGAATCCGCCAGCCCCTGCGATACGCCCACGGGCCCGAGCGCGGGGCTCAAGGCCTCTGCCTGGCTCGCCGACACGGGCTCGCGGGCGCCTTCGGCTGCCTGCACGACCGACGTCGCAACCTCCGGCGTGCTCGCTGCCGCCATGGCCACGGCAGCGGCCGAGCGCGCGCGGCCGCGCGTCGGTTCGCCCGAACCAATCGGTCGCGTGGTCTCCTCGCGCACCACCTCGACCGCGGCGCCTTCGCGCTGCGCTTCGCCGCGCGCGGCATCGATGGCCGCCACTTTCACTTCAGCCTCGGCCTCGGTCGCCGCCGTGACCACGGCGGTAGCCTCACCTGCGATGCGCAGGCGCTGTCCTTCGTAAAGGAAGTCAGGGTTCTTCAGCGAATTCATCTTGAGCAAGTGCGCCTCGGGCACGCGCACGCGCGCGGCGATGAGCTGCAGCGAATCGCCCCGGCGCACCACGTAGAAATCTTCCGCCGGCGCGGATGCGGCGGTCGCATTCCCCGGCGAAGGTGAGGCGGCGGCGGCCGCGGCGGAAGTCGCCGTGGCAGCGGCGCTGGCGTTCAGCATGCGCGGCAATTGTTCGGGCAGCGCCAGGCGGCGTCCGCCGCGCAGCGCAGCGCCGGTGGCGAGCCCGTTGATATCCGCGAGCCGATCCGCCGTCATGCCGTAGCGCTGCGCGATCGCCGCCATGGTCTCGCCCCTGCGGACGCGGTGCGTGCGCGGGGTCACCTGCCCCGCATACAACTCATTCGACGGCAGGCGCGCGCTCAGCAGCTCGGCGGTCCACTTCTCCGCGGTATCCGCCGGCAGGCGCAGTCGATAGCCGCGCGGCACCAGCCGCGTGCCGTTGAAGATGGTGGGACGCCAGCCGGGATTGAGCAGGCGCAGCTGTTCGCGATCGAGGCCGAGCGTGCGTTCGAGTGTCGACAGCCGCACGTACGCCGGCATGGTGACCTCGCGGAATTTCTGCTCGGGCCGCCGCTCGAGCGGGCCGAAGTATTTTTCCGGATTCTCGTCGATGGTCAGCGCGGCCAGAAATGAAGGAAAGAAATTGCGCGACGCGAAGCCGAAGGTGCGGCTGTTGTACGTGCGGTTGATCTTCACGAAATCGTCGCTGCCGACCGTATCCCGGGCACGGCGCATGCCGGCGGCGCCATGGTTGTAGGCCGTGAGCGCCAGCGGCCAGCTGCCGAGTGCACGGTAGTTGTACGCCAGTAGTTGGGCCGCGGCCTCGGTGGAGCGGTACGGATCGAGGCGTTCATCGACCGCGTCGTCGACGCGCATGTAGCGCCGGCCGGTCGAACGCATGAATTGCCACAGGCCGGCCGCACCGACCTTCGAATACGCCGCCGCGTTGAACGAGGATTCGACGTGCGGCAGCACGGCGAGCTCCGGCGGCAAGCCCTGGTTCGCGAACGTCTCGGCAATGTGTGGTTCCCAGGTTGACGAACGGATCAGGCCCTCCTTGAAGCGATCGGCCTGGCCCAGCTGGAAGCGGATGCGTGCCATCGCATCCTTGAGAATGATGGCGCTCGCGTTCGGACCCCAGAGCGAGAGCAGACGTTTGTCTTCGTCGGAAAGGCCGTCGCGTCCGCCGTCCGTTCCTGACGCCGCGATAATCCGGCGAAGAGACGCGATGTGCCGGTCGCGCCGCTCGTCGACCAGGCGCTGACGGTCGCGCGACGAGCTGCCCGCACTGAACTTGAGGGTGTCGTACACGACCGCGAGATTGCGTTCGTCGTGCAGAAAGCCTTCATTGGTCGTGACCTCGGTGTAGACGCGAATCCAGAAATTCACGTCCGACTGAATCCCCTCCGGTCGCGGGATCGCCTCCGCCCGCGCCAGCAGGGGCGCGCACAGCACTACGAGCAAGGCATTGACGGCTACCCATCGCAGGCGGCGAACGGAATTTCGGACTGTCGGGCTCATTTACACTCGCTGTCTCGTATGCAACCGATTGATCTCAAAGCAACTTTCACAGATGGAGGGCGCGTTATGTCACACCCTACCCCAATGCTTGTGTCGAAGATTTTGACAGCAGGGCCCCTGCCATCGACGTGACATATTGCCCAAAGTCGAACTTTGCCTGCGCCGGGCGTCCGCTGCGGCGATTGCTCGACGATTGTCTTGTCGGATTTCTCTGGCACAAGGCTTGCTCTCTCTTCAGGCAAGCGGCTCGACAAAGACCGCAGAAGACAAGAACAAGAAGAGCGAAACACTCCTCCACATACAAGCAAGCAAGCGACTAATGAGCCCCGCGAAAGCGGGGCTTCTTTTTTTCCGGCTTGGCCGTTACAACCTCTCGGGCCTCCGCGTCGTCTATAAGCGCACAGATCACTTGCGCACGAGGTCCCCATGAAATTCGCCACCCTTGCCACCGCCTGTTTCGGAGTCATCGTCTGCGCCGCAACTGCAGTTGGCTTTGCCGGTGATGGACGCAACCTCACGACCGTCAACGGCTCTGTCGAAGCGACGGCCGGCCAGACCTATGACACGGTGAGCACCGTCAACGGCGAGGTGCACGTGGGTCGCGGCGCCACCGTTGAAACCGCGAAGACCGTCAACGGTGAAGTCGAGATCGAGAGCGATGCCAAAGTGGGCACCGTGAGCACGGTGAACGGCTCACTCGACATCGGTGAAGGCGCCACCGTCACGCACGAGGCATCGACCGTGAACGGCGAGTTGTCGATCGCGCAGCGTTCCCACGTCGGCGGCGACGTCTCCACGGTCTCCGGGGAGATCGAATTGAAGGGCGCGCAGGTCGAAGGCTCCGTGTCGACCGTCAACGGCAACATCGAGCTCACCGAGGGCGCGCGCGTGCGCGGCAACCTCGTGGTGAAGCGCCCCAACAGCGGCTGGAACAAGCATGAAGGCGATCCGGTGAAGGTGCGCATCTGCGCCACCTGCGTCGTCGAAGGCGAGCTGCGTTTCGAACGCCCGGTCGAACTGCGCGTCGAGAACGGCGCGAAAATCGGTAAGGTCATCGGCGACAGCGTAAAGCGCCTTTAAGCCGACAGGTCGACTCCATACAGCCGCACCTCGGGCTCGTCGGGGAACATCGGATACATGCGTTCGAAGCGCATGCCTAACTTCTCGAGTACGCGGATCGAAGCGTCATTCCCTTCCGAAACCACGCCAATGACGCGTTTGAGGCCTGATTTCTGCACTCCGTGGCGAAGTGTGGCCTGCGCCGCTTCGAACGCGAGCCCGCCGCCCCAGTAGGCGGGCAGGAAGGCGTAACCGAGATCGATGTCGGGCAGGATGTCGCGCTGAAGCAGCCCGCACATGCCGACCGCGGCGCCGTCGGACTTGCGCGCCACGTGCAGCAGTCCCAATCCGAATCTGTCGTACATGGCCATGGGGCCGGCGCGCAGGTAATCGTGCGCGTCCGCAATCGAGCGCACGCCGCGATCGCCGATGTTCTTGATGAACGACGGCTGGTTCAGCAGCTCGACGACGAAGGGCGCGTCCGGAAATTCCAGGCGGCGCAACACCAGGCGCTGTGTTTCGAATTCAGGAAGGGTCGCCAAACCGCGAACGCTCGAAGGTGGGCAATCCATCGCCGAATTTCACCCAGCCGATGTCATCGCTCAGCCAGGAGTGATGGGTGGGCGGGAACGCCCACGGCGCATCCAGACTGCAGGTAGTGACGTCGACAAAATCCGCCGTATCGACATGCTCGTAGGCCAGCGGCGAACCGCAGGCGCCGCAGAAGCGCCGCTTCACCTTCGGTGAGGATTCATACTCGAACGGCGTTCCGCGCGTAAATCGAAACTCGGACTTGGCGAACGTCAGCCACCCGATCACGGGCGCCGCTGCCGCGCGCCGACAGGACTGGCAGTGGCAGATCATGCTGTTCGCCGGATTGGCGGTGGCGGAATAGCGCACGGCGCCGCACATGCAACCGCCCTGGATGTCCTGGTTCAAACGTCTCTCCCCTTTTCTGCCGGCAAGCTTACCTTGAGATCCGGCCGGCAAAAAAAGAGCCCCGCGTGAGCGGGGCTCTGTTCGCGCGGAAACGGGGGTCTTGTTCCGCTGCTTCTCATGTGCGGATCCCGGTAGGGTTCCGGTCTCCACAAAGACTCTGTGTCACGAGGGCGCATTTTCTCCCACCCTTAAGTCGGTTTTATTGGGGCTTGAGATACGCCGTGGCGAATCGCTCCCACATCCGCTCGACCTGCGAGCGGCGATTCTCGCCAGAGACAACGATGGCGCGGGCTTCGGGTTCGGTCATCCGCCCGAGCCGGCACAGGACGATGACCGAAGCCGCCACCCGGCCGAATTTGAGCGAGCGGCCCAGTGAATTTTCCATCTGCAGTTCAGCGGCCAGGGTCTGACTCTCGAGTGCGTATTGCACGCGTTTGGACAGCTCCCAGCTGGCGGCGATGCGGCCCGCAGTAGGGGCGACCCAGGTTTCGAGCAGGCGCGCCATGCTGCCGGGATCGGGACTCAATTGAGGCTGCGCCGCGAACTGATCGCGCACGATGCGAAACACGACGATCGCCGACAGCCCGTACAGCAGGCCGATCAGTTGCGACACGAAGGGCTCGGCATTTTCGATCTGCGTCGCGTGGGTCTCGGCGGTGCTCGCCGAGTACAACGTGTGTTCCCAGACGAGCTCGGGAAACTTGCTGAAGGCGCCTGCGCCCGCGGCCATCAGAGGTTGCAGCAGGGCGGTTGCGATGATCGAACGAATCCCCTGCACTCCCACTTGCGTCACGGCGCGATCGATGCTTTCGATGGGCGTACCGCTGCCGCGATAGAACGAGCTGTTGGCGATGCGCAGCAGATTTCCCGTCAGCGCCGGATCCTGCGCGATGATGCGCGACATCTCGTTCATGGTCGCGTCGTTGTCGTTCACGGTCGCGAGCAGCTTCGGCAAGAGCGCCGGACGGCGCGGAATGTACTCGGGCCGCGCTTCGATCTTTTCGAGAATCCGCTGGACCGCGATGAACACGGGCGCATGCGCAGGATCGGGCACGCGGCTCAGGGATTCGCGCGGCGCGTCGTCGAGCGCGTAGGCGACGAAGCGTCGCATCGCTTCGTCCCAGTCGAGCGCCGCGATTCCACCGGTGGGTCGGGTGCCGGTGAGCGTGCGGTTCGAGCCGGTGGTGGCCGCGATCGGATCGGGGACTACGGGTTTATCGCGCGTCGCGCGCACCCAGATCACCACGCCGACAATTCCCAGCAAGATCCCGCCGATCAGCACTGCAATCGTTGCGCTCATGCGGCGAGGCTACCTGTTCGTGGGGTGCCGCCGCCAGCCGTGGCGGGAGTTTAAGACGGTGTGCCGGCGGCGCGCGCATGGGCCGCGGCACGGCGATTGAGGGGCATGTCGTAGGTGACGCTCGCGCCGTAGGCCTCCGGCGCCTGCGGGTCATGGCGCAGCTTGTCGAACGTCAGGAGGCGCGTGCCCAGCATGAAGCTCTCCTTGATGTCGTGCGACACCATGAAGATCGTCATGCGATTCTCGGCCCACAGTTTGAGGATCAGTTCGTGCATGTCGGCGGTGACGCCCGGATCGAGCGCGCCGAAAGGTTCGTCGAGCAGCAGGATCTTCGGCTTGCAGATGACGGCCTGCGCAATCGACATGCGTTGCTGCATACCGCCCGACAGCTGCGCGGGGTAACGATCGCAAGCCTGGGCGAGTCCGACGGACTGCAGCGTGGCGAGCGCGGCATCGCGCGCAGTGCGGCGAGCGCCACCAAACAACTTCCCCAACAAACGCGAGCCCGCGAGCTCCAGGCCCAGCATGACGTTCTCCAGCACCGTCAGGTGCGGGAACGACGAGTAACGCTGAAACACGACGCCACGCGCCGGATCCGGCTCGGGCCTGATCGGGACCCCGTCGATGAGGATCTGGCCGCGCGAAGGCTGCTCCATGCCGAGCAGCATCTTGAGAAAAGTGGTCTTCCCGCAACCCGAGGCGCCGACAATGGTCACGAACTCGTGATC
The DNA here is from genome assembly GCA_035286365.1 of Steroidobacteraceae bacterium. Taxonomy (GTDB): domain Bacteria; phylum Pseudomonadota; class Gammaproteobacteria; order Steroidobacterales; family Steroidobacteraceae; genus CADEED01. The sequence goes on along the minus strand of DATHJZ010000268.1, from coordinate 4,493 downwards.
GGCGATTTCGAGACGCACGTTCTCGAGCACGACCTGCGCGCCATATTCCTTCCAGACGTTGCGCACCGAAACCGTGGCCATCAGCGCTCGGGCTCCGCCCAGCGAAACGCCCTGGCACGCAGCAGACGCAGCAGCGCGTCGGCGGACACCGCCAGCAAGGTGATCCACAACACGTACGGCAGGATCACGTCCATCGCGAGATAGCGCCGCACGAGAAAGATCCGGTACCCCAACCCTTCAGTCGAGGCGATGGCCTCGGCCGCGATCAGGAACAGCCAGGTCGCACCCATCGACAGGCGCAGCGAATCGATCAGCCGCGGCCACATCTGCGGCACCACAACCCGCACGGCGACCTGCCAGGTCGACGCGCCGAGCGTCTGCGCCTTGACGATTTGTTCCTTCGGCAACTCGCCCACCCGCAAGGCGAGGTCGCGCGCGATACACGGCGCCGTGCCGATGACGATCAGCGCGATCTTGGAGGTCTCCTCGAGGCCCAGCACGATGAACAGAATCGGCAGCACCGCCAGCGGCGGAATCATCGCAATCGTGCTCAACGCCGGCGACAGCAGCGCGCGCAGGCGCGGCACGACCCCGATGGTGATCGCCAGCAGCATGGCGCTGCTGGCGCTGATCAGCAGTGCGAAACCGATGCGACGCAGGCTCGCCCAGGTATCGGTCCAGAACAATACGAGACCCGTGCGCTTGTCCTGCTCGAAGGCATAGGCGTGGAAGGTATGGGCAATGGTTCCCAGGGACGGCAGTAGTTTGTCGTTCGGGTTCTCGGCGAGCCGCAGGTGAGACGCCACGACATACGCCGCGAGCAGCGCGGCGAATGGCAACACACCCAGGGCGAGGCGCGCGCCCCGCCCGGGGTGCTGATTGATCAGCCGGCGCACGAACCTAGAGCTTGCCGTCCGCCGCCATCTTCATGTACGTCGTGTCGAAGCGCAGCTTGAGGTTCGCCTTGTCGCCGAGTGTCGTGCCGCCCGGGAACTCGATGCCCACCGCGTCGACCGTCTTCGCGCCCTCGCCTAACAACCCGTGGTCGAAGGAGAACTTGCGCACCAGGTCCATCTTCTTGACCAGGTCCGGGCTCAGCGTCGCGGCCACGGCCGTGGCCGGCGTCGCATACAGGTAGGTGGTCGCGAGCTGACCCTTGAAGCCGGCCAGATCGGTGCCGGAAGCCTTGGCCATCAGCTCGAGCGCCGCGGTCGTCTTCGCGTCCTTCGCCTGCATCAACGCCATCGTTTCGTACCAGGCGCCGACCAATGCCTTGCCGAGCTTGGGATTCGCCTTCAGCGTGGCGGTATTGACCACCATGAGATCGAGGATTTCGCCCGGGATCTTGCTGGAATCGAACACCAGCGAAGTCTTCGGCATCGCCATGACCTCGGCGAGCTGTGGCTTCCAGGTCACGGTCGACGTCACGCCTGGGGTGGCGAACGCGGCCACGATATCGGCGTCCGAGGTGTTGACGACCTTGATGTCCTTCTCCGCGAGGCCGACCGTGCTCAAGCCGCGCGCCAGCAGGTAGTGCGAGACCGAGAGTTCTACGAGGTTGATCGACTGGCCCTTGATGTCGGCGAGCTTCTTGCCCGCGCCCTTCAACACTACGCCGTCATTGCCGTTGGAGTAGTCACCGACGATCAGCGCGGTCGAATCGACCCCGCCCGCCGACGGGATCGTCAGCATGTCCATATTCGTCATCACGCAGGCGTCGTACTTGCCCGCCGTGTACTGGTTGATCGACTCGATGTAGTCGATCTGGGTGAGTTCGATCTTGATGCCGTACTTGTCGCCCCACTTCTTGAGGATGCCGCTCTGGCCGGCATAGTCCCAGGGCATCCAGCCCACGTAGATGCTCCAGGCCACCTTGAAGCTGGTTTTCTCGGCAGCCCCGGCAGGCTGCGCCATGACTATCGCGACGGCCAGGGCCACGAATAACAGCAGCGCGCGCGACACAGCGCGCACCGACACCATCGAAGATCGGATCAGGGGCATGAGACTCTCCCGTGTTGTTAGTGCATCAGGCATCTCCCGGGCTTTTGTCCCGCCGTGTATCCCCGGCGCATCCTTGCGTACCACTGGATTGCGTCTCTCGGACCAGCGTCGATTTCTCGACCGGAACCCTAGGCGCACATTACTGGCCATGGTTTTTGCAAGAGATGTGCCGCGCGCCGATCGACGAGGGCGAGTCACGGCGCGCAAGATTCCGCCGCGCATGCACCACGCTCATGCATGAACGCCGGGGAACGCACGATCGCGGGGCAGCGCGCGCCCGAATCGCAGCGCCGCGAAGCTGCGCGCAGACGGTGCGTTGGTACACGCCTTGCACTTCGCCCTGCGACATGAAGATGTTGTGGGAGGAAGAAATCATCGGCGGCGCGCACTGGTCGGCGACCATCCGTCGCGGCACGACCCTGCGCCTTGCGGCGCGCGCGGACGACGCGAACGTGGCTGCCCTCTTCTATAGCCGCGAACAGCCGCTCGAGCGCTACAACATGGCCGACACCCTGAAGGCGCAGCACACCGCGCATCTCACGACGGGGTGCGTGTGCTACTCCGACATGGGCCGCATCCTCTGCTCGATCACCGCCGACAGCTGCGGCTGGCACGATCCGCTATGCGGATTGACCGACGCCGCGTCGATCGCCGCGCGCTACGGCGCGACGCGCTTCCAGGAGGAGCGCAACTCGCGCTACGTCAGCGGCCGCGAGGCCATGCTGGTGGAGCTCGGCAAGTACGGCCTGGGCGAACGCGATCTCGTCGCGAACATCAATTTCTTCAGCAAGGTGGTTGCCGATGACGCGGGCAACATGCGTCTCGTCGCCGGGCACGCCAAGGCCGGCCAATACGTCGATCTGCGCTTTGAAATGGATGCGCTCGTGCTGTTGCACACAGGGCCGCATCCACTCGATGAACGCGCCGCTTACACGCCCTCTGCCCTGGCTCTGCAGGCCCGCCCGAACGCTCCGCCCGCCAACGACGATGTCTGCCGCCGGCGCTGTCCGGAGAACGCGCGTGGCTTCACCAACACCGAACGGTTCTACCCCACGTGAATGCGGGAACGATCGACACCGTCGTTCCGGCGGGCGAGCCGTGGATGGGCACGATCCGGCGCGGCCAGTCGTTTCGCATCGTCGATCTCGAAGGCAACCAGGCGGTGGACACGCTGTTCTACAACGCGCTCGACACCGCCGAGCACTACAGCGCGCAGAACACCATCCAGTCGCAACGCCGCATCTATCTCACGCAGGGCACGGTTCTCCTGAGCAACCGCGGCCGGCCGATGCTCACCATCGAAGAGGACTCCTGCGGACGGCATGACACGCTGGGCGGTGCGTGTTCGGCCGAGAGCAACACCGTGCGCTATGCGCTCGAGAAGCGTCACATGCACAACTGCCGCGACAGTTTCCTGCTCGCGCTGGCCACGCATGCCACTGATCTCACGAAGCGTGACCTGCCGTCCAACATCAACTTCTTCATGAATGTCCCGGTAACGCCCGAGGGCCAGCTGCGTTTTGCCGACGGCATTTCTGCGGCCGGCAGATACGTGCAGTTGCGCGCGCTGATGGACACTCTCGTGCTGATCTCCAATTGCCCGCAGCTCAACAATCCCTGCAATGCCTACAATCCGACTCCGATAAGAGTCATGACCTGGGAAAGCGCGTGAGTGCGCGATCTCACCGGCGGGACGACCCGTCTGGAACATTCGTCACCGCCGGGACGACCTGGCGCAGCCCCCAAACAAAGGGTGGAACTGCGCAATGTTCAAGAAAATCCTGATCGCGAATCGCGGCGCCATCGCCTGCCGCATCCTGCGTACCGTCAAGAAAATGGGAATCGGTTCGGTCGCCGTGTATTCGGAGGCCGACGAGCAGGCGGCGCACGTGCGGCTCGCAGACGAGTCGTGCTTGTTAGGCCCGCCGCCCGCGAGCGAAAGTTACCTCGATGGCGCCAGGATTCTGGCCGCGGCACGCGCCACCGGCGCCGCGGCGATTCATCCCGGGTACGGCTTTCTGGCCGAGAACGCGGACTTCGCGCAAGCCTGCGAGGATGCCGGCATTGCCTTCATCGGGCCGACGCCCGCGCAGATGCGCGCGTTTGGACTCAAGCACACGGCGCGCGGGCTGGCGCAGCGCTGCGACCTGCCCCTGTTGCCGGGCACGGAGTTGTTGGCCGACCTGCCGGCGGCGCTCGACGCCGCGCGGTGCATCGGCTATCCCGCCATGCTCAAGAGCACGGCGGGCGGCGGTGGGATCGGCATGCGCCGCTGTGACACGCCCGACGAATTGAGTGCGGCCTTCGCCAATGTGCAGCGCCTCGCAGCCAACAACTTCAGCAATGCCGGCGTGTTCCTGGAGAAATTCGTCGCGCGCGCGCGCCACATAGAAGTGCAGCTGTTTGGTGACGGACGCGGCACCGTCATCGCGCTCGGCGAGCGGGATTGTTCCGTGCAGCGGCGCAATCAGAAAGTGATCGAGGAATCGCCC
>DATHJZ010000267.1:0-28384 GCA_035286365.1 Steroidobacteraceae bacterium | reverse complement strand
TTACTTCAGCGACGATCGTCGCTATGCGGAGCGCGCCGCGCAGCTTCTGCGGGCATGGTTTCTAGACCCGGCGACGCGCATGAATCCGAACGCCAGGTTTGCGCAAGGGATTCCCGGCCGCACTCCCGGGCGTGCCGAAGGGGTGCTCGACACCTACCGCTTGTTGCGCGTGGTCGAAGGCATCGGGTTGCTCGCTCCTTCAAAGACACTGACGAGGTCGGAGCAGGCGGGGCTCGAAAAATGGTTCTCCGAGTACGTCGACTGGATGCTGAGCAGTCCCGCGGGAACCGAAGAGCGTGCGGCGGCTAACAACCACGGGCTCTGGTATGACTACCAGCTCACGCAATTTGCGCTGTTCGCGCGCCGCATCGATATCGCGCGCGCTGCCGTCGACCGCGTGGCGCAGAATCGCATCCCACAGCAGATCGAGCGCGACGGAAAGATGCCGCGGGAACTCGAACGCACCCGCGCGCTGCACTACTCCCTGTTCGCCTTGCAGGCCGCCGCCGGCGTTGCCGATCTTGCGAGTTGTGTAAAAAGAGACGTATGGGGTTCGGCCGCTACCGATGGGCGTGGACTCAAGGTCGCGATCGAGTTTCTGCTGCCCTACGTCGGCCGCGAGTCGGAATTCCCGTATCCCGATCCGAAACGCGCGCCGAGCGAACAGTCGCTCGAACTGTTTTCGCGGGCGGCTTGGGCTTACCGCGATCCGAAATATGCGCACGCAGCCGCTGTGCTGGCGGGGTTCCAACCGGACAGCGACATCAACCTGACAATCGCTCCCTGGGCTCCGTGACGACGCGATTGTAGGGATCGGCAATCATCAAGGCGCTTTCACTTCCAGTTTGATGCCCTGGATGCTGGAAGGGCGCGTGGGCGCAAGCAACACGCTGCCTGATACTCGCCCGTGAGCACAACGCCAGGTGAACTCACCTGCCAGCGCACCGGTAGGGTTCACCGGCGCGGACGTATCGCAGTCCCCTACTTTCTTCCTGAGATCCGCGAGCTCCCTGCGCCACTTGTCCGCATCGCGATCCATGAGGAAATTCACGGCGAGAACATCGCCGCCTGCGGCGACATCGCCCTGCTGGTAGATAGCCGCGACGGCGCGATAGGCATCTGCAAGAGCGTCACTGATCGGCGGCAAACGCTTCTTGAGAAATCCCGCTTCATTCAGCGCCATTGCCGCATCCCACACGGCGACAGAAGGACCTGCATAGGTGCGGTTCGCAAACGCAAACACGCCGACACCGTGATCGGGCATCAGCAGTACATGTGATCCGTACCCGGGGTAACCGCCACTGTGACTGAGCGTGAGGCCAAGGTCGCAATCGACCGCGACCCACATTCCCATGCCGTACGTCGCTGCCTGCCGGCATGCATCCGCGCCGGTGTGTCCGAAACGCTGCCGCAGCCGCGGAAAGTTCGAGCCTTGCGCGAGCTCGCGTGCGGTCGCGCGCTTCACGGGTCCGGCATCAGCGTCGTCTCGCGGCGGCCAGCCCGACAACAGATACGTAACCCATTTCGAGTACTCGTTCGCGCTGGTCTGAAGGCCACCCATTGCACCGAACGCGCCGTGCGCCATCGTCGGCTCGAGTCTCCAGGCATCATCTTCCCAGCGATACCCGAGCGCTCGACGTTCGCGCGGAGCGGCATCCACGACGAAGCCCGATGACTGCATGCCGAGCGGTTGCAGCAGCACCTTGGCAATGGTGTCCGCGTAAGGCTGCCCAGACACATTCGTGATGATTCGACCTAGCAACGCGAATCCGAGATTCGAGTATTCCATCGCCGTCCCAGGTGGATTGGCAAACGGCACACCCTCTTTCAGCAGCCGTGAAAACTCGGCTTCGGGTAGCGGCGTCTGCCGATCGCCCCACGGATCGTCGGTGACGAACCCCGCGGTGTGGTTCAGCAGGTCGCGCACGCGAATGCGCGGCGAGTCCTGGGTCGGATATTTCCAGCCGCGAAGTTCCGGCACATAAGTTTCCGCAAGCGCGTCGAGCTGCAGCTTCTTTTCGTCACGCAACTTCAAGACCGTCAGCGCGGTGAACGCCTTCGTCATCGAAGCGATGCGAAACAATGTATCGGCGGTCACTGGCCGCTTCGATTCGAGGTCCTGGACTCCGAGACCGCGGACGTAGACGAGCCGGCCATCGGCAACGATTCCGTAGACGACACCAGGAACGTGCGAGTCGAGCGCGTAGTCCGTGAATATTTCATCGATCTTCGCGAACACCGCCGGATCGCTCGCCCGCGAACCAGGCGGCGCATCGGCCGCATGAATGTTCGAGCTGTGCATTTGCCACACAACAACTGACAGACCGATGCAGGTGCGAAGCCAAGAGCCGCTGATTGGTGACACTCGATGTTTCACTTTTCCGTCAGGGAGGCGTTTTCGACGAGATCGATTTCAATGCGAGCCATCGTCGCTCGATTGACGGGACCACCCAGGCCGCCCGCATACGTGTAGCGCTCGTTGGATTTCAAATAGCTCATGTTGAGGAAATCCGAAACTTCGAGCACATAGGCGCCGGGCTTGAGTTTGAAGAGTGCATACGTCGACTCGCGCAGCGGATGTTTGCCCTCGAGCGGGCGAATGTGCGGCATCTGGATGACGCCTTGTCCGAGCATCGTTCCCGAGGAGTCGAGGACGCGCACGCGCTTCACCGCATTTGTGACGCCGGTGTTCTCCGCATACTCATGGTTGTCGTAGATAAAGCGAATCGAGTACTGCCCGTCGCGATCGACGGTAAAGGGAACCCGGGTGGGCGCCTTGCTGGCTTCGATCTCGAGGCGAGCTGCGCCTGGCCGGCAGACGGGACGTGAGTGATGCGAACGGTGACCACTCTTCACATACACGGCTTCCACCGAGTAGCAGCGGGTGGCGAGCGTCGGATTCGGTTCGCTGTCCGTCCAGGACCTTCCGCTAATGGCCGCCGCTTTCTGGACGCCGTCGCGATAGATATTGAAGGTGACGGCGTCAGGGATTCCTTGCTGATCGATCGCGATCTCGAGCCGTGCGCGACCGCCTGATTCCGTAACGGTCGCAAGCGGCGTGCGCGGGGAGAACTCGCGCGGATCGGTGTGGCTGCGGCTGTCGATCTCGGCGATGCGCGTGATGCGGTTGTCCGCCTTCAGCGCAGGGTCAAAGCTCACCACGATCTCATTGCTCGCATTCGTGAGAAGCGCCGGTGTAATGCGGCCGCGGATCGTGGCGCCGTTCAGCGTGACCGATCTAACTACGTAGAACCCTTCGGCGTCGCTTGCGGGCGGGAGATTCAAGGTGACGTTCAATGTCTTGCCTTGATAGCTCACCGCGCTCAGCAGCGCGCGGTCCCCGGTTCCGAGCGCGCGCCGAATGCCACTCGTCAAAAAAGGTTCCAACCGAATGCCGTCATTCTGGATGTGCAGCCCAAAGATGCTCTCGCTCACCATGCCGGCAAAGGCGCCGATCGACCAGAGCTGGCGCCGCGAGTTGATGTTTGGACCGTCGTCGTACTGGGCGCGAGCGGTCAGCCACTCGAGGTTCTCCATGTTGGAGAGATTGAGCGCCGCGGCACGCATGATGGAGTTCACGGCATGGGAGGCGACCGCGGCGTTGTTCGTCTGCGCCGCGGCACGCAGCGCATAGGCACTCACGAACGGCCAGATCGCGCGGTTGTGATACACGAATTCATCCGGCTGCTGCGGAAAGTAGACAGGGACGCCAAAAGGCGCGTGCGGATAGTGAGCCAGGGCGTCACGCGCACGATTCGCCGGTGCGACACCCGAGATGATCGCAAGGGCCGTTCCCAGCATGTCGAACTTGTAGATCGGGACCGGATTTCGGTCCGCGGTCGTCAGGCTCGCGTAGAGCTTCTTGTCTTCGATCCAGAATCGCTCGTTGATGCGCGTCTTGAGTGCCTCGGCCCAGCCTCCATAGCGTTGTGCGCGCGCGGTCTCGCCCTTCTCCCTGGCTAACTGCTGTGCCAGGCGCAGGGTGCGGAAGTGGTCCACGTTGGTGGAAAGCGCTTTCGATTGGGCCAGATAGCTCAGGTGATCGACGATCCAGGGTGCATATGTTTGGGTGCGCCAATCGAGAAACGACTGCTCGCCATTGTAGAGTCCGTCGCGGGAATCGAATGCAGCCTCGCGATCCGCCTCGATCGTGCCAATGAGCGCCGCGTAGGTTTGCGCAGCAAACGTCGCGCGCAGCGCTGGTTTGAGGTTCGCGAGCGCGGCTTCCGCGCCCAGCGTCCAGGCGACCCGATCGGTGCTCACCGGCCAACTACCACCGGAGCCGGTGTCCTGAACGATTTGCGTCGAACCAGGCGGTAACGTCGCCGGCACCTCGACGCCCGCCCGAAACGCGCTGGTCTTGAACAGAAGTCCATCGACGACGCGCTCGGGGTCGAGTGCCGCCAGGCCCAGATCCGCGGCGTAAGCAAGGTCGCGCGTCCACACGTAAGTCCATTTCTCCCCGGTCTCAAAACAACTGCACGGAATGGGCTTTCCTCCCGCGTAGGCGTCATCGCGGATTTCGTTGACGCTCGCCAGCCGCGCATCGTCCATGGCCATCGCAAACAGTGCATCGAAGAGCAGCGAACCCGAGCGCACTTTCGGTCGATCCGCGAGCTCGGAGAAAGTCCGTGAAGAGGCTGCGTTGTCTCGCTGTTCAATGGATGAGGTGAGCGTGTAGGTTCGGAGCTTCGCATCCGCATTCGGAGTGGCGGCAGTAACGCGATGCGGAGTTTTCTGCTCTTCCCTGGCGTATGGGGGATAGAGCACCTCGGCGCTCGCCGGCGCGGCGTGCGAAGTGAGCGGCAGCTGGGGAACTGAAATCATGAAGGCGATCGCCAAAGGCTGCCGGAGACCTGAGTGTCGGATTTTCATCGAGAATGCCCCGCCGTTCACTAGTCCAGGCCCTGAACAGAGCATAGGCTTCGCGATTAAAGGCTTCTACATTTCCCGAGGCCTCCGGTGCGCGTTCGAGGCGCAGCAAATCGTGCACGAACGCCCGGATCTCGTCCGCCGCGTCTTCCTCGCCGGCTCAGTCCCGGCGGGCCACCGACTCTATATATAAGGAATGGAAGCGCCGGATCTACCTCACTCGAGGAGTCCGGCCGGACAGCCGCGGATACGGGAACAGCGCTTGCTCCCGGCCGCGGACCTGCGTTACCGACTCAGAATCGCCAGCCAACTCCAAGGGTCGTTTCGACGGTGTTCAGCGAATTGTCGAAGTTGTCGAGCACTTTATCGAGGTACCGATATCGCGCCTCGAGGCGAATCAGGAATCGGTCGTTGACGTAGTACTTCGCTCCGATGCCAGCGTTCAACGTGAAGCTGCTGTCGTCATCGATCCTGACTGGCTGGCCATTCACGGCCCCGATAATCGGCCGATCGAGATTCGCCCGGGCGTACCCCGCCCCACCGACCAGGTAAGGAACGAACTTGGATCCCTGCTGGATATTCCAGATCGCATCGACGTCGACTGTCGTGAGGTCGAGATCGATGTCTCCGCCCGCAAGCTTCGTCACTGAGCTCGAGGAATTGCCAACGGACAACTCGAGTCCCCAGGCATCCGAAAAGTTGTAGCCGTAGCGAACGCCGTAGGTCACGTCGTCGTCGAGTTCCGGCCTGGTACCGGAGATCGCGGTATCGGTGAGCTTGTCGCCGAAGAGCTCTCCTCCATACACGTGCACTTCCTGTGAGGCTTCCTGAGCACTGGCCGGCACGGCATAGAGTGCCAACGCGCCGAGCGCGGCCACGCCTGTCATTTTCCATTTCGTCTTCATCGCAAGCTCCTGTGAATTCATTCGTGTTGACGATAGAAGAGTAAGTCTCCGCTGCGCGTAGCTGCATCGATCAGTGGAGCGAGCGGCGGTCGCAACTCCGAAGGAGCGGCGACTACTCCGTTTGGGGGAGCGCATTGGGGAACTAAATCGAAAAGGTCAAACGTGCTCAAGGGCGGAGCGCGACCGGACGCACAATCATCTGTGGCACCACCCCGCCGGCAAAGCCCGCCGGCGGGGAAGGTGCGCAGCGCTTACTTCGCAGCGCGGCGATCCACGCTGATGCGACCCGCGCCATGTACGACCAGCAGCAGCAAGCCGCCAGCGATCGACACATTCTTCAGGAACATGACCATCTCGACCTGGTTCGCAAAGTTGCTGTGGAACACGAACGCGCTCAGCAGCGTGAAGCCCGCCAGCAGGAAGGCGACGATCCGCGTCTTCCATCCGATGATGATGGCGATCGCGCCGAGCAGCTCGGTGGCGATTACCAGAGGCAGCAACGCTCCCGGTACGCCAACCGACGCCATGTAGCCGGCAGTGGCGGTGTATCCAGCGATCTTTCCCACGCCGGAAAGCAGAAACAGCGAGGCGAGCAGCACGCGGCCACCGAGCTCGGCGAAATTCTGGACGGTGTTGGTGGGCCCCACCGCGGTTCGATCGTAAGTAGCAGTATTCATGACAAGATTCCTGTGGTTGATTGAGTGATGACGATTCAGAGACGATGATTCAGAGTCGGCCCTGCGCGCGCAGCTGCCCGCCAATGCGCGAGATTTCCGCTTCGCCCTGCGCGAGCGCTTCCTCGCTGGTGTGGACCGAGTAGTAACCCAACACCAGCGGATGGGGATGTTTGATCGCGCTGCCGAGGACGAACGAGGTGTCGCCTTGCGCGCGCACGTCGATGACATCCTCGCCCTCCGCAAACACGGCGAGCTGCCCGGCGCCGATTTCTTCGGGAGCCAGCAGGCTTCCCCTATCTACCGCCAGCCACGCCACGTTGTGTCCGCGCGGCGGCTGGTAGCGCCAGCGCTGGCCGTCCTTGAGGCGCACGTGAAAATAGTTGATCCCCCCGGGCGCGCGGATCGCGCTGCGCGCACCGCCGTACTGCCCGAGCACGACGCGCACCGGGCCGACTTGCTCGACGGCTTCTGCCGGAACGTACTGGCTCACGGGCGCCGAGTTTTCCTCCGCGGCGGGCAGCGCCACCCACAACTGGAAACCGCGCAGCGGTGCGCCTTCGAGCGGACCGCCGTCATGCCAGACGCCATTGCCGGCCTTCATCCACTCGAGACCGCCTTCGGTCACCTGCCCGGTTTTACCCGTGGTGTCCTCGTAGGCAAGTCCGCCCTGCAGGACCACGGTCAATGTGGCGATGCCCGAGTGAGGGTGAATGCCGAACAGTGGCCGCCCGGTGTATTTCGCTTCCGCGTGATCCAGGAATACAAAGGGCTTGATCAGCTCGCCGACGTCTGACGGGCTGACGAGACGCGTGATCGAGCCGTGACTCCGCCCGCTGGTGCGAAGCACAATCTGGCGCGCGGTTGCGGGAACGATCGGCTCGGGCACGATTTCGGCCGTCGGCGCCCGGCTGCGTTCAATGGTTGCTGTGTGGCTCATGGTTATCTCCAATTCCGGTGACGTGACAGCACAATAAGGACTCGCCCGCCATCTCGGAAGCCTATATATTTCGATGAAATCCATCGTCTGAGACGATACATCATGCTCGACGGCGTAACGCTCGATCAGTTTCGGACCTTCATCGCGGCGGTCGACGAAGGCAGTTTTTCAGCCGCGGGCCGCAAGTTGCGGCGCGCGCAGTCGGTGGTGAGTCAGACGCTCGCGAATCTCGAAGCGCAGCTCGGGGTGAAATTGTTCGATCGCTCGGCGCGCTATCCCAGGCTCACCGAGGAAGGACGCAGCCTGCTCATCGATGCACGGTCGATTGCGAATACGATCGACGGCTTCAAGGCGCGGGCGCGCGCGATGCGCGAGGGCCTCGAGCCTGAACTCGCGATCGCCATCGATGTGATGTATCCCATGGATGCGATAACCAGGGCCGCAAGTCACAGCCGCAAGAAGTTTCCGCACACCTCGCTGCGGCTGTACGTGGAGGCGCTGGGCGGCGTCATCAAGCCGGTGCTGGAGCGAAGCTGCAGCATCGGTGTGATCGGCTCACTGCCCCTCGTTCCCGAAGAAATGCACGCCGAGCCGCTGCTCGACGTTCCTTTCGTTACGGTAGTTAGCCCGGCTCATTCATTGGCGGCGGTGCGCGGCACCATCGCGAAGTCGGCGATCGAAAAACACGTGCAGCTGGTATTGACCGACCGGACGGCGCTTACCGAGGGCCGCGACTACTCCGTGCAGTCGCCGCTCACCTGGCGTCTCGCGGACCTAGGCGCCAAGCATGCATTCCTGCGCGCCGGCCTCGGCTGGGGACACATGCCGCTGCACATGGTGAGTGCAGACCTCGATGCAAATGCACTGGTCAAGATCCGCGTCGAAGATGTGGCGCGAAGCCCGGCGATGCCAATGAAGGCGGTTTTTCGGAAGGACTCGCCACCCGGCCCGGCGGGTCGGGCGTTCATTGCGCAACTCAAGGCCTAGGAGCTTTCGATGCGTGCACGACTCATCTTCACTCTGGCGGCGTTCGCGACGTTGCAAGCTTGCGGCTCGCTCACGCGCCTTGACGCAGTACCTCCCGCCCTTACCGAGAAGGCTGTCATCCCGGAGATTCCCAATGCCCGCGTGTGGCTGGATCGCGACCTCGGGCCGTTCATGGAGGCGGTGATCGACGACCTGAACCGCGAGATCGCAGCTCTCGAGAAAGACGGCAGTCCCACCGACCGCCTGCCACCGGTATACACACTCTCGATTTCCGGCGGCGGAGACGCGGGCGCTTTCGCCGCGGGAATTCTGTCGGGATGGACCGTGCACGGCGATCGACCGCAATTCAGAGTCGTTACCGGCACCAGCGTCGGCGCCCTGATTGCGCCGTTTGCATATCTCGGTTCCGAGTACGACGAAACGGTACGCAGCGTCGCGGTCTCGGTCCGTCCCGAGGCCATTTTCGACCGGCGTAGCACATTGATGGGACTCGCCAGCGACGGCATGGCCAGCAGCGAGCCGCTCTCCCGGATCGTTGCGAAGTACGTGACCGCGGACACTCTGGCCGCGATCGCGCGCGAATACGCGCGCGGACGCGTTCTGCAGGTCGCAACCACTGATCTCGACGCCGGCCGCCAGGTAGTTTGGAACATGGGCGCGATTGCATCGAGCCATGCACGCGGCGCGCTCGATCTGTTTCGCAAGATCCTGATCGCTTCGGCCAGTATTCCCGGTGTCGTCTCGCCCGTGATGCTCGACGTCGAGGTAGACGGCCGAAAATTTCAGGAAATGCACGTCGATGGCGGAGTGATCAGCCAGGTCTTCCTCTATCCATCCCAGTTCCTGCATGAATTGACGAAAATCACCGGCAAGCCGTTTGACCGCGAGCTGCACACGTACGTGATTCGCAACGGACGGCTCCAACCCGACTGGAACAACACCCGGCGCCGCACGCTCGCCATCGGCGCTCGGGCGATCAGCTCGCTGGTGCAGGTCCAGGGCATCAACGATGTGCAGTTGCTCTATCGGAACGCCCTACAGGATGGGGCCGACTTCAACCTGGCCTACATCGGGCCGGATTTTGAGATTCCGCACCCCGGGGAGTTCGATCCTATCTACATGAAGAAGCTGTTCGACTACGGACAGGCTCTCGGCGCCGGTGGGAAGGCGTGGCACAGGGGGCCGCCCAGCGAGCAGATTCAGGAGCGTTGACCGCCCGAATCGTTGTTTTGATGCGACGGGTTCCGCCACGAGCCGTTTCGTGCTCAAATCCCGCTACAAAAATCATGGGCCATCTATTGGAGCCGCCATGAGTGAAACGAAGTGGAATCTCCACGGGCGCGAGTTCGCCAACTGCAACTGTTCATACGGTTGTCCGTGCCAGTTCAACGCGCTACCCACCAACGGCAATTGCTGGGCAGTCGTTGCAATCCAGATCGAGCGCGGTCGCCACGGCGACGTGCCGCTCGATGGCCTCAGGCTCGCGGGAATTTTCAAGTATCCAGGCGCCATTCATATGGGCAATGGCGAAGCGGTGCCGATCGTCGATCGGCGCGCCAACGATGCGCAACGCAACGCGCTGCTGCGCATCATGTCCGGACAGGACACCAAACCCGGAGCGACGATGTTCCAGGTTTTCTTTTCGATGCTCAGCAAGGTTCACGACCCGGTGTTCGCGGACATCGAGTTCGAAGTGGACATCGACAAGCGTCGCGCGAAGCTGCTCGTCCCTGGCTACATCGATCAGCGCGGCGAACCCATCGTCAATCCGGTGACGGGCGCCGAGCATCGCATCCGCATCGAGCCTGTCGGTGGGTTCGAGTTCAAGGTCGCCGAGATCGGCCGCGGCTGGACCAAGACGTCCGGCCCGGTCAGCTATGAGCTCAGCGACAGTTACGGCCAGTTCGCCGAGCTGCACCTGTGCCAGGACGGCATCATCAACTGACATACGTGCCGGTGCTTGAAGCGGCGCTGCGCCGCGATCGCGGCTTCGTCATCGTTGCGCTGCTCGTCATCTCGACGCTGTCCCTGTCGTACACGGCGTGGCTAGCTACCGGGTACGACATGTCGTCGATGATGACTCCCGGATTCGTGCCCTGGTCGGCCGGTCACTTCGCCTTCATGTTCGCGATGTGGGCGGTGATGATGATCGGCATGATGACGCCGACGGTTGCGCCGACGGTCCTGCTGTATGCCGCGCTGGCACGCCAGCACGTCGCTCGGGGCGAAGCATTCGCTTCGGCTAGCTGGTTCATGGCGGGCTACCTGCTTGCGTGGATCGCATTTTCCGCGGTCGCGACAATGCTGCAGTGGCTGCTCGAGTGGCAGGCCCTGGTGACTCCGATGATGGCCGGCACCGGCGCCGTCCTCGGCGGTACGCTGCTGATCGCGGCGGGAATCTATCAATGGCTGCCGGTCAAACAGGCGTGTCTGACCGCGTGCCGCGCACCGATGTCGTTCGTTCAGCGGCACGGCGGCTTTCAGTCAGGCGCTCGCGGCTCGGTGAAACTTGGCGCGCTTCACGGCTTCTACTGCGTCGGCTGCTGCTGGGCCGTCATGGCATTGCTGTTTGCGTTCGGCGTCATGAATCTCGTGTGGATCGGCGGCCTGATGACCTTCGTGCTGCTCGAGAAAGTGCTTCCATATCAACGCGCGATGTCACGGGCGGCCGGCGCGGTTGCCGTCGTCGTGGGCACCTTGATGATCGCGCTCTGAATTGCGGCGGGAGCGCGTTCGTAGGACATCGCTGACATACGGCGTACCAAAACGCGTGTCGAATGGGCTCGGTTGCGCTGGGTTGTCTCCGCCTAATTTGCGAGTTCTTGCCGAGAGCATTCGCGCTGCCCGACGTACTCCTTCGTGCTGACCTTTTTGTTGTTGGCGAGGAACTGGACTTTTGCCACCACCGGAGTCGGAAGCATAGAATCCGCCCGACTCCACTCGATAGACTCGGGCCGTAATTATGTCCTCAGTAATTTCAGACGCGAGAGAGAAAGCGATTGTCGCGACTGCCGGCAGCGGCGCGGACACCCAGCGTCGGCCGTCGCGCACGGCGGCTGAGGAACGCTACCGCACGTTGTTTGACCTCGCACCAGTCGCCGTCTATTCCTGTGACGCCTCGGGTGTAATTCAGGAGTACAACAACCGCGCGGCGGAACTGTGGGGCCGCCGGCCAAGGGTTGGGGATACTGATGAGCGTTTTTGTGGCTCATTCAAGATGTACCGGCCGGACGGAAGTTACATGCCCCACGAGCAGTGCCCGATGGGCGATGTGCTGACCGGCAGGATTCCGGGAGTGACTGACGGGGAAGTTCATATCGAACGGCCCGATGGTTCGTGGGTCGTCGTCATCGTCAATATTGCGCCATTGAAGGACGACCAGGGCCAGGCCGTCGGAGCGATCAATTGTTTCTACGACGTGACCGAGCGCAAGACCTTCGAAGCCGAGCGTGAAAAGCTGTTGGCGAAAGAGCGCGCCTCTCGATTGGAGGCGGAGTCAGCTAACCATTCCAAGGATGTTTTCCTCGCCATGTTCAGCCACGAGGCGCGCACGCCGTTGAACGCGATGCTCGGTTGGGCGACGATTCTGCGCAAAAAACAATGCACCCCGGCGGAGATACAGCAGGGCATTGAGATCATCGAGCGCAATTGTCGGGCACAAGCGCAGCTCATGGATGACGCGCTGGAGGTCTCGAGAATCATCTCTGGCAAGCTGGTGGTAGATCCCAAGCCTTGTGACCTTGCGTCCATCGCCCAGGCAGCCATCGACGTCGTACGCGCGGCCGCAGATGCAAAAAGTGTTGAGATCATTCCAGAGTTCAGCCCGGACATTGGCGCTTATTCATGCGACCACGTTCGCATGCAGCAAGTAATCTGGAATCTGCTCTCCAACGCCATCAAGTTCACGCCTGAAGACGGGACGATAAGAATCACGATCGATCGCCAGGATTCCGATGTACGCATTGTGGTCACCGACAACGGGCAAGGCATCGACGAAGAACTGCTTCCTTACGTCTTTGACCGCTTTCGGCAGGCCGACAGCAGCACGCGGCGAAATCACGGCGGCCTGGGACTTGGGCTTTCCATCGTCAAGCACATCGTGGAGCTTCACGGCGGAACAGTAGCTGCCACGACCGCAGGCATCGGGCGCGGCGCGACATTTACCGTTTGCCTGCCCTTGCAGGGCATTTGTGATCCCGATGCCGTGCCAACCGGTGGCTCAGTAGATAGCTTGCGGGCCGCATCGGTACCGCAGCACGCACCTGCGACGCGCCTGGACGGTTTGCGCGTGCTGGTGGTGGATGACGACCCCGATGGCCGGCACTTCATAAGCAAAGTGCTCGCCGACGTCGGGGCAAGCGTGATTCCAGTGGCAAGCGCTCGTGAAGCCATAACGGCGCTCGAGGCGGCATCTCCGCAGATATTGGTCAGCGATCTGGGAATGCCCGGGGAAGATGGGTTTGATCTGATCCGCAGCGTGCGTGATGCGGGTCATACGCCAGAAAAGCTTCCGGCGGTGGCATTGACGGCATTCGCCAACAAGCATTACGCCAGCAGTGCACTTCAGAACGGGTTCCAGCTCCATATCGGGAAGCCCGTCGATGCGGATGCCCTCATCACGGCCGTGGCTGGACTCACAAGACGCAGGGGATAGTCAGGCGCCTCGTAGCTGGCATCTGACGTCCCGCGTCCCGCGAGTCGTCAAGCCCGGTCGCTGTTTGCCGCCGCCCGGTAAGTGCCGCGTGCCTCGCGGTCTCTGACATGGCGCAGCGTAACCGCCCCGGCGGAAGCATCGAACTGCGCGATGTCCGAGAGGCTGATCACTCCTTCGAGCCTGCCTTCGCGGTTAACGCACATGATGCGCGACTTGTGATGTTGTGCCATGAGCTCGCGTGCGACATTCAGATCGTCTTCTGGCAGGCACGCGATCACATCGAGCGACATCGCCGCCTCCACGGGCGTCGTCAGCTTCTGTTCGTTGGCGACGATGCGGATCGTGATGTCGCGATCGGTCACCGCGCCGATCGCACGCATGGATTCATCGCAGACCGGGAGAAATCCAACGTTCCGATCGCGCATCTTGCGTGCGGCTTCGCGCACCGAGGTGCGCGCCGCAACACATTCCACATCCGGGTTCATGATGTCTTTGCATAGCATGGCAGCGACCTCCGATTGGTTGAGCACCTCGCCCAGAAACGGACTGCGAGTGAGCGCGTGAGTTCCGGGAAGCCTCCCCTCGCGTGAGCTGCGTGCCAACCATGCGACTACTCCTACATGCCGCTCGGGCGCCCAGCGCTATACCGCATGAATTCATTCAATAGAGTGGGAACAGGAGGATCCGCCATGGCTCACGTACATATTCCCAGCAACGCCCTCGTCCTGGTCGGTGATGGCCGGCGGGCGCTGTTTCTGCGCAACAAGGGCACACCACGCGCGCTCGAGTTCATTGTCGAACGCGAGTTGCGGCAGGAGAATCCGCCGACCCGCGAGCAAGGCACCGATCGCCCGGGACGAATTCATGGGGTCGATGGCGTTTCACGAACCGCCATCGGCGAGACCGACTGGCATGACCGGGCGGAGGAGCAGTTCGCCTCAGAAATTGCCGAGACGCTGTACGAAATGGAACACGCGCGCGAGTTCGACGAGCTCGTCGTTGTCGCGCCGCCAAAAATGCTTGGCGATCTGCGTGCGGCGTTTCGTGCGGAAGTCGCGCAGTGCGTCGTTGCTGAAGTACCCAAGGATCTGACCGCACATCCCGTGCCGGAGATCGCAAGAGTACTCAGTTGATGGAGAGCCGACTTCCGATACTGGGGTTTCGCCACCGACTTCAGTGATCGGGATAGGGTTCCTGCGGGCCTTTGGGAAAACGATCGGCGACGAGATTCAAGCGGATGCCGTGCTCCAGCAGTGCCTTCAGGCCGGCCAGCGTCCAGGTGAACCCTTGACCTGAGTCGGACACGTATTGCACAAGCGTGTCGCTATCTGCGGTCCAGCCCGACTCCGCGACGCTGACGAACGTGGCGCCGGGCTCCAGGGACGCAAACTTCCATTCCACAGTGGTACGACCGCTGTAGCCGTCCCACTCGATCACGATGCGTTTGTTCGGCTCGAGCTCTTTCACCGTTACGTTCGTCGCGGCGCCGTACATCTCCCATTCCCATTTGACTTGCTTGCCAGCTTCGAGCCGGCCGCTGCTCTTGGTGAACCAGAACTTGGTCGTAACTTCCGGGTCGATGAATGCCCTGTACACATCCGCGGCTGGCTTGCGGATCAGCATGCCGGTCTTCGCAACCGGAGGCTGTTTTAGTTGCAGTTCATTCATGTTGGCTCCTTGGTCGGCATCTTTGTTCACACGTGCGTTTCAAGCGGCGGCGATCATTCGAATCTCGCGCTGGGGAAACGGAATGACGATGCGGGCATCCCGGAAGATCTCGAGGATTGCCTGGTTGATCTCACCCGCCGCGACACCGAAGTCCTTGATCGCAACCCAAGGCTTGACGGTAAGGTTCACGGACGAATCCGCGAGCTTGCTCACGCCAATCAGCGGCTCCAGGTCTCGCAAGATGCGTCCATTCGCGCGCAGCGTCTCCTGAATCAGTGCGATGGCGCGATTCAGATCCGTATCGTATGCAACGCCGACTACGACAATGACCTGCCGAATCTGGCCGAAGTTGTGCAGGATCTCACCAACGATCTTGCGATTTGGAATCACGACGCGCGAGCGGTCTGGATGCGTGAGCGTCGTCTGAAACAACGAGATGCTCTCCACGGCGCCCTCCTCGCTGACAATCTCGATGTACTCGCCGATCCGGAACGGCTTCGTGAGGATGATGGTCGGTCCGGCAAAGAGATTGCCGAGGACTCCTTGCATGGCCAGTGCGATCCCGGCACCGGCGACGCCGAGTCCGGCAATCAGCGGCAGGAGCTCAACGCCGAGATTCTGCAGCGCCATGATCACGAACAGCACTGAAATCGCGGCGCGAGCGATCCGCACGATCAACGTGCGAACCGGCGGCTCCATCTCGACGTGTCCGAGGGCGCGCTCGAGCCAGCGCGACATCCAGCGGCCGATGAAATAGCCCAGGGCCAAAATCAGCAGGGCGGCAAGCAGTTTGGGCCCGAACTTCATTGCCAGGTCCACTGCCGTGGTGCGAACTTGCTCGATAGTTTCCAGTGTGTCGGCCATGACGGCGGTCTCGATTTGAGCAGGGACTTATCACCCTACAGCGCATTTGGGATGCCGTCAGTCGGCGAAATGCGCGGGGCCGTGTGCTCAAGCCCTTGCATGCATGGGTACAACCGTCCATGCGTGCCCACCTTCTCATTGAGCGATGTACACCGCGGCAGGCGCCAGCTCCCTCTACACGTCGCGCATTCTGAGTCCTACGGCCGGTCGAATTGCTTGCGCGCCCGGGCGACTCGCTTTCTGATCACGCACTCGAGCACGTGGTCGTTGACCAGACCCATCGCCTGCATGAAGGCATACACCGTGGTCGGCCCGACGAATTTCCAGCCTAGCTTCTTGAGTGCCTTCGACAGGGCCAGCGATTCGGCCGAGATGGATGCTGACTGTGGCTTTGCGGCCGGCTTCGCGTCTGGCTCGTAACGCCAGATGAAGGCGGCAAGTGAACCTTCGCGCTTTATCATTTCTCTGGCACAGCGCGCATTGTTGATCACCGCCTCGATCTTGCCGCGATGGCGCACGATCCCCGCGTCCTTGAGGAGGCGCGCAACATCGCGCGGAGTGAAGCGCGCGATTTTGTCGAAATCGAATTCGCGGAACGCTGCGCGGAAATTAGCGCGTTTTGCGAGGATGGTGCGCCAGCTGAGCCCGGACTGAAAACCCTCGAGGCTCAACTTTTCAAAGAGCCGCCGGTCGTCGGCGACCGGGAAGCCCCACTCTGTGTCGTGATAGGCGGGAAACTCGGGAGCGGCGGCGCACCAGCTGCACCTTGGCTTTCCATCGGCACCCAGGATCGTCGAGCTCATTTAGTTCAGCACTCTTACCGATGCATCCCCGCCCGTCAACGCGCCGTCGCAAGATGAACGCCGGTCCCATAGCCTGCGCTGGCTCGTTGCTCAGCAGATGGTTGCCGACAAACGCGACAGCGATGCAGCGCAGACGTTGGCTCCGCTTGCTTACAGCCCGCACCCCGATGAGCACACGGACGAGGCGCGGCAACTACTGAAGGAAGTCGAAGCCAGACTGGAACGCGAGCAATCGCCGTCGCCAGACCCGCTCAACGTTGAGTGACCTGTTTTGAAATCCTCACCCGAGTCGCTCAATTCCCTGGCTGCAGCGCGACGAGCGCGCTGCGCAACTCCCGTAGTTTGTCTTTGACCACTGTGGCGTTCTCGCTTCCCATGCGGATCAACGCCTTCTGACCCGCGGACTTCGACTCGAGCTGCGGATCGGCAAACACATACAGCACACCCGGCTGCTCGAGTGCGATCGTTCCCTGCAGGTCAGGTGTGGCGAGCAGATGGTCGATCACTTCGATCAAGCGATCATTGAAGTACTGCGGTGGATGTCCGAGATTCTCGTACGCGTCCTGAAATAGCGGGTAGTAGCGAGAGTAGGTCGCGACCAGGCGCTGCGTGTCGGTCGAACGGACCAACTGCACCAGAGGTTTGTAGCGCTCGTAATTGGCAGGATCCAGCACCGGCGCATCCTCCGAGCCGCGGACCGCAAAATTGCCGGGTATCGGTTTTACGGGGCGAAGCCGTTCGGCCACCTTCTCGGTCGAGAGATTGTCGATGGTCACCACGACATGCCGAACCAGGTCTTTCGTGACGACGAATTGCTCCACGGGTTCTTTGCCGATCAGGTCCGCAAGCGCGTTCTGTGCCGGCAGGTCGCTCTCGTTGAGCGACGGTAGTGGCTCCTGCGTCTCGGGCGCCGGGAGCGGGTGCTTGATGGCCGGCTCCTCGGGCGCCGCTATCACTGGTCGCGCCGGTACTGCGGCAACCGGCTTTGGGGGCGGCGCTGCCTTACCGCGCAGTGAGATGTAGATGACCGCGCCAATCGACAGACCCACGACCGCCACAGCGGCTGCGATGTATTTGAAGTTTTCATTCATAAGACACCTGACAGAAATCTACGGTGATCGTTCCGGTGGCGAGCGTCCTCACTCGGCGAACACGGGCTGCAGGACTCCCGCAATCCAATCCATGAACGCGCGCACCCGCCTTGGCAAATTGCGCCGATGCGCGTACAGCAACGACACCGGCATCGGCTCCGCGGGATATTGCGGCAATACTTCGACCAACGCGCCGCGAGCAATCTCCTCGCGTACACCGAGTTCGGGCGCCTGGATCAATCCCAGTCCCGCGAGGCATGCGGCGTGATAGGCGTCCGAGGAGTTCACGACTACCGGTCCGGACATCCGCAGATGCTGATACTTGCCGCCCGCAGGATACTCGAAGCCCTCAGTTCTGGCCCCAAGTGTCGTTGCATAGTGGATCAGGTCGTGGCGCGCGAGGTCGTCAAGCGTTCGAGGAGTACCCCGCCGGCGGAGGTAGTCTGCGCTGACGCAGTTGATGAATCTCAACTGTCCCAGGGGCCGAGCGATCAGCTGCGGGTCCCGAGGCGCGCCGACTCGCAAGACACAATCGAAGCCTTCCTGGATTGGATCGACGAGACGATCCGTCGTGCTCAACTCGAATTCGACCTGAGGATGGGATCGCAGGAAGTTAGGGAGGTGCGGAATCACATATTCCCGCGCCAGTCGGCTCGGCATATCGACACGCAAACGGCCTCGAAGAGCTGCGCCGCTGTGCTGGAACATCGTCTGAACGTTCTCGACTTCGGATAACAACTCCTTGCATCTCTCGTAATAGAGCTGGCCATCGAGCGTCATTTGCACCTTGCGCGTGGTGCGGTGAAGGAGACGCGTGCCGAGAGAATTCTCGAGCTGCCGCACGGCCAGGGAGACCGTTGCCTTGAGCAGCCCCAGGCTTTCCGCCGCACGGGTGAAGCTCGCCTGTTCGGCGACCCGCAGGAAGACCTGCATCGCCTGGAGGCTGTTCATCGTCCGTTGAAATGACCCATTGATTGTTCATACCACATGAACAGTCGTCATTAAAGAACTGGGTTTATCTACTCCTGCCCACCCAATAGATTAGTCCGCAGTCGAAGCCCAACCTCAAAAGGAGTTTCCCATGCGCACCTCAAACCCCATCGCGATCGTTACCGGCGGAAGTCGCGGACTCGGACGCAGCACCGTCCTCAGCCTTGCC
Source organism: Steroidobacteraceae bacterium (assembly GCA_035286365.1). Classification (GTDB taxonomy): domain Bacteria; phylum Pseudomonadota; class Gammaproteobacteria; order Steroidobacterales; family Steroidobacteraceae; genus CADEED01. The sequence continues at coordinate 9,767 of DATHJZ010000267.1, read as the reverse complement.
AGGCGGGGCGTGAATTCGATCTTCACCTACCGCTCGAATCTTGCGGAAGCGCAGAAGGTTGAAGCACTCGTTCGCGAGGCCGGAGCGCAGGCCATCGCCCTGCAACTCGATACCGGCGATGTCGGCGCATTCGATTCATTCGTCGCGCGCGCGCGCGAAGCCCTGGGCAGGCTTGCGGCCGATCGATTCGACTATCTAGTCAACAATGCCGGAGTCGGTCACCACAATTCGTTCGACCAGACGACCGAGGCCGAACTCGACCTTCTGTACAACGTCCACTTCAAGGGCGTGTTCTTCCTGACGCAGAAACTTCTCCCGCTCATGAAAGATGGCGGACGAATCGTGAACCTGTCGACGGGCCTGACCCGGATGACGATTCCGGGTAGCGCTCCGTACGCGTCCATGAAGGGAGCAGTCGAGGTTCTGACGCGTTACCTGGCCAAGGAACTCGGGCCCCGCGGCATCGCCGTCAACGCCGTCGCACCGGGGGCGATCGCGACCGACTTCAGCGGTGGCATGGTTCGGGACAATCCCGAGCTGAACAAGCGCGTGTCGCAGATGACGGCGCTCGGTCGTGTTGGAATGCCGGATGACATCGGCCCCATGATCGCCGCGCTGGTTTCCGACGAAGACCGTTGGATCAACGCGCAACGCATCGAGGTGTCCGGCGGAATGGGGCTCTAGGAACAAGATCAACGCGCTGCTGAGCAGGCGCCCGAGCGAAAACCTGCCGGGGTTTTTCTGATTTCCGCGCCCTTTTGTCGGGCCTGGCGGATGGCCGAGTGACGCTATCAAGCCATCGCAGGATCTGGGCGGCACGCTTGCCGCGAGCAACGCCTATCGATCTCTACCATGGCAGCAAGGTCGACACTGCCCCTACGCGCACGTCGATCTCTACAAACTAGCCATTCCCCACGTGCTCGTGCGCAAGCTCGAGGGGCGCGACCACCAACTCAACGACGATTTGTCAGAAGTCGCGGCGGACATCAGACGCATTGTCTGACGACGTTGCGCTGGAGCGAGGTGCGGCCTTCGTGCTGAGCTTCTGAGACGCCAGTGCCCTGAGGTCATCGACAATCCGATTCTCGGACCAGGCCCAGCCAGACTCTTGTGCAGCCGCCGGCTGGAACCTGATGCGATCCCCGAACTTTGAGGGTGATCGAAGGTGCACCGTCACCGGTCTGAAAGACTTTCCGCGCCATTGGGTCACGCGCACGATCTCTGTCAAAGGAATCGCGGCTTCGCCAGGGTCGTTCGCATAGTCCGATACGTATAGGAAACGATCGTCGACTGCGACCCGTTTCAGCGAACGCCATGATCTTCGATAGCTCACGGCGACCAGAATGATCCACAGCGTTGCGATCAGGATCGCAGTTGCCACCGGCGATCGATCGAGCCCGATCAATGGCTCGAACCTGAGTACCAGAACATACGTCACGACGACGCCCAACGATCCTGCGATCAATTTCGGAAGAAAGAGCCGAATCCGCGGGTTGTAGTGCGACGAGACGTTGCGCTTCTCCATCTTCGCGCTCCCGCTCTAACCATTGTCAGGGCAGCGCTGCTGCCCGCCGCTCACGATGCAGCGGGCGCAGGTTCATCACTTCGCTGCGAAGCAGCCGTACTTGTCGCTTTTCTGCTCCGTTTCGAGACTGGCCGCGCAGCGTTTCATCAACTCGGCACGGCCCTGCGGCGAACGAGCGATCGGCGCCATCGCGCGAAGCCGGTCAACCGCAGCCTGCGAGGTCTGCTGATCCTCGGGGGACATCTTCTTCTGAGCGATGCACTGTTCAACCATCGTGAAGTACTTGTCGCACTCGGGGATTCCGGTTTCAGCCGCAATCGCCGACCCGCTGCTGAGGCCGGTGACGAGGGCCGCGGCAGGAATTCGCACTAGAAATTTTGTGAGCTGCATGGCTGCCTCCTTCGTATGCGTTACGGAATGCCTGGTCTCATCGCATTATGCGCGCCGCCCCGGGCGTTGTGACCGATCAAGAATTTTGGAATCGCGCGTAGGTGCGCCTCGGACATCGACTCAGCCGCTTCTGACATTCCCAAACTTTGCGCCTACTAGCTTCTCGTCGGTGAAGGTAAGATTGCACGCCCTCAATCCGAAGAGACTCGCCATGAGCCGTCAAAGTTGCTCAAGCTGACCGGCTTCGCGCTCGCCGGCGCGACTGCGCTCCCGGCGATTTCCAAAAACCAGGCAACTCCGTCGCCAGGATTGTGGAATGTGTGGGACAACACGTTCGCCCGCGCGCTTTGTCTGTTTGTCGCATGTGCTCACCCAGGACTCCCCGGTGTGGAAGGGATTTCCGCCGACCACGAAGTTCACGCAGGGAACTGGTCGGCTCGACGACAAGGCGCCCTACTCCGCATTCACGTATGAGAAGACGGGCCTGGAGACTTCGGGTTATCTACTTGCTACCGACCAGTTCGGGACGCAGCTCGACCCGCCCTCTCATTGGTACCCTTGCTTCCCGGCTATAGATGAACTGCCGCCGACACTCGCGCTGAGAAAGCTGGCCGTCATCTCTGTCACCGACAAGGGATGCAGCCTGCCGACGGCAAGTTTCCCGGCGTGTCACTCGAAGCGCTGAAGTTCCTGCATCTCGAACGCAAGATCCTGCAGGTGCCGGCGGTGGGTGCGCTCGTCGCGATCGGATTTCCACGATTCAAAGGCGGCACCAGCAGTTTCGCCAGTTTCACGGCGATCCGCCCCCCCCAGAATGGACGCACGGCGCGCGCCCGACGGAAACCTTGGAAACGCCACTGCCTTATAAGGACAAGAAATTGGTGTGGAATGAAACCAGGGGTGTGCGCGAGCGAACCGCCGCGTGCAACAAGCCCAAAGGAAAATTGAGCTTCAATTGACACGCTGAACCTGTGCTCAGGCGGCAAGCCCTTTGCGCAAGCTTCGGTCACGAGAGAGGTCGCCGAGAATTCGCCGCGCGGCGTTGAACCCGGGCGCGCCGGTCACGCCTCCGCCGGGATGAGTGCCCGCGCCACACAGATACAAGGCGCGTACCGGGGTGGCGTAGCGTGCATACGCCGGCAGCGGCCGCATGAAAAACAGCTGATCGAGGCGCAAATCGCCGTGGAAAATGTTGCCTTCGGTAATACCGAGCACACTCTCGAGGTCGACGGGTGTGTACAGACGCGTGGCCACGATCGAGTCGGATAGTCCCGGCACGAAGCTCTCGATCTGCCGCAGGATTTGTTTGGTGACCAGATCGCGCTGTGCGTCCCAGCTCGTGCCGGCGAGCCGATACGGCAGGTACTGAATGAAACAGGTCATGACGTGACGCTCAGGCGGCGCCAGGGTCGAGTCGACGAGTGAAGGCACGAGGCAGTCGATCCACAGCTCTTCGCTGATGCTGCCGTGCCGTGATCGTTCGTAGCAACGCTGCGCATCGTCGAGCCAGGGCACAATGGTGAACGAAGCGCGCTGCAGAGCGCTCGCATCCGCATCGAGCCCGCGCAGTTGCGGCGCCCTCGAAAGCACCATGTTGAGCTTGGCGCACGGTCCGTCCATCTTGATGCCGCGCACGGCACTAACAAACTCCGGGTCGAGGACCGCGGCGGGCACCAGGCTCAGGAACGTGTGCTTCGGATCCGCGTTCGAGACGACGATGCCGGCGCTGATCTCTTCACCGTCCTTGAGCTGCACGCCGACCGCGCGACCGGCGCGCGTGCACACCTGTTGCACGGCGGCGCCAGTTCGCAGCTCCACTCCCTGCGAGCCGCAGGCCGCGGCCATCGCGGTGGTGATTGCTCCCATGCCGCCAATGACATGTCCCATGAAACCCTGCTTGGCTTCGGCGCCGCCACCCAGGAGATGAAACAGCAGGCCGAACAAGGTGCCCGCATCGTAAGGCCCACCATGTTTGCCGTAGAGGCTGTTGGCCAGCACGAGAGATTTCAGATGCGGCGAGGTGAGCGAACGGTCCAGGAATTCTCCGAGACTCCCAGTGACAAAGGCCACGAGCTCGGCGATCTCGGGCCCGCGCACTCCGCGCAGTTTCAATGCGAGGCCCAGCAACTCGCGCAGCGTCTTCATGCCGCCGCTGTGCAAATCCGGCGGCGGGCGCATGAACAGCGGCTCGAGCAGACGAGCGAGGCGGCGCAGCTTGCCTTCGAGCGCGAGGAAAGGTTCGCAGTCCGCAGGCGCGACCCGCCGCAGCACCTCGCGCATGCGCGCGACGTCCGTCCACCACGGCAACACCATCCCGTCGGGCGTCACGGCCTGCACGCCGGGCTCGGCCGCGACCATGCGCAGGCCATGCCGCTGCAGGTCGAGGTCGCGGATTATTTCCGGCCGCAGCATGCTCGCCATGTACGAGGCGGTGGAGACTCGACAGCCCGGCGCCACCACCGGGTCGATCTCCTCGGTGACACAACAGCCGCCGAGAATGTCACGGCGCTCCAGCACCAGTGTCCGCAAGCCGGCGCGCGCAAGATAAAACGCAGTAGTCAGGCCGTTGTGTCCGCCGCCGATGACGATGACATCGTAAGCGTTGCGCGCTGCGCCGCTGCTCACCGCGGATCCCCGGTGAGCTCGCCCAGGTGCTTCTCGAGATAGCGGCGCATGTCGAGGCTGGGATCTTCCATGGGCGAATAAAACGCACCACGGAAACCGCGCGAGCCCATGCCGTCGTGCACGGATTCGCAGCGCACCCAGTCCTGTCGATTCACCACATCCCAGAACTGCACGACATCCGCTGGATCGAAACCGGGTTTGCTGGTTTCCGAATGGTGGAACAGGAAGTCGCAGGCAATGCGCGTCAGTCCCGGCTCGATCGGCCACAACGTAAATGCCGCCACGTGTTCGGCCGCCATGCTGAGCCAGAGGTTGGGGTAGACGACTTCACCCTTGTGATGCGTTTTCTCACGCTCCGACAGGCCGGGGAATGGCGCGCGCGTGGAAGTTCCACTGGTGGTGAACGTCCAGGCGCCCGCGCGATGTGGAATGCCGTCATTCCACTCGAGACTGGCGCCGCCATTCTGGCGAAACGCGGGCACGAGCGCGCAGAGCTCGGGATGCACCGGCCCGCAGTGGTAGCACTCGTTGTAGTTTTCCACGAGGATTTTCCAGTTGGCGCGCACGTCATAGACCAGCTGCGCGCCGCGGCGCATTTCTTCCAGCGGATATCGCGACAGCCGCTCCGCCACCGGACCGACCTGTTCGCGCAAGGATTGTGCGGGGCGCTCCGCGAGATTCAAAAAAATGAAACCGCCCCACTCTTCCAGATGTACTGGCACCAGGGAAAACTTTTCCTTCGGGCACGATTCGTCGAAGCGCACGAACGGCGCGCCGCGCAAGCCGCCGTCGAGGTTGTAGCTCCACGCGTGATACGGGCAGACGATGGCGCCGTCGATGTGGCCGGAGCACGCCGCTGCACTACCGGCTGGCTGCGGCTCTCCCGGCGCGCCCAGCAGACGGCTGCCGCGATGCCGGCAGACGTTGTAGAACGCGCGCAGTGCGTCGGCGCGCGCGCGAACGACGATGACATTCTCGCCCGCGACCGACACAAGTAGATAGTCACCGCGATTCGCGAGCTGTTCCGCACGGCCGACACAGAACCATTGGGTGTTGAAGATGCGCTGCCGCTCGACCTCGAACAGCTCCTGGCTGCGATAGAACCGCGGCGCAAGCGCCGGCTTCATGTCCGCGGCGCGAACCGTCGTGTCGTCACCGTTCATAGCTCTCTCCTCGTGCCCGCCCGTCCAGCCGCACGAAAAACCACAACACTATGGCGACCAGCGCGAACAGCGAGCCGCTGGCGAGTGTCGGCAACCAGCCCAGCCGATCCACCATGATACCCACCACCGGAGCCAGCACGCCGGCGAGATTGCCGCCGGTATTCATGACGCCGGTGGCCGTTGCGGTGTGTGAACCCGAGGCATAAGTGGCTGCCGCCCAGAAGGCGCCCTCGGTGAACTGCGTGAAACCGAAGCACAGAGATAGATAGGCGACCGCGACGTAGTGATTGAACGAATTGATGCCCGCTAACAAGAAGACGGCAACCAGCATCAGTCCCGCCAGCGCCGGCAGACGGCAACCCAAAGTGGGACCCAGGCGCCTGCACAATGCATCGCAGGTAAAACCGCCGGCGAGAGCCAGCACCGCTCCGGCCAGAAACGGCATTGCGTACATCAGTCCGCTCTCGAGCACCGAGAAGCCGCGCTCCTCGACCAGATAAGTGAACAACCACTGCGCGAACATGTAGAACACGTAGTTCATGCAGAAGTAGGCGGCCGCGAGCAACAGCACATTGCGGTTGATCAGCACAGAGCGAAACTCCGCGAAAGTTGGCGCGCCACGCGGCGCCGCTCGCCCTGCTTCAATGTAGGCGCGCTCTGCGGGCGTCACCCCTGGGTGCTCGGCCGGCGCATCGCGCGCATACCACCACCACCAGGCAGCTGCCACGAATGCCAGCGGCGTCATCACATAGAAGGACTCACGCCAGCCGAACTTGATGATGAGCAAGGTGACCAAAGGCCCCACTGCGGCCTGCCCCAGCGTCAGGCCGGTATTCAGTATGGAATTGGGCAACGCCCACGCGCCGGGTGGAAACCATTTGGCGATGGCTGCCGCGCATACCGTAAATATGGGTGCATGCGAGACACCCATGAGAAACCGCGCCACCGACAGCGACACGATGGCGCCGGTCGCCGATGCGACCATGAGGTGCGGGGCGAAGCCGGTCATGAACGTGAGCAAACCCCACACGACGGCGCAGATCGTAAGTGCGCGTCTGGCGCCTAACCAGTCTCCGAACATGCCGCCGGGAATCTGAAACAATGCGTACGCGAGATTGAAGCTTCCCAGGATCCAGCCCAGTTCCTCCCCGCTCAGCGAATACTCCGCGCGAATGCTGGGCAGCACCACCGAGATATTGTTGCGCACTAGATAGTTGACGAAACTCAGTCCGAACAGCAACGCGAGAATCCTGAAACGAACCGGCAAGCACCTCTCCTAGGCGGCCGCGGTGACGCGGCTCGAGTGGTTTCCAGAACCGAGACAACGCACCCTTTCGGGCGACGGACATGCAGACAATGGCGGTCGAATTGAATTCACCCCTCGACAGTACGCGTTCGCAGGGAGTTTTTCCGCTGTTTAGAACCGCTGCTCAGCATGTTTGTCCCTCTCGCAGCGTTGCCATCGAGATTCAGGATGCGCGGCAGCTTTCCTTTCACGGACCGGGCTCATTTCTGCTGCTTGTTACCTTGCCCCTTTCCGTTGACGGATCGTTGTTAGCGACCTGCCGCCGCCATGGCATCGCACGACATCGTGTATCGACCTAGAATAGCGGCGTCGAGGACCAATTCCCGAAGGATGCCGATTTGAAAGCCGAATCGACCCGGATCTGCTGCCCGTTGAGCTCCGCGCTCCCTGGTGACGACACCGGAATCCTCACGAAAAATCTGATTCGTCTTTGGTCGAGCTGGCAATGCCATTGAGTCAGGCGCACGGCTCCCGCCGAAAGAGTTCGGCGCTTCGAACTGTCGTCTATTTCATCTTGATCGCCGCCTGCGCCTTTGGCGGAGCGTTCATCGCCTCGCTGCTCACTCCGCGTGGGATGGCGGCCGCGTATGCATGGCTCATCAAGGCGACGGCGGTAATGTTGCTGGTTTTGGCGCTCACGCACGCCTTCCTGCGGCGCGACTTGCTGGCGTGGTCGGACTTCGGCATGACGGCACGCGGTCTCCCCGCCGCAATTGCCTGGGGCGTCGCGTGGGGAGCGCTGCTCGCAGGCGCATGGCTCGCAGCGGTTTGGTTTCTCACTCCGTTCGAGCTCGACGTGAATGCCCGTGTGCTCCTGCTGCATTTCGTCGCGGCCTGCGGTGCTACGGTCGCCATGGGAATTGCCGAGGAAGTCGGTTATCGCACTTATGGTTTACGCGCACTGCGTGAACGGGGCGGATACTGGACTGCCGCCCTGGTGCCGACGGCCATCTTCATTACGGCGCACGTTTCAGGGGGCGTGCCCTGGCTCGCGGGCGTGCTCGTGGTGGGCAGTGCCAGCGTGCTGTTTGCCGTCGTCATGCTCGAAACCAACAAGCTGCCGCTGGTAGTAGCGCTTCATGCCACGACCAACTTCATCCAGGACAACCTGCTGCGGACGTCGCCCGATTCGTCGCTGTTTAATGCGACCTTCGCCGGCACAATCGCCGATACAGACCGTATTTATGCGTGGATTGCCCTGGCGCTCATCAATGCGCTGGCGACGATTGCGGTTATTGGCTGGTCGCGGCGCAGCGCTCGGACGGCGAGGACACCGTGCCCTTAGTTAGAGCGACCAGCGTCTTCCGCATTGTCCTGTTCTATGTGGCTTGCTTGCTGCTGTTGCTTTCCGCCGCTGCAATTGCGAAACCCCTGACCGGATTTCAGCAGGTGTCGTTGACAGGCGCAGTGTGCAGTGTCGGCGCGTGGTTGTTATCCAGGGTGTTCGTTCATTGGGACGGCCTGGACCTGGCATCGATCGGCGCGAATTTGACCGCCGGCAGCGGCGCGGGCTTCGGCCTCGGATTTGCGCTCGGGCTGATGCTCGTGGGATTGCACGCGTTGGCGCTTTTCGGCATCGGGCACACGAGTCTCGAACGCAACCCGTCCGCGCAACCGGCGCAGATAGCCTACGCATTGATTGGGTTCGATGTTGTTTGGCATCGCTTCACTGACCACGCACGGTCTCGCCGTTCCCATCGGCATTCACGCCGCATGGAACTTCGGAGACTGGATGCGCAGCAGCGGTGGAAAATTCGCCGTTGGTCCGTGGAAGCCGGTCGTGGAAGCCGGTTTCGATTCGCGCGCCGAGGCCGTGGGTTGGGTTGCTTACGTTGTACTGATGCTCGGACCCGCAGCCGCATTCTGGTGGTGGGACCAAAGGCAGCAGCAGTTTCAGCCATGATGTGTTTGGGGATTTCTCAGTCGATTCCCGGCGTCGGCTGAAGCGTCAGTGTTCCGTCCGCATTGAGGGATTGCTTGCACGCCCAACGCACCGGATAGCGCTGGCCTTTCACCTCGATCGCACCCGCGACGCGCAGACCCCTCCAATCCGTTCCGCGCGGCAACGGGAACTTCGCCTGCCGCACTTTGCCTGGCAGCGGGTAGCCCGCATCGAGTCCGCCGGTGGCAAGTACGCGACCCGTTGCGTCGAGAATGCTGATTCGCAGTACACCCGGAACTCCCGCGATTCCATCGTTGACCAGTCCCAGGATCAAGCCGGCATCGTCGCCAGCGTCGTAGGTCCAGACCCAGGACGGCCTGACGCGATAGCCGATGATGCGCGCGAGGCTGTTCAGGGCGTCGGGATATTGCTCGTAATAGTGGTGGAGTCTCTCGGCGAGAATGCGATGCCAGTTCCACAGCGAGAAATAGCAGGCGCCCACGTCGCGCACGTGACCGATCACGTTGTCAGTGAGCGTCACGCCCTCGTTGAGATGCAAGCTCGGGCGCGATCCATCGGACATCGGCACTTCCAACGTGACGCCGGTCCACGGGGGACGGTTGCTCAGCGCCTCGATTTGCTCGTTCTCGATGAAGATCGTGTCGGTACGCAGCCAGTTGTGGCTGCGCACGGTACGCTCGAGCAGCTCGAAGTTGCCAACCTTGCTGAAGTCGGGCTGCGTGTTCGTCGCGAGTGGCGTTTTCTTCCAGTGATCGAGCTGCTGCTCGAGCATGCGTACGAAGGTGGCTTCCGCGGTCGCGGAATCCGGAAACGGATGGCGTTCCAACGGCCACGTGTGCCCTTCACCCCAGAATC
>DATHJZ010000266.1:0-16757 GCA_035286365.1 Steroidobacteraceae bacterium | reverse complement strand
GGTGAGCTTTGCAGACAAGTTGGCCGCTTCTTGGAAGGCCACGAATTCTCTGGTGTGCGTGGGGCTCGACCCGGAGCCGAAGAAGTTTCCGGACCAGTTTCGCGATGCGCCCGGCGGCATCTTTCAGTTCAATCGAGCCATCATCGACGCCACGCGGGATCTCGTGTGCGCGTACAAGCCGCAGTTCGCGTATTACGCCGCGCACGCCGCGGAGAATCAGCTCGAGCACACCATCGACTACATCAAGTCGACCTGCCCGAATGCGTTGGTGATTCTCGATTCCAAGCGTGGAGACATCGGCAGCACGGCGGAGCAGTACGCACTGGAAGCATTCGAGCGCTATGGCGCGGACGCGGTGACGGTGAATCCGTATCTGGGCTACGACTCCGTCGAGCCTTTCCTCAAGCATGAGGACAAGGGCGTGATCATCCTGTGCCGCACGAGCAACCCGGGCGCGAAGGATTTCCAGGATCTGGATGTCGGCGGAAAGAAGCTTTTTCAGCACGTGGCCGAGACGGTGGCGAAGGACTGGAATACCGCCGGCAACTGCATGCTGGTCGTCGGGGCTACCTACCCGGAAGAGCTCGCAGACATTCGCACGCGCGTGGGCGATCTGCCGTTGCTCGTGCCGGGCGTCGGCGCGCAGGGTGGCGATGTGGCGAAGGTGATGGCGGCGGGCAAGACCCAAGCCGGTACCGGGCTCGTGATCAGTTCGTCGCGCGCCATTCTGTATGCGAGCTCGGGCGCCAATTTCGCCGAGGCCGCGCGCAAGGCGGCGACGGAATTGCGGGACTCGATCAACGCGCAGCGGTAGTCACGGTCCCCAGCGGAAGATCGGCGGGGGCACTTTGTCGTACGTCGGCCCCAGCGCTGGCGCATTCACATCGGGCAGGAAAATCCGCCAGCTCTGCGCGGGGTTCCTGGCGGCGTACCACAATGAGCCCAGGCCGCCGGGCACGGGCAATTCCGACTCCAGCCGGAAAGAAGGCTCGCGCGCGCCTTCCACGACGACGGTGGTCCGCTCTTCGTCAGGCGGGTTGATCGCCGCGAGATATTCGTTCGGGGTCATGTACTTGCGGATGTCGCCGATCCTGAGGTTGAGCGGCGGGCGCGCCTGAGGCCTCTCGGCCGCCGGTTTCGGCAGCGTCACGCGTTGGGCGGGATCGCGTTTCGGCGCATCTGCAGCCTCGGCTGCCACGCACAGCAGCAAGGTGAAACTCATTACAAGGCCGTGTTTCATGACGGGCCTCCTGTACTTATGCGACTGCGCCCGGCGGCGATAGTTTCGCGCCCGGCACGGGCGGTGTATGTCAGTCAGCCGCTCAACAGCGTGGCGGCATCCTGCCATCCGGCCAATGCGCGGATGCGCAGCATCCAGCCATGCAGCGCGGGCCATTGCGACAGATCGAGGCCGATGTCTTCGTAAAGTAGATAGGCGACGCAGGAGATGTCGGCGACGGTGACTTCCGCGCCGACCAGGAACCGCTGCCCGGTCAGATCGCGATCGAGCGCTGCAAAATCGGCAAGCATGCGCACACGCAGGCAGTCGAGCACACCTGCAGGCACAGTGCCGGCCGCGAATCGCAGGTAGTGACGCAGATTGGGCAGCGACATGCCGACGCGGTTCGCTTCCCAGAACAGCCGCTCGCGCACCTGCGCGAGGCGTTCGGGCGTCTCGCCACCCAGGCGGCCGTACTTGCCGGCGATGTGCAGCAGGATGGCGTTCGATTGGACGTAGTTGATGCCGTCGTCCACCAACACCGGGATCTCACCGAACCGGCTGACGCGCTGGAACTCGGGGCCGCGTTGGTCGCGGGGCGCGAAGACGTCGACCCAGTGATAGTCGAAGGCCTGCGCGATGAGCTTCAGGCTCAGTGCGACCTTGTAGGTGTGTCCGGACTCGGGGTGACCGTAAAGAATCATGTTTTCCCCACTTTCCTCACCCGGCACCAATACAATACCGCCCCCATGAAGATCGTGATACTCGGCGCCGGCCAGGTCGGGCGCACCGCGGCATACCACCTGTCGCGGGAGGAAGCGAACGAGGTCACGGTCGTCGACACCAATGAAGAGGTGCTGCGCGACCTGCAGGATCGCCTCGACATCCGCACGGTCGCCGGCAACGCTGCCTACCCTTCGGTGCTCGAAGCCGCCGGCTGCGCTTCGGCAGAGATCCTCGTCGCCCTGACCTCGAGCGACGAGGTCAACATGATGGCCTGCGAAGTCGCGTACACGCTGTATCGCACGCGCACGAAGATCGCGCGCATCCGCTCGTCGGAGTACACGAAGCACCCGAAGTTGTTTGCCGACGAGGCGCTCTCGGTGGACGTGTGGATCAGCCCCGAACAGCTCGTCACGGAATACGTGGCGCAATTGATCAAATACCCGGGCGCGCTGCAGGTGCTCGACTTCGCCGACGGTCGCGTGCGCCTGGTGGGCATTCGCGCGCGCAAGGGCGGCCTGCTGGTCAGCCAGAAGCTCAGCAAGCTCAAGGAGCATCATCCGAACACCGAGGCGCGCGTGGTGGCTATCTACCGCGCGGGGCGCAGCATGATCGCGACGGGCGAAAGCGTCATCGAGGAAGGCGACGAAGTGTTCTTCATCGCCGCGCGCGACGACATCCGCAAATTCATGAGCGAGATCCGCAAGGAAGAAGCGCCGGCGCGCCGCGTGGTGATCGCGGGTGGCGGCAACATCGGTCTCGCGCTGGCGCGCAGCCTCGAGGAGCAGAACCAGGTGAAACTCATCGAGCGCGATCCGAAGCGCGCCCGGCGCGTATCGGAGCTGCTGCTCAACACCATCGTGCTGAACGGCGACGCCGCGGACGAAGAGCTGCTCATCGAGGAGAACATCGACAGCTGCGATGTGTTCGCGTCGCTCACGAACTCGGAGGAAGCGAACATTCTTTCCGCCATGCTGGCCAAGCGCCTCGGCGCGAGGAAAGTGATGGCCTTGATCAATAAACCTTCATACGCCGAGCTCATGGAGAGCGGCAGCATCGACATCGCGATTTCGCCGCAGACCATCACCATCGGATCGCTGCTGGCGCACGTGCGCCGCGGCGACGTGGTACGAGTGCACTCGCTGCGGCGCGGCGCGGCCGAGGCGCTGGAGGCCGTGGTGCACGGCACCGAGAAGACCTCGCGCGTGGTCGGCCGGCTGGTCGGCGATATTCCGCTGCCGGATGGCTCGGCCATCGGCGCCGTGGTGCGCGGCGACACGGTGCTGATCGCGCATCACGACACCATGATCCAGAACGACGACCACGTGATCGTGTTCCTCTCCGACCGGCGCCACGTCGAGCAGGTCGAGCGCCTGTTCTCGGGACCGGGCGGCCGTTGAAGCGACGGGGAGCGAAAGCTTGTTAGCTGTCGCGCACCTGCTCGGGCTCATGATGGCCTTTTTCGGCCTGCTCTATCTATTGCCGATCGCCTGGTCGCTGGGTGTGCAGGACGGCGCGGTCATCGATTTCGTCGCGGCCGGGCTCATCAACGCGTTCGTCGGGCTGGTGATCGCGACGGCGACCCGGCGCTTCCGCCGCGAGCTGAAGCCGCGCGATGGTTTCCTGCTGGTTACGCTGTCGTGGGTGCTGATGTCGGGCTCCGCGACGATTCCGCTCATGATGGCGCTGCCGGACTTGAGCTTCACCGACGCCTACTTCGAGGCCATGTCGGGACTCACGACCACCGGCTCGACGATTCTCAGCCATCTCGACGATCTGCCGCAGTCGATCAATCTGTGGCGCCACCTGCTGCACTGGATCGGCGGCATCGGCATCATCGTGCTGGTGGTCGCCGTACTGCCGTTGTTGGGCGTCGGCGGCATGCAGCTGTACAAGGCGGAGACGCCCGGCCCGGTGAAGGACGAGAAGCTGACGCCACGCATCACCGAGACGGCGAAGGCGCTGTGGTTCACGTACCTGGTGCTGACCGCGGCCGGCATCATCGCGCTGCGCGTCGCGGGCATGACCTGGTTCGACGCGATCTGCCACTGTTTCTCGGCAATCGGCCTCGGCGGCTTTTCCACGCACGATGTGAGCGTGGGATATTTCGATTCGTTCCCGATCGAGATCGTGCTGATCGTCATCATGGTCGTGGCGGCGCTCAACTTCTCGCGCCACTTCCTGGCATTCCGCAACATCTCGCTCAAGCCGTACGCCACCGATTCCGAAGGCAAGGCGGTGCTGGTGGTTTTGGGCGGTTCGGTGGTGCTGGTGTCGACGCTGCTGTGGGCCAACGGCACATATCCCAGTGAAATCGAGGGTTTCCGGCACTCGATCTTCAACGTGGTGTCGATCGCGACGACCACCGGATTCGTCACGGAAGACTACGAGAAATGGCCGGCGTTCCTGCCGGTGTGGCTGCTGTTCCTGAGCTGCATCACCTGCAGCACGGGCTCGACCGGCGGCGGCATCAAGATGTTCCGCACGCTGCTGCTGGTGCGGCAGGCGCGCCGCGAACTCAAACTACTGGTGCATCCGAGCGCCGTCATTCCGATCCGCATCGGCGGCGCGTCCATCCCCGAGCGCGTGGTGCATTCGGTGCTGGCGTTCATCTTCCTGTACTTCGGCACGATTCTCGTGCTGACCTTCGCGCTGCTGGCGACCGGCCTCGACCTGGTGTCGTCATTCTCGGCGGCGGTGGGTTCCGTGAACAACGTCGGCCCGGGCCTCGGCGCCGTGGGGCCGTCGACGAACTTCGCCTCGCTGACCGACACGCAAACGTGGATCTGCACGCTCGCCATGCTCATCGGCCGCCTGGAAATCTTCAGCGTGCTGGTGCTGTTCACGCCGAGCTTCTGGCGCAAGTAACGGTGCCGAGGGCCGACCCCCGAGAACCCCGACCCGGCACCACTCTCTAGCTACGTATATAGCTCTCGAGATCCGCGATGGTCCGTTCCTGCTCTTCGATCACGGCCCGGACCAGGTCGCCGATCGACAGCACGCCCATCACGCGATCACCATTCACGACCGGCAGGTGCCGTATGCGCATGTCGGTCATGAGCCGCATGCAGTCATGCGCGTCCTGGCGCGCGGTCACGGTGATCACCTTGGATGTCATGATGGCCTCGACGCGTGTCTCCTCGGCCGAGCGGCCCAACAGCACCACTTTGCGCGCGTAGTCGCGCTCGGAGATGATCCCGGCCAGCCGCTCTCCCGACATCACCAGCAACGCGCCGACGTGATGCTCGGCCATCTTCTTTATGGCGGTGAGCACGGCGTCTTCCGGCGCCACCGAGTAGATGCCCTTGGGTTTTTGATCCAGCAACTGCTGCACGGAAAGCATGATTACCTCCGGCGGCGCTGGCGCGCCGTCTGACTACCGAACGATCCTTGTCACACGCCCACTACCGTGAGAATGGTGCCATTCACGCCGATGACGCGCACGCGCGCACCCGCGGGCAACTCGGGGCCGGAAACTTTCCACACCCCGTCGCCGAGTCTGGCCTTGCCCGAACCCTGTGCGATCGCCTCGACCAGCACCAGCTCGCTGCCGATGTACTGATGACCGCGCAGGTTGAGATTGGGCTGTTCGTCGGCAACCGGATTCCGTTTGAGATAGTTGCGATACAGCACCATGGCCACCGCGCCGAGCACGGCGAAGCCAATGAACTGCCACTGCCAGGGAATCGGAATGACGACCAGCAACAGGCCGATGACGGCAGCGGAGGCTGCAAACCAGATGGCCACGGCGCCCGGCAGAAACGTCTCGAGCGCGGCCAGCAGGACGGCGGCCACCAGCCAATGCCACCACTCGAGCTGCGTAAACCACTCGCTCATGTCTGCGAAACCTGCGGTGGCGCGCGCGGACGCGGCGGCGGCGCGGCGGGGCCGCCAGGCTGGCGACTCATCGCGTCCTTGGCGAGCTCGGCGATGCCGCCCAGCGCACCTAACAACCCGGCGGATTCCATCGGCATCATGAACACTTTCTGGTTGGGCGACATCGCGAAGTCTTTCAACGCGTCGACATACTTGAGCGCCACGAAATAGTTGATGGCCTGCACGTCGCCCTGCGCAATTGCCTGCGACACCATCTGCGTGGCGCGTGCCTCGGCTTGCGCCAGGCGCTCGCGCGCTTCCGCCTCACGGAACGCGGCTTCCTTGTTGCCCTCGGCTGCGAGCACCACGGCCTGCTTCTCGCCCTCGGCCTTGAGGATGGCGGCCTGGCGAAAACCTTCGGCGTCGAGGATGTTGGCGCGCTTCTCGCGCTCGGCCTTCATCTGCCGGCCCATCGCTTCGATCAGGTTGGCGGGTGGCGTGATGTCCTTGATCTCGATGCGCGTGCACTTCACGCCCCACGGGCTGGTTGCCTCATCGACCACTTTGAGCAGGCGGTGGTTGATTTCGTCGCGCTTGGAGAGGGATTCGTCCAGATCCATGGAGCCGACGACGGTGCGGATGTTGGTCATGGTGAGATTCACCATGGCGAGCCGCAGATTTTCGACTTCGTAGGCCGCTTTTGGCGCATCCAGCACCTGGTAGAAGACCACCGCGTCGATCGCCACCATGGCGTTGTCGCGGGTGATCACTTCCTGGCGGGGAACGGGCAGCACCTGTTCCATCATGCTGATCTTGTGCCCGATCTCATCGCGCACCGGGATCAGCAGGTGCAGTCCCGGCTCCATGGTGGAGGCGAATTTGCCCCAGCTCTGCCGGGTGTACTGGTATCCCTGAGGAACGATTACAAAGGATTTCGCCACCAGGACGGCGATGCCGATCACGATGAGAAAGACCGCCGTCGTGCCAAATCCGAACATGTTCATTCCCCTCAGAAACCAGCCGCGCCCGAACGCGCCAGATCATACGCCGAGGGTCGAATCTGGCGCGAATTCCAATGACGCCAAATACCTACGTAGCCGCGCTGCGACATGGGAATGATGCGCCGACTCTGCGATGATTCGCGCCTCGGGGAAGCCAGCGAGACGCCAGCCACTAGAAGCGGGCGCGCGCCGGGCGTAATCAGCCTCCAGGGTCAGGTCGCCGTGTCAGAAGCTCCCGTTCCGGAAATCACAGTCGAGCCCGATCATTTCGACGTCGTCACTACGGATGTCGTGCTGGTCGCGCAGCTCGATTCGACGTTTGCCTTGTGTATCTACGATGCCGTGCTCGAATCGGGTGCGCTGGTGCATCTGCGCGTGGGACCGCCGGGTCGCGTGCAAGATCCCGAACTCACCGACACGACCTTATCAACCGACCTGTTGCTGCTCGATCGCTGCTTCGCGGAGTTGCGCAAGGTCGAGCCGCGCGCGCAGCACTGGCAGGCAAAGGTGGTGGGCCAGGTTCAGGACACGCCGGGCGGACGGGAGCGTTTCGACGGGGTCATCGCGTTCCTCACCGCATTCCTGAACGATACGAAAGTGAAGCTGGTTTCAAGCGATACGCATGTCGACCACGTCCAGCTTTTGCGCTTCCGGCCCGCAATGGGGCACGTGCGCTGCGAACCTCTTGCCGCTCAGCGCTTGGGTAGCTGAGAATCGGCGCACTATGCGCCGCACAAACGTTGCCTTGTTGGTCCCCCTCGTGGGGTTGCTCGCCGTCAGCACCGCGTTCGCCGCGAAAGCCCCCAAGGCTTCGCCGCTCCAGAAGATCTATGACCAGGTCTGGCAGGAGGACATGGCGGACGATCCGCTCAACGCCACCCAGCTCGGCGATCACCGGTATGACGACAAGTTGCCCGACATGTCGCCCGAAGGGATCGACAAGCGCAACAAACGCAATTTCCCGCGCCTGCAGGCGCTGACCAAGATCAACAAAGAGAAGCTCGACAAGGCCGAGCAGCTCAACTACGACCTGTTCTATCGCGAGATCAAGGGCCGCATCGACGTGTCGGTCTTCAAACCCGAGGCGTATGCCTTCCGCAGCATTGGTGGACCGCAGCTGCTGTCCGAGCTCGCCGAAGTAGCACCGTTTGCCACGGTCAAGGACTACGACAACTGGATCGCGCGCCTCAACGCGTCCGGCATCTATATCGACCAGTGGATCGTGTTGCTCGGCCAGGGCGTGACGGAAGGCCGCACGCAACCCAAAGTCATCGTCGAGAAGGTCCTCGACCAGGTCAAGGCGCAGCTGGTCACCGATCCGGAAGCGAGCGCGTTCTACGCGCCGTTCAAGAAGATGCCGGCCAGTATCGACGCCGCCAACAAGGCGCGCCTCGAGGCCGCCGGCAAGGCCGCGGTACAGAGCGTGACGCTGCCCGCGTATCAGCGGCTCGACGCCTACCTGCGCAACACCTATCTACCTGCGGCGCGCGACGGCGACCACGTCGGCGTGTGGGCGACGCCGGCCGGCAGCGAGTACTACCGCAACCGCATCCGCTACTTCACCACCGTCGACAACATGAACGCGGTGGCCATTCACAACCTCGGCCTCGAGGAAGTGAAGCGCATCCGCGCCGAGATGGAGAAGACGCTCGAGGGCATCAATTTCTTAGGCACGCTCGACCAGTTCCTGTCCTTCATCCGCAACGATCCGCGCTTCTATTTCAAGACTTCGGATGAATTGCTGGCCGCGTACACGAAGACCGCGCGCGGCATCGAGCCGCAGTTGCCGAAGTTGTTCGGCAAGCTGCCGAAGAACAGTTTCGGCATCCGCCCGATCCCCGCCGCCAGCGCGCCCTCTACCACGACGGCCTACTACCAGCCGCCGTCCATGGACGGCTCGCGCAAGGGCAATTTCTACGTGAACCTGTACAAGCCGGAAACCCGGCCGACGTGGGAGATCGAGGCGTTGACCGCGCATGAATCCGTGCCCGGCCATCACTTGCAGATAGCGCTGCAGTATGAGATCACCGGCCTGCCGGATTTCCGCCGCAATGCGGAATACACCGCGTACGTCGAGGGTTGGGCGCTGTACAGCGAGAAGCTCGGCTACGAGCTCGGCCTGTACCAGGACGACTTCTCGAAGTTCGGCCAGCTGAATTACGACATGTGGCGCGCCGTGCGCCTGGTAGTCGACACCGGCATGCACGAGCTGCACTGGACCCGCGACCAGGCTATCTACTACTTCAGGCAGAACACCGGCAAGAACGAGCAGGACATCGTCAACGAGATCGACCGTTACATCTCGTGGCCCGGGCAGGCGCTCGCGTACAAGTTAGGTCAGCTCAAGATCCAGGCGCTGCGCGCCGAAGCCGAGAAGGCCCTGGGCGATCGCTTCGACATCCGCGCGTTCCACGACCAGATCCTCGGCACGGGGCCGTTGCCCTTGTCGGTGATGGAAGCGGAAACGCGTGCCTGGATCGCCGCGCAGAGCGCGCGCCGGTAATCATCGATCGTAGGGCGGCGCATCAGGCCTCCTCGATCCGCTCTTCGAGCGCGTCTATGGCCCGCAGCAGCTGGGCGCTGCGGGTCTCGGCCGCGGCGCGCTGGCGCTGGGCCTGCGCCAGCATGTGCGCCGGGACGTCTTCGCGGCCTTCGAGCAATTCCAGTTCGAAACGCGCCTTCGACGAGGCGCGGCTCGCGGTGGCATAGCGCCGGTGCAGCTGCTCGAGTTGTTCGTCGAGCGCGCAATCGGCGACGTCGACCATCTCCTGGAACTCCGTGGGCACGAAGGCGCCGCGGGAATCTGCGAACGAACCGGACATGTTTCTCACGAGAGCTCCTTGGACCGCGGCGCGTCTGTTGCCGGGTGTGGAGAGCATCGCTTTACGCCATGTTGTTTGAATGTCGGTGGCGTTACGGATCGGTGTAGGGAGCAACGGCCGCGGCCTTGTCAGACGATGCCTCGCAAACCCGCAAGACCGTCTGCCTACGGCGACGGCGCCAGCGAAAGATCCTGCGAATACATCACGTTCATCACGTTGTCGTACCAGCCCTGGACCTCGGGCTTCACCAGGTGCTTGTTCACATAAAAGTACAGCGGGATCAATGGCTGATCGCCAAGCATCGTGCGCTCCGCCTGTTCGAGCAGTTCGCGGCGGCGGGTGAGATCGGTTTGTTGTGACGCCTGCGCGAGCAGCGCGTCGTAGGGCGCGCTCTTGTAATGCGGCAGGTTGATGCCGAAGTCGCTCTTCAGGTATTGCAGGAAAGTGTACGGATCGTTGTAGTCGCCGACCCAGGAGAAGCGGAATACGTCCACCTCGCGCCGATCGACGTCCTGGAACAGCGATTTGAATTCGACCGCGGTGAGCTGCGCCTCGACGCCGAGCGCTTCTTTCCACATCGATGCCACGGCCACCGCCACCTTGGCATGCACTTCGCCGGTGTTGTAACGCAGCTCGAAACGCAGCGGTTTCTCCCGCGTATAGCCAGCCTCGGCCAACAGCTTGCGCGCCTTGATGATGCGTTCGGCGACCGGCTCTTTCGCGTAGTCGAAACTCTGCGCGTTGTAGTTGAAGACACCCGGTGGCACCCAGCCATACGCCGGCAGCTCGCCCACGCGCAGCACGGAACTCGCCAGCCGCTCGCGGTCGATCACCATCGACAGCGCCCGGCGAACCTTCAAGTTCCTGAACAACGCGCGGTCGAGATTGAAGCCGTAGTAGTAGATGGTGAGCTGCGGTGAGATGTGCAGCTCCTTCGCCAGGTTCTGCTCGATCCAGCCGAACTGGCCGCGCGGCACCACCGCCGTGAAATGCAGCTCGCCTGCGCGATATGCACGCAGTTCGGCGTTCTCGTCGGCAATCTGCAGGAACTTCACCGCGTCGATCTTGTTCGCCGCGTTGTTCCAGTAGTGCGTATTCCGCACCGCGCGGATGTAGCTGCCCTGCAGCCACTCCTTGAGCACGAACGGGCCGTTTGACACCTGCTCGCCCGGCCGTGTGAAGCGTTCGCCGAGCCTGGCCAGCGACGGCCGGTGCAGCGGGGCGGTCGACGGATGCGCCATCAATCCAGGTAGATAGGGTGCGGGAGTACCGAGGGTGATCACCACCGTACTGTCATCCGGCGCGGCCACGCCGAGTTCGGACACCGGCTTTTGGCCCGCGATGATGTCGGCCGTATTCTTTATGACATCCACCACCTGCGCGTACTGCGACGCCGTGAGCGGATCGACGAGACGACGCAGACCCGCTGCGAAATCCTCGGCAACCAGCGGATCGCCGTTCGACCACTTGAGATTCGGGCGCAGCTTGAAGGTGTAGACGAGGCCATCGTCGCTCACTGTCCAGCTGGTGGCCTGGCCCGGGATCGGCGCCGCATCGTGATCGAGACGCGTGAGTCCTTCGAACAGGTCGCGCAGCACGACCATGGATTCCATGGCGCGTGCTTTGTGCGGGTCGAGCGAGTCGGGATCGGGTCCATTGCCACGGCGCAGCTCGACCAGGGTTTCACCCGCCGCGTTCTTCGCGTCGCGATGGCCACAAGCTGCCAGAGCGACGGCAGCAACGGCCGGCAATGCGAACAGAATGATTCGGCGGGAAAGCGCGGCGGCCATCAGGCGGCGCGGCTGGTTTTCTTGAGATGCACGAGCAGGATCGAGACCGCGGCCGGCGTCACGCCTGCGATGCGCGCTGCCTGGCCCACCGTGGACGGGCGAATCTGCGTGAGTTTCTGCCGCACTTCGTTCGACAGCCCTGCAACGCGCGCGTAGTCGAGATCGGTCGGCAGGCGGGTTTCTTCGTTGCGCCGCTGGCGCGCAATTTCTTCTTCCTGGCGCTCGATGTAACCCGAGTACTTGGCGGCGACCTCGAGCTGCGCGCGGATCTGCGGTGCGACGCGCGGATCGGTTTGCGGCGCGGGCGCGGCGATCAGCTCGATCACCTGGTTGTAGCTCACTTCCGGGCGGCGCAGCAGATCGAAGGCGCTGACCACGTCGCGCACCGCCGAATCGCCCAGCACGCGCGCGCGCCACTCCGCCGGAATTTCGACCGCCTTGATGCGCGTGTTCTCGAAGCGCGCGAGTTCGCGCGCAGCGCCGTCACGCTTGGCCTCGAAGAACGACCAGCGCTCATCGTCGATGAGGCCCATGTCGCGGCCCGCGGGTGTGAGGCGCAGATCCGCGTTGTCTTCGCGCAGCAGCAGGCGATGTTCGGCGCGGCTGGTGAACATGCGATACGGCTCGCGCGTGCCACGCGTCACCAGGTCGTCGATCAGCACGCCGACATAGCTTTCGCTGCGCTTCGGCACGAATGCATCGGCGCCGCGCACGAGGCGCGCCGCATTGATGCCCGCGACGAGGCCCTGCGCCGCGGCTTCTTCATAGCCGGTGGTGCCGTTGATCTGGCCCGCGAAGAAGAGGCCGGCCAGCGCCTTGGTCTCGAGCGAAGACTTGAGATCGCGCGGATCGAAATAGTCGTATTCGATGGCGTAGCCGGGACGCGTGATGTGCGCATTCTCGAATCCCTTGATGGTGCGCACGAACTCATACTGCACGTCATAGGGCAGGCTGGTCGAGATGCCGTTCGGGTACACCTCGTGGGTGTTCAGGCCTTCGGGTTCGATGAAGATCTGGTGCGAGGTCTTGTCCGCGAACCTGACTACCTTGTCCTCGACGCTCGGACAGTAGCGCGGACCGACGCCTTCGATCAGGCCCGTGAACATCGGCGAACGATCGGTGGCCGCGCGGATGATGTCGTGCGTACGTTCCGTGGTCGCGGTGATGTGGCAGGGCAGCTGCCGCGGATGATCGCTCTCGCGTCCGAGATAACTGAACACCGGGCGCGGCTCGTCCGAGTGCTGCGCGGCAAGGTGAGAGTAGTCGATGCTGCGGCCATCGATGCGCGGCGGGGTGCCGGTCTTGAGCCGCGCGACGCGAAATGGCAACGCGCGCAGGCGCTGCGCCAGATTATTGGACGGCGGGTCGCCGGCACGGCCACCCGCGTAGTTGTCGAGGCCGACGTGGATGCGTCCGCCCAGGAACGTGCCTACGGTCAACACCACAGACGGTGCGCGAAACTCGATTCCGGTCACCGTGACGACGCCGTGCACGGTGTTGTTCTCGACCAGCAGGTCAGCGCACTCCTGCTGAAAGAGCGTGAGGTTCGGCTGATTCTCGAGCGCGCGGCGAACGAACGCCTTGTAGAGCTGGCGATCGGCCTGTGTGCGGGTAGCGCGTACTGCGGGACCCTTGCTGGCATTCAACGTGCGCGACTGGATCGCGGCGGCATCGGCCGCGCGCGCCATCACGCCGCCCAGCGCGTCGATCTCCCTGACCAGGTGACCCTTGCCGATACCGCCGATGGCCGGGTTGCAGCTCATCTGGCCGAGCGTTTCGATCGACTGGGTGATCAGTAACGTGCGCGCGCCCATGCGCGCAGCCGCGAGCGCAGCTTCGGTGCCGGCATGGCCGCCACCAATCACGATTACGTCAAATGTTGCGGCCGTGCCCAAGGAAATACCGTGCGATCAAGGAGTTAAGGGCGCGCATTGTAGGCCGGAGGGGACGTCAACGCCACCCGCCTCGAGCCGTTGTTAGTGGCAAGAGCGCCGATTTCCGGCCCGAATTGCAGGAGAGATCCAAATGAAGAAGTCGACCCTTTTGGCAGGTCTTGGCCTCGCCATCTCGATTGCGATGGCGGGCGCCGCGTCCGCCGGTACGCCCCGCCTCGACCGTCGCGAAAACCACCAGGCTGGCCGCATCTACAACGGCGTTGCCAACGGCGAACTGACACGTCGGGAGACGCGCCGTCTCTCCGCCGGCCAGGTCCACCTGCGCCGCGCCGAAGCCCGCGCGAAGTCCGACGGCACGGTGACCGCGGGAGAACGCGCCCACCTGCAGCACGAGGCGAACCAGCAGTCGCGCCGCATCTATCGCCAGAAGCACGACGCCCAGGATCGGAACTGAGAGCACCGCAAACTAGTCCGTCGATGTCAGGGGTGCGTCGAGCGATCGGCGCGCCCCTCTTGATGCCCGCCGCATTCGTGCAGCGCGTCGCGCGGGTTCGCGAACGCGCTCGTGTATCCTGCGCGCCGCATGAAGCGACTTTGCGCCCTGGCAGCACTTTTGGGATTCGCCGTGTTTGCGCAGGGCGAAATCAGCACCACGAAGATTTCTCTCACGCCCTGCCGGTTGGAACATCCCGCCCGCATGCTGGCGCTGTCCGCCGAGTGCGGCACATTCAAAGTCGCCGAGAATCCGCTTGAGCCCAACGGCAGACAGATCGAACTATTCGTCGCGCGCGTGCCGGCGATCAGCCTCAACAAGGCGCCGGATCCGCTGTTCCTGATCGCGGGCGGCCCAGGTACGTCGGCCGTGGATCTGTATACGTCGTCGGCGACGCCGTTCGACCGCGTGCGCCGCGATCGCGACATCATCCTGCTCGACCAGCGCGGGACCGGCCGCTCACATCGCCTGGACTGCGACTACGCCACCGAAAACGTATTCGAGAAGTTCGAGGACGTGGAGGTCGGGCCCGCCAATCGCAAGTGCCGCGATGAGCTGTCGAAGACCTCGGATCTGCGGCAGTACACGACCAGCGTCGCGGTGCGCGATCTGGATGCCGTGCGAATGGCATTGGGTTATCAACGCATCAATATCTATGGCGGTTCGTACGGCACCCGCGTCGCGCAGCACTATGCGCGCAGGTTTCCGGAATCCACTCGCACGCTGATCCTCGATGGTGTGATCAATCCCGAGCAGGTCCTGGGCCCGGCGATCGCCATCGACGCCGAGCACGCGCTCGAGCGCATTCTCAAGCGTTGCTCGAACGACGCCTCGTGTGCCAAGGCGTTCGTCGATCCGAACGCCGATTACCGCGCACTGCGCAGCGCGCTGACCGCGAAGCCCGTGCCCGTGGTGGTGGCCGAAGCGGCCACGGGCCGACCGATCAACTTCGATTTCACACCGCGGCATCTCTCCGCCGTACTGCGATTTGCCAGTTACAACGACGACCAGGCCGCGTTGCTGCCGCTGTCGCTGCACCTCGCCGTGAACGAACAGAACTACACGCCGCTCGCCAACCAGTTCCGTGTATTCGCGCAATCACTGGAAGAGGCCTTCGCCTATGGCATGCACAACAGCGTGGCCTGCAGCGAAGACACGCCGTTGATCGACACCGCGAAGCTCGATCGGAAGGCGCTGGATGCCACTCACATGGGCGCGCTGCAGCTGGAGCAGCTGATCGAGGCCTGCGCGGAGTGGCCCAAGGGCGTGGTCGATGCCGATCTGCACGCGCCGCTCAAGAGCGACGCGGCGGTGCTGCTGCTGTCGGGCGCAGACGATCCGGTGACGCCGCCCAACTACGCCACGCTCGCGCAGCGCGCGTTCGCCGACAGCAAACACGTGATCATTGCCGGTCATGGGCACGGACAGCTCGGCGCGCCGTGCGTCGACCGCCTGATCGCGAATTTCATCAAGGCGGGGAGCGCGAAAGACCTGGATTCGAAGTGCACCGAAAACCTTCCGCCCATGCCCTTCTTCACCACGCTGGCGGGGCCTGCCCCGTGAAGCCATGTCACTGATGCCATGTTAGAAGCCCGCGGTTTGAGCAAATCGTTCGGGGCCGTTGCGGCGGTGCGCGGCGTCAGCTTTACCGCGCGCGACGGACAGATCACCGGGTTGTTAGGCGCGAACGGCGCCGGCAAATCGACCACGCTGCGCATGTTGTACACCGTGCTCAAGCCCGACGCGGGCGACGCACTGATCGACGGCGTGAGCGCGACGGCGGATCCGCTCGCCGCGCGCCGCGCGATCGGCGTGCTGTCGCACGGGGCGGGCATCTACAACCATCTCACCGCGCGCGAGAACATCACCTACTTCGGCGAGCTGCACGGCATGTCGCGCGCCGACCGCGAGGCGCGCGCCGGCGAGTTGATCGAACTGCTGGAGATGCAGCCGTTCGCGAATCGGCACGCCAAGGGATATTCGCAGGGCCAGCGACTGAAGACAGCCCTCGCCCGCGCACTGGTGCATCGCCCGCGCAACGTGCTGCTCGATGAGCCGACGAATGGCCTCGATGTGATGGCGGTGCGCGGCTTGCGCAAGTTGCTGCTGCAATTGCGCGAAGCCGGGCATTGCGTGCTGTTCTCCAGTCACGTGATGCAGGAGGTCGAGCAGCTGTGCGATGAAGTCGTGGTGATTGCGGGTGGCCAGGTGGTCGCCGCGGGCGCCCTGGCGGACATTCGCGCACGCGCCGGGAACGCCCAGCTCGAAGATGCGTTCGTGCACCTGATGGGCACGGGCGACGAGGCCGGCAAGTGAAGCTGCGTGGCGTGTGGGCAGTGTTCCGCAAGGAATTTCGCGAGAACCTGCGCGACCGGCGCACGTTGATGTCCGCGCTAGTGTTCGGACCCTTGTTCGGGCCCATCCTGGTCGCGGCAGTGGTGCAGTTCGGCATTTCGCATGCCGAGGAGCAGTCGGACGAGAACATCCTGGTGGCGGTGACTCACGCCGAGCGTGCGCCGAACCTGCTCGCGCATCTGCGCGCCCGCGGTGTCGACATCGAGCCGGTCGAGCTCAGCGAAACCGCGATGCGCGAAGCAGTGGCGACACAGAAGCACAAGATCATCCTGGATATTCCCGAAGATTTCGGCACGCGGCTGCAGGCGGGCGAGCCGGCGCCGGTGATTCTCTATTCCGACGGCTCGCGCGGTTTCGATCGACGTGGGGTCGGCCGCGTGCGTGCGCTGATCTCGCAGTACGGCATCGAGATCGCGCAGTTGCGCTTCCTGGCGCGCGGCATCGAGCCGCTGTCGGTGCTGCCGATCTCCGTGCAGGAGATCGACGTATCCACGCCGTCGAGCCGTTCGGTGCTCGTCCTGAACATGCTCTCTTACATCGTGCTGCTGGCGATGTTGTTTGGCGGCCTGTATCTCGCCATCGACGCCACCGCCGGCGAACGCGAACGCGGCTCGCTGGAAATGCTGCTGACGGCGCCGGTGCC
>DATHJZ010000265.1:0-11491 GCA_035286365.1 Steroidobacteraceae bacterium | reverse complement strand
GTTCGCGTTACCGCATTTACCCGTGGCCATCCGGAGTTTGCGCGTAATATCAGCCCGCCCTGATTTAAGCCACGCGAACAGGACGAGTAGATGGGGATGGCCGCACCAGCCCGTGGCCGCCCGTGCTTCCGGCGGACCGTGAGATGGATCACCAGCACGCTGGGCTTGCTGACGTTCGTGTCCGCGGCGTTCGGCCAAGAAGCGCGCGTCCGATTCGCAATTACCGCACAGCCGCTCTCTTCCGCGCTGCTGCAACTCGGCCAACAAGCCAACATTTCCATTGCCTTCAATCACGCGCTGGTCGCGGATAAGGATGTGAGCGCGCTCGAGGGCGACATGGAGGTGGGCACGGCGTTGACCCGTCTGCTTCACAGTTCAGGCCTGACCTTCGAGCTCGTGCGGCCTGATCTCGCGCGCATCGTCGCCGCGCCGCCGGCGCAGATCGGTCAATCGGCGCGCACGGTCGTTGACGCGACCGCCGGGCAAAGCGTCACCGAGGAAATCACGGTCACTGCGCGACGCCGCCCTGAATTTCGCAAGAGCGTTCCGATCGCGATCTCGGTGATCCAAGGCGAGGAGCTCGCTGCGAAAAATCTCAACGACATGGAGGACATCGCCTCTCACATCCCGTCGCTCCAGTTTCGCCCCAACCCCACGCAGAAAGATCGCACGGTCTTCATTCGTGGCATCGGCACGATCAGCACCTCACAAAGTACCGAGCCGTCCGTCGCCACCGTGATCGATGGGGTCGTGATGTCGCGCTCTGGTCAGGCAATGGCCGATTTCCTGGATCTCGATCAGATCGAAGTGCTGAACGGACCTCAGGGCACGCTGTTCGGGAAGAACGCATCGGCAGGCGTGCTGAACATCACGACGCACGATCCAACGCCGTACCTGAGTGGATTCGCACAGCTCGCTTACTATCAGGGGAACGAGTACCGCGTGAGCGGCGGCGTTTCCGGACCGCTGTCGCAGACGGTTTCCGCGCGGATCGCGGCGTTCTCCAGTGGCTACGACGGGAACATGGTGAACCTGTACAACGGCCACGAAGTCAACGGCTATCACCACGACGGCGTGCGCGCCAAACTAGTCGCGACGCCCACGGAAGTGTTGAAGCTCACCTTCTCGGCCGATTTCGTCCGCTCCACGGAAGACGTGCCGGGAGGTGCCTTCACGAGCAGCGGCCAGTTCAGCTACTGCCCTCGGTATCTGATCGATCCTCCGAAACCCAACCCGTGCAACCGGAATGAGTTCTTGCCAGTTCCCTACTTCGCCGCCGTGCTCGCCGCGCAGGGCGTGAACCCTTCCGCAACCAACACCGCCATCAGCAACGATTCGTCCAACGAGACCGTCGATCGCAACGGCGGAGCCTCACTACAGGCGGACTGGCAAGTTGGCGCTGGCTATCAGTTGATCTCCATCAGCGCCTGGCGTGAATGGCACAACAGGCTGAACGACTACGACTACGACCAGCTTGCTCCCGATCCGGCTACCGGGCGATACGTGGACTTTGGACGAGTGGAATTCACCCAGACTTCTCAGGAACTGAGGCTCATCTCTCCCCGGAACCGCTATTTCGACTTCGTCGCGGGCCTCTATTTCCTGAGTACGGATAGCCGCGAACGCTACACGCGCGCAGTCAATGGGTACTCGGCACCGGACGTCCCATTGCCATTCGGTTCCGGCGTCAACCATTTCGGCGCGGCGAGCAGGAACTTCGCCGCTTTCGGCGAGATGAACTTCAACCTCACGCCCGATCTGCATGCGTTCCTGGGATATCGCCAGATATGGGATCGGCAGAGCTTTCACACCGACCGCGTCGCCACCGTGCTCTTGAACTTCCTGCCCGCCGTGTCACCGGACTTCGCCGCGAGCGGCAGCGACACCGCGCAAGGATGGGCGGGTCGCACGGGTCTGCAGTGGAGTCTGACGCCGGATATCATGGCCTACGCCACGGTGTCGCGCGGCTACAAGGGGCCGGCCTACAACGTCTTCTTCAACATGCGCGATTTCAACACGATCCCTGTCGACCCGGAGAGATCCGACGCCTACGAGTTAGGCGTGAAAACTTCGCTCTGGAGTCGCCGCGTCCGGCTCGACGCCGCGGCCTTCGACACCGAGATCTCGGGCTATCAGGCCAACTTGACGCAGTTCATCAATGGCACCCGCGTGACGAACCTGGTGAACGCGGGTTCAGCGGTCAGCCGTGGCTTCGAGCTGAGTCTCGAGGCAGCAGTCACCTCGCGGCTGACTTACAGTCTCGCCGGTCAGTACAACGACGCCCGCGTTCGCGCCGTCCCCTGCACTCCGCCGCTGATCGGATGCAGCTTCAACGGCAACATGCTGCCCTTCGCGCCAAAATGGAGAGTGAATTCCGCACTGGGTTACCGGCATCCCCTGACGCCCACGCTGAGCTTCGACGCGAATGTCGCGTATCGATGGCAATCCCTCACGCACTTCCAGTTCCAGGACACCCCCGACCTGACCCAACCCACCTACGGCATCTGGGACCTCTCGCTGGGGTTGAGCGATGCGGTGGATCGTTGGTCCGGGTGGTTTGTGGTCAAGAATGCTCTCGACAAAGACTACTCGTCCTATCGTGCCCAGGGCGATATAACCGGGACCGTCCGCTGGGTCCCGCGGGACGTGCACCGCTACGTGGGCATCAACGCGCAATTCAATTTCTGAAGTTAACAAATCGGCCGCCGGGCCAGACGTAGTAGGCAAGGAGGATCCACGAACGTGGATCAGCTGCAGGTCAATTCCCAAACGGACGGGGCGGTGCGGGCACGCCTCGAGGAGATCTTTCGTCGCTGCTCCCCGGACCTCCATCGTTATGTTCAACGGAGACTGCAACGCAGTGCTGATGTGCCGGATCTGACGCAGGAAATATTCGAGCGATTCATCCGCGGGGATTGGCAGGCCCGGGCGCGCAACCCGCACGCCTATCTTTTCGGAATCGCCTCGAATGTGGTGGCTGAAGCCTGGCTCGCGCAGCAGCGAGACGTGGTCACGTACGACTCGGAAGTCTCCAGCCGGGTCGGTGAAACCCTGGCCGGGGAGCGCGCGGGCGACTCCGAGAATATCGCCCTGCAGGACGAGTTGACGCAGGCGCTGGAGCAACTGCCGGAGGGCCATCGGTTGGCCATCCTGCTGACCAAGCGCGACGGACTGTCGGGCCGGGAGGCCGCGGCCCGGATGGGAATCAGCGAAGCGAGCATCCGCGTGTACGTCTGCGAAGCGCGCGCCAAGCTGAAGAATATTTTGAAACAACGGGAAAGTTGAGCGGATCACACATGGTAGTGCAGCGAAAAATGGACGAGTTGCTGGCCCTGCGGGCGTCGGAGTGGTTCGAGGTGCTGCCCACCGCCACGGCGGAGCAGCTGCACGAGCTGGAAGCCTGGCTGAGTGCCTCGAAGCTGCACGTCCAGGAATTTCTCGAAATCGCGGAAGTTGAATTTGCGCTCGGCGGAATCGATCGAAGCCACCAGCACGATGTCGATACGCTGCTGCAACGCGTGTCGTCCACGGTTGTTCCCCTGCCTTCGCGGACCGATGCAGCGAAGTCGCGTCGCGTTCCGGCGTGGCGCAACTGGAAGGTTGCAGCGATGGCGGCTTCGTGGGCAGTACTCGCCGTCTTCGCTTCATGGATGTGGAGCTCTTCTGCCTCCACGCAGGAGTTCACCACGGCGATTGGCGAGCACCGCGTGGTGCAGCTGGCGGATCAGTCGACCGTGACGATGAACGCCGGTTCTCAGATCGACGTGATGTTCGAGAAGTCCGCGCGCGAGATCCATCTGGTCCAGGGCGAGGCAACGTTCGAAGTCGCTCACGACACGTCGCGGCCGTTCCGCGTGCACACGCGTGCCGGCATCGTTACGGCGCTTGGCACGAAGTTCAACGTGCTTGGCCTGCCGAACGGCGACACGAGGGTGTCGCTGCTGGAGGGCCGTGTGCAGATCAAGTCCGCCTCGCAAGAAATGATGATGGAGGCGGGACAGGAGGTCGATATCCGCGTCGACGGATCGTTCGACCCGCACCCGGATGCGGTGGTCTCCAACGCCATCGCGTGGCAGATGAATCGTCTCGTCTTTCAGAACGCGCCCTTGTCGGAAATTGTGGAAGCGTTCAACCGCCAGAATCGAACCTCGCAGCTGCGACTGGAGGGAGTTGATGGTGCGGCGCACCGTCTAGACGGAATCTTCAATGCCAACGATCCCGACGCCCTTGCCGACCTGCTCTCGCGCGAGCCCGACCTTAAGGCGGAATACGAGGGCGAGGACATAGTGATCCGAGCGAAGCGCCGCTGACATAGACTCAAAGCACTTCGATTTTCGGACGGCGACCACAGGGAATCGCGCAGGAGTATTCATCAAATGAACGCGATGGATTGGGGGTGGCTTTCGACAGACGAGGATCCGGAGCCGCCGCTAGTCGACGGTGGACGGACTCCCGAAATGCATCGCACGATACCGGTCGGCGTGATGGCGACTGCGCGTCAGGAAAACCAGCCGTCGCCGTTTCGGTTCGACCTCCTGCCCCGCCCGCACCTCGAAGGTCAGCTGGGCGGTGTGCTCGCTCACACTGTTACGGTGCTCGAAGCACCCGCAGGCTACGGCAAGACCGCCACGCTGTGGCAGTGGTATCAGCGCGCGACGCAGAAGGGATTGCAGGTCGCGCGCATCACCCTGAGCGCGCAGGATCCGGAAAGCGTCAGCAGGCAGATGAACGCTGCGCTTCGCTCCATGGGAATCAGCATCGAAGGCATGTCGTGGAACGGCGTGGCGGAGCGCTGTCTCATCCTGGTGGACGACTATCCCATCGATGCGACCGAGGAACTGGATGAGTTCTTCGGCGCGCTGATGAACAACCTGCCGTCCGAACTGAACGTGGTGGTCGCGAGTCGTGCACCGGTTCGCTGGTCGCTCAGCAAGCTCCTTATCAATGGGGATGCGCAGCGTCTCGGAATGGAAGACCTCCGTTTCACCACCAGCGAAGTAGCGCAATATCTGGACGCCTACCTACCCAGCGCCGACGACTTGCACACACTGGAGAGCATGCTGCAAGGCTGGCAGGCCGCCCTTCACGTGATCCGGGTGAGCTACGAGCGTGGAGCCGCGGCAGGCTTCGCGTCGCTGGCGCTGGCCCCGCCCGATCTGGCTATCCGCTACGTCGCCGAAGAGGTCATGTCCGCCCTCCCGAAAGCAGTCACGGAAGTTCTGATCATCACCGCGGCACTCGAGCGCGCGAACGCCGCGTTGCTCGACGAGATTCGCGATGCCCAAGACTCCGACGCGATTCTCAAAAAGGCGCTGGAATACGGCGCGCCGCTCGTACCGGAAGACGGCGCGGAAGGATGGTATTCGCTGCACCCGTTCGTCCGGTCGTGCCTCGCCCACGAAGTGTCGCGACTGGATGAGATTCGCCGCCGCGACCTGCATCTTCGCGCGCACCGATGGTTCCTCGAGGCCGGCGACATCGACGCCGCAGCCCATCACGCGCGGATGGCGAGAGACCCGCGCAAGGTTTTCGAGATGATCGAAGCCATGGATGGTGTCCAGCTCGTCATGCGGGACGGCGCGACGGCTCTCGAACGCGTGTTCCACGAGCTTCCCCATCAATTGCTGCCGGAGTTTCCGCACGCAGCGATTGCCCGCTCGTTCCTGCTGGCGAAGAACGGACGTCCCCGCGAAGCGCAGAAAATCCTGGAGTCCGTGAAGGCTTCAGTCAATGCATCGGGCTTTTCTCCGGAGGCGGTGCAGCGCCTCTCCGTCGCTCAGTACTTCCTGGCGTTTGCCGAGGATCGCAGCGAAGCCGGTTACGACGAGCAGGATCTGGTCAAGAAGCTGACGCAGACCACGGGCGACTACGATCCGTGTACCAAGGTGATGCTGAACCTCGCCTTGTGCAACACGCGCCTTCGCCGCGGCGATCTGGAAGGGGCGACGAACAGCGGACTCGAAGCGGAATACTGGTGCAAGTTTGCGAACACGCCGTATGCGGCTTTCTTCGCGATCCAACGACTCGGGTCATCGTTCGTCTATCGGAACAAGCTTCGGCTCGCGTTGGAGTGCTTCGAGCGCGCCGCGCCGATCGCCACCGCGCTGAGCTCCAAGGAGCCGCAGCTTCAACTCCTCTCGGACGTGCTGGGTATAGCTGTCTACTACGACCGGAACGATCTGGAGACGAGCTACCGCATGCTCGATCGGACGCTGCCGCGCATCCACCAGCTCGAGTGCTCCGCGCACGCCTATCTATCTGCAAACATCATTGCGAGTCGCATGGAATACGCTCGCAACGGCCTTGCCGCGGCGCTGGAGATCGTCGACCGCGCGGCGCAATTCGGCGAGCGCCGGAACGTTCCGCGCCTCAGCCATTCGATGTACGTGCAGCGCGGCGAGCTGCTGGCGCGCGCCGGCCGGGGCTCCGAAGCGCTGGTCCAGCTGGCCCAGGCCGGCGTGCGGGTGAACGACGGACAGTTCGAACATCCGCAGCAGCTCACCTGGCTGGAAATCATTTACGACGGACTTTCCCTGACTCGCGCGCTCCTGGCTTCAGGCGATGCGCGCGGCGCGCTGGCGCTCTCACACATCGTTGCTGAGCGATGCGAGCTCGCCGGCGGTTATCGATTCCTGACGCGATGCCAGGTGCTTCAGGCGCTGGCATACGATGCGCTGGGCGACGTGGACAAGTCCGCGGTGGCCATCCGTGCGGCGCTGCTGATCGCGGTTCCGGAAAACTCCATTCGCCAGTTCCTCGACGAAGGCGAGCCGTTGCAGAATCTGCTGCGCCGGCTGATCCGCGTGACCGGCGTCAACCTGCTGCCGACCGAGACGGTGGACTTCGTCGCCTCCATCCTCGGATCGCGCGCCGGCGATGCTGTACCGTCATCGCAGACACTGACGCAACCGAAATCGGGCTCCGGCGGCAGCTCCATTCTGAGTCCGCGTGAATACGACGTTCTCGTTGAGCTGGCTGAAGGTCACTCGAACAAGGTGATCGCACGGAAGCTCGATTTGACCGAGAACACCGTGAAGTTCCACCTCCGCAGCCTCTACGAGAAACTCGGCGTCGGCTGTCGCGTGTTGGCCGTTGCGGTGGCTCGCGAGAAGGGCATTCTCGTCTCCTGATCTCTCGCGCTGGTTTCTTCTGATCCAACGGGAGCCCCGTTGAATAAGGGCTCCCGTGCTCTAGTAACCGCGCTTGATAGCCGGTTCCCTTGAAACGCCTCTTTGCCTTCTCCCACCCGCCGGAGCCGCTCACCCCACCCACCTGGTGCGTTGGTTTCGATCGGCTACGCGATCACGATGCATTCCTGGTCCCACGGCGGATCCATCTACGACGGGAGCAACGTATGGTCATTTCGAGTTCGCAGAGGCTGACGCCCACTACCCTTGCCGCAGAGCGCAATTCCGACCTGCACGAAGACATCGACGCGATTCGCCCCGCCCGAGGTTTCATCTACGGCTCCGCGCTGGGCCTGGCTGTGTGGATCGTTCTCGGCGTCGCGGCACTCGCGGTGTTCTGAGCCGGCAACACACACGGAACCATTCCGCTGGTCGTTGTTACCGAGCGTAGGCAACGGCCTCGGAAACGCGACGAACCCGATGAATTCAACGCAATGGCATGAAGTAAATGCGGCCGTAAGACGCTTCGGGGCGCAGGCAGGACTGGACGACTGTTCGCTGGACGAGCGTGGCACGGCCCTGCTCACCTTCGACGATGCGCCGGTCAGTCTGATGCTCGATGAAGAACGCCACGCCTTGCTGTTGCTATCGACGATCGGTCGCCTGCCGGCGCGCCCGGAAGTCTACGGTTGGCTGCTGGATGCCAACCTGTTCTGGGCCGACACGCGCGGGGCAACCCTTGCCAAGGATGCGGCGGGAGGCTCGATCATTCTGCAGCAGTCGCTGTCGGCCGCCGGCCTCCAGCCAGAACACCTCGAGGTAGCGCTGGAGCGCTTCGTCACCACAGTCGAGAACCTGCGCAGGAAGCTTGCGCACTGGGATGCCATCCCGCCGCCGGATGACGGTGGTGAGTTGGCTCCTCTCATGCACCAGATGCTTCGGGCTTGACGATGCCGCACGGTCCAACATCGATTTCCTCTCAAACTCTGACGCATGCCATCGCGGGCGCGGGCGACAACGACGTCGTCCGCGTCAGGGATGGCAAGATCGCAACCGCGCGGCAGAGTTTCTTCGGCCGTGTCTTGCGGCTCTTCCCGACGAGCGCTCGTGAAACGCGCGAGCGTCGGGTCGAGGCCGAGACCATCACGCATTCCCTGCTGGTAGAGCTGAAACAGCAGTTCGACAGCAGGGCGCACGGCGGCGAAGACATAGCCGAAGCCGCGCTGCACATGGTGGGGCTCGGCGCGCCGGGCGAGACACCGGCCGGACGCAACACGCCGATCACCGTGCGAAAAATCCGCGAGGCGCACGCCTGCGCCAGACTGCTTTCCGATCGGGCAAAACGCTCCACGGCAACGCTCGCAGCAATCAGTTATGCCCCGGCAGCGCCAGGCTTCGGCAAATTCGCCCGCGATCTGGCGGGAGTCGAACCCGAGCGGCTCACGGGAACGCAACGCACTCACTATCAGTACATGCTGCAGAGGCACGTCGCCATCGAACCCGGGAGATACGCGGAAAATCGCGCCGACCTGCAGAAGCTGGCGGTCCGCGCACTCAAATACGTATCCCGCATGAGCGACGGGCAGATCGAGGCTGCGCAAAACGACACGCTTGCGCAACGCAAGGCGGCCGCAGCGGTGCTCGATGATTTGACCCGCGGTTCCGGAGTATCGTCGTTGGCCGCGAATCTCGATCGACTCCATGATGCCTCTCATCTGGGCATCGCCGACGCGATGCTGGGCGACGCGGAATACGGCGCTTTCATGACGCTCGACACACTGGCGCTGGAGCGGGCGGCTGCGATGCTGACTCCTCAGCAGGCGCGCGAAGCGTACTTCAGAGGCATGGCCAGCAACGGCACCGGCCGCGCAGTGCTGGCCGCTCTCGGGGAGAAAGCGGATGAGCTCGGCAGGCGATCGCGGCAATCCACCAGTCCCAACAGCGAGATGCAGCTCGAGCTCGGTGCGAAGCGTGCGCTCGAGTTGCAGTCAACCGCGCATATCGTCCTGAAGACACTCGGCGAACGCGGCGGAGTCGAGAACGTCGAGCAGCAACTTCGCGACTCGAGCCGCATGGGAGCCGAGCGCACGAAAGCCGCATCCGGAGCGATCGCCGTGGTGGGCAGCCGGCTCGATCGAGCGGTGGCACAAGAACTCATAGTGGCGCAGAAGCCGCCACAGGTCAGTGCGGGCGAAGGAATACTCATCCCGATCGATGACGAGCAGCTCAGGACGAGTCTGCAGGAAGAGGACAGAGTGCCCGCAACCCGAGGTGAACTGCCGGTGCGCGAGGTGAAAGGATCATCCGGCGAGGCTGCGGAATTTTTCGGGAACGGTTTCTACCAGGACATGAACCGCATGCACATCATGCTTGCGGGTGATCGAACGCAAACACGGATCGGCATGGTCGCCCCCTCCGATCTCGAGCCTACCGAAGCGGAGAAGGAGGCAGCGAGACTGGAAGGCCTCGAACGACTGGTTGAATTCGTGGGCGATGAGACGCTGGCAGCGCGAGTGACGCGCCTGATCGGGCAGAACCTGTTCGCTCCCATGAGCCTGGCGCTGGAGAAACCCGACGGCCCGGTCAAGCTCGCCGACGGCACGCACGGTCAGATCCAGCCGGTTCGGGGAAGCCAGCACAGATCCATCTCCTTGGCGAAAACGGATGCGGGCGAGATCCACGTGCACGTGGCGCAGAGCTACCCGGCACGGGCCATGACGACGCCGGACTCCATTCGCGAGTTGGATGGTAAACGGTCGTATGTGCGCATGAGCTTCGATTTCAGCATCACGCGCGACACTGCGCGGGCGACGAGCCCCGTAACCTATGATTTCCGCCTCGCCGAGGCTCAATGAACGTTACGCCGCTGACTGCTCCCATGGAGCGCCACCGCGCTCACGTCACAAGCACCGAATCTTCGTCTTTCTCATGAGGTATACAGTGTCCATATCCAGCCGCGCGGCAATCGCCATGTTCCTCGGATCGTTGTGCTTATCGGCTGCCGCTGCCGATCACCCTTCCGCTGCCAAAGTCGAAGTGCTGGTCAGCAGCGATGCAGCGTGGAATGGCAAACCATATGAGAGCTACCCCGCGGGCCGCCCACAATTGACGGTCGTGCGCATTTCGATTCCCCCTCATACAACGCTGCCGTGGCACACGCACCCCACTCCGAATGCCGGGTACATATTGTCGGGCCATCTCACCGTCGAAGATCGCGCCACCGGTCTCAAGCGAACCGTGAAGGCAGGCGAGGCGCTCAATGAGGAGGTCGGCGCCGAGCATCGCGGCTCGACCGACGATGAGCCGTGCGTGCTCGTCGTTACGTATTCCGGGACGTCGGGGGTACCCATTTCCATACCCGCGGCAGGAGGTGATTGGGGCGCGTGACTGTGGGGAAACGGATTGCGCTCGCAAAGCGTGGACGTCTGCCCAAGCGCAATCTTTGGATTGATGCCTCGCCCGAGCTTCGTCCAGCGAGTGGTTAGCCCGCGCGCGCCGCCTGCAGACCCATCTCAGGATACTTGGCCAGACTCACGCGCTCGGAGATGGTCTCAACTGTCGGTTCCACCTGCGCAGTCTCTACGAGAAGCTCGGCGTTGGCTGCAGGGTGCTCGCGGTGGCGGTCGCGAGAGAGAAAGGAATCATTTCGGCGTAACCGTCGAGGGAACCGCCGTCGCGCGCTCGTTACTCACTCCGCGGGATCGGCACGCATCGATCTCACGAACAACGAGGATCGAGCGTATGAACCCAGGCATCAAGTACTTCGGGACGTTGGCAACGGCGATTGCGGCAATTGTCGGCATGGCCGCCTCCGCGCACGCTGACGGAGTCGTTTCAAGAGCGGACAGGAACCAGACGATCAACATCGTTTACGGCAAAGTGGCGCTGATCGAAGAAGCCACCGCTTCGAGTGCCGCCGCAGGCGGCGCGGCGGTCGGCGGCATCGTGGGCCTCGCCACACAGCATGGCAAACGCGGCGGCGACAAAGTCGCCGGCGCCGCGGGTGGTGCTCTTCTCGGCGCGCTCCTGACCCGCGCGGCCGAGGGATCGCGACAGCTTCAGGCCTACACGGTTCGCGAAACCGACGGCTCGACGGTC
The DNA here is from genome assembly GCA_035286365.1 of Steroidobacteraceae bacterium. Classification (GTDB taxonomy): domain Bacteria; phylum Pseudomonadota; class Gammaproteobacteria; order Steroidobacterales; family Steroidobacteraceae; genus CADEED01. The sequence goes on along the minus strand of DATHJZ010000265.1, from coordinate 266 downwards.
AAGATCATCCAGGAGCCCGCCGACATACGAGTGGGAGACTGCGTTGCTGTCGAGCAGGGCAGCACGTCGAACGTGCGCCGCGTCGCCGGCGACATGTGCGAGGCCGGACCGCATCTCTCTGATGCGGCCATCACAGCAAGTCATGCTCAGGACGCAGGCGAGTGTTTCAGTGCAAAACGCGAGCTGTTGAGCGCGAACTCGGACGCCGACGTCGCCCGAGCCGGGACGAAAGTTCACATTCTCTGCTTTTGACCACTCGCAGCGCG
>DATHJZ010000264.1:0-2192 GCA_035286365.1 Steroidobacteraceae bacterium | reverse complement strand
GCGACGCTGCGCCGTCCCGGCAGCCAGATCCGGCTGCAAGGGTAATTTCCGCGGCGGATTACGCGGTCTGGCAAGAGGCGACCGCGGTCATCGAGACGGCCGAAGCCGACGCCGCGGCGATCCGCGCATCGGCACACGAGGTGCACGAACAGGAGCGCCAGCGTGGTTATCAGGAAGGCCTCGAAGGAGCGCGCCTCGAAGCGGCGGAGCAGATGATCGCAAATGTCGGCAGCACCATCGACTACTACGAGAAGGTCGAGGGTCGCATGACGGAGCTGGTGCTGCAGGCGATGCGCCGAATCGTCGCCGACTTCAACGATCGCGAACGCGTGACCACGGTGGTTCGCGGCGCCCTGGCGGCCGTACGCAATCAGAAACAGGTGACGCTGCGGGTCGCGCCGGACAAGGTCGACCTCTTGAAGCAGTCGACGGACGAGCTGCTCGCAAACTTCCCCGGTATCGGTTACGTGGACATCGTGGCCGACGGACGCCTGAACAACGATGCGTGCATCGTTGAAACCGAAATCGGCATCGTCGAAGCCTCGATGGAGGGGCAGATCGCCGCGCTGGGCCGCGCGTTCACGAAAATTCTCGGGAGCCGCAGGTAATCTCCGATGCGCCAGTTCGATTACATCACCGAGCTCATGCACCTGGCCCTGCAGGAAGCGCCGCCGCTCGCGATTCGCGGGCGCGTGACGCAGGTGGTCGGCACGATCATCAAGGCTGTCGTGCCGTCGGTGACCATCGGTGAAGTCTGCGTGCTCAGAAATCCGGGCCAGAGCCTGGAAATGCAGGCGGAAGTCGTGGGCTTCGCGCGCGATGCGGCGCTGTTGACGCCCATCGGCGATATGTACGGCATTTCCAACGCAACGGAAGTCATTCCCACGGGTCGCGCGCACATGGTGCCGGTCGGTTTTGGCCTGCTCGGGCGCGTGATCGACGGCCTGGGTAGGCCGCTCGACCGTGATACGCACGGGCCGCTGATCACCGATCATTTCTATCCGGTGTTCGCGGACGCGCCGGACCCGTTGAAACGCCGTCTGATTCACAAGCCTTTGTCACTGGGCGTGCGTGCGCTCGATGGCCTGCTGACGTGCGGTGAAGGCCAGCGCCTGGGCATCTTCGCGGCGGCCGGCGGCGGCAAGTCCACCTTGATGGGCATGCTCGTGAAGGGCGCGGATGTGGACGTGACCGTTGTCGCGCTCATCGGCGAGCGCGGGCGCGAAGTGCGCGAGTTCCTCGAGAATGAGCTCGGGGCAGACGGCCGTCGCAAGTCGATCATCGTGTGCGCCACGTCGGACAAGTCGTCGATGGAGCGCGCCAAGGCCGCCTACGTGGCGACCGCCATCGCCGAGTACTTTCGCGACCAGGGCAAGCGCGTGCTGTTCCTGATGGATTCGGTCACGCGCTTCGCGCGCGCGCAGCGAGAGATCGGCCTCGCCGCCGGCGAACCACCTACCCGTCGCGGCTACCCGCCCAGCGTGTTTGCCACGCTGCCCAAGCTCATGGAGCGCACGGGCATGAACGACAAGGGTTCGATCACCGCGCTCTACACCGTGCTGGTCGAGGGCGACGACATGACGGAGCCCGTCGCCGACGAGACCCGCTCGATTCTCGACGGGCACATCGTGCTCTCGCGCAAGCTGGGCGCGGCGAATCACTATCCGGCCATCGACATTCTGGCATCGGCGAGCCGCGTGATGAACGCGGTGGTCACGCCCGAGCACAAGAACACGGCGGGCAAGATACGTGAGCTGATGGCGAAGTACGCCGAGGTCGAGCTGCTCGTGAAGATCGGCGAATACAAGCGCGGTGGCGACGCGCTGACGGACACGGCAATCGACAAATACGAAGCCATTCGCAAATTCCTCCGGCAGAAGACGGATGAACGCAGCAGCTTCACCGACTCGTTGAAAGGGCTCACGGCGCTGTCGCGCTGAGTCACCGCGCATGACTGTGCTCAACGAACTGCTGGAGCTGAAAAGATATCGCGAGAACAAGGCGGAGATGGCAGTCGTCCGCACCCGCTTCGCGCTCGCGGCGGTGACCAAGCGCAAAGACGAAGCGCAACAAGAGCTCGCGAACTACCAGATATGGAGCGAGACGCACGAGAAGGACATGTACGGCGCGGTCTACGGCCGCGTCGTGCGGCCGCGCGACCTGGAGGACCTGCGCCAGGACGTGGTGATGCT
>DATHJZ010000263.1:0-12730 GCA_035286365.1 Steroidobacteraceae bacterium | reverse complement strand
TTCGATGGTGAGGCCGCGGCCGTATTCGGAGCGGATGTCGATGGAACCGGACAACGCGCGCAGCCGCGTCGCGACCACGTCGAGACCGACGCCGCGACCGGAAATTTCAGTGACGGCATCGCGCGTCGAGAAACCGGGCAGCAGCGTGAGGCGCGCGATTTCCACATCGCTCGGCGTGGCGTCCGCTTCGAGCAGGCCGCGTTCGACAGCCTTCGCGCGGATGTCGGGGAGGTTGAGTCCGCGGCCGTCGTCGGCCACCTGCACGGTGACGACCTGGCCGCGTCGCGCCACGGTCAACGTGATCGTGCCGGCGCGCGGCTTGCCCGCGTACTCGCGCTCCGCGGGCGATTCGAGCCCATGGTCGACCGCGTTGCGCAGGATGTGCAGCAAAGGGTCTATCAACTGGTTCAGCACGTCCGAGTCGACCAGGATGTCGGCGCCGACGATGACGAGCTGGGCTTGTTTCCCGGTCGCAGCGGCGGTCTGGCGGACATTGCGGTGCAGGCGCGGCACGATGGTCTCGACCGGCGCCATGCGGGTCTGCGAAGTCAGATGCTGCAGTTCGCGCATGAGGCGCTGCTGCTGGTGAACGATACCGGCGAGAACGGCCAGTTCGTCCTTGAGCCCGACACCCAGGTCGCGGGCGTCGGTGGATTCTTCCATGAGCGCGCGCGCGATCGACTGCACTTCGTTGTACTGGTCCATTTCCAGCGAGTCGAAATCGGAGTGCGCGTTGTGGACCTGCAGCTTGTGGCGCGCGGCCAGGCCGCGGATGTCGACGGAATTCTCCAGTTCGAACAGCCGCTTCTGGATCGAACGGTCGTGTTCGACCAGCTCGCGCGAGTGACCGGTTGCCGATTTCAGTTCCTGGTCGAGTTCGCCGATCTTGATCGTGAGTTCGCCCACCATGCGGACGAGGCTCTCGAGCAGCTCCGTGGGCACGCGCGTCGTCGCCTTGGGTTCGGCGCGCGGCGTCGCGGCAACCGCGGCGTCGGTGTTTGCCACTGCCGCCGAGGCAGCTGCGCGCGGTGCCGTCAGCACCTGCTGGCGCACCGTGTCGGAAATGTCATTGCTGCGCGCGGCATCCAGCAGTTCGACGATGGCAAGCGCGTTTTCGGGCGGCGAGTCGGTGCCTTCGACCGCGGCCACCATCTGTTCGAGGCAGTCCGCCGCGGACATCAGCGCCTGGGCGCGGCTGGCGGAAGGCGCGCCGCCTTCGGCCTCGCAGATCTCCAGGATGTCCTCGAGGCGATGCGCGAGTTTGGCGACGCCGCGGATGCCGAGAATGTTCGCGGATCCCTTGAGCGTGTGCGCCGCACGCTTTGCGTTGCGCAGCAATTCGGTATGTTCGGGCGCGCCGATCCAGCCCTGCAGCGAGAGTGTCACTTCGGCGGCTTGCGGCGGCGAATCGTGCATGAAGGCGTCGAGCAGTGCGCCATCGACGTCCGCCGAGATGTCGAGGTTCAGATCGGCGGCGACCAGCGCTTCGGGCGCCGCCTGTTCGTTCTCGTCGAGGGCTGCGCCAATGGAGTTCGCCGCGGACAACTCGACGCGCAGCTCGTTCAATGCGCTCTCATCGAGAGGCAGGGGCACCCAGCCGCCGCCGAAATGCGTCAGCAGCGATTCGATCGGGCCATCCTGTTCGGCAGCGCGCAGATGCGCCTCGAGTAGTTGGGCCCACTCGGTGAAAAAGGGGCGCACCAGCAGCCGCCCGTCCTGGTCTTCGGTACTCAGATGCTGGAGGTTGTCGAGCACGCAGGCGCAGATGCGCTGCACGCCGTTGAGGCCCATGTAGCCGGCGGCTTCGGAAAGCCGCGACACGGAAGTTACATACAATTCATTGGCATGCACACCCGCGGCCGCATCGCCCGTGGCGCCGGCGTCATAGCTGTGCACGAGCTCGGGGGCGAGTCCCTGCAGCTCGTCGGCGAGTGCGGTGAGGAGATCCTGTCCTCGCATGTCGGCTGGCTTTCCTTCCCTGTGTTCTGTGGGCCGCGTTCAGGCCGCGCGCGCGGTGGTCGGGAGCTTGAACACGCGCACCGATTCCACCAGTCGATCGGCGGACTTCGACAGGTCGGCGGTCGCCTCGGACTGCAGCAGAATTTCCGCGGCGGTCTTTTCCGTGCTGGCGCCGATCTGGTGCACGCGGTTGCGCAGTTCGGTGGTGATCTTCATCTGTACCTGGGCGGACGAGGTGATGCGCTTGACGAGCTCCACGAGCGACGCGGTGGACTGCTGCGTCTCGCGCATCTGCTGACCGGACTTGGCCGCCAGTTCCGATCCCGCCACCACCTGCGAAATCGTCTTGTTGACGGTGTTGATCGTGTCGGCCGTTTCGATCTGAATGTTGTTCACGAGCTGCGCGATCTGTTGCGTCGCCTGGCGTGAGCTCTCGGCGAGACGCTGCACTTCTTCGGCCACGACCGCGAAGCCGCGACCCGCGTCGCCGGCAGCGGCCGCCTGCATCGAGGCGTTCAACGCCAGAACGTGGGTACGTTCGGCGATCGTGTTGATCAGGTTCACGATGCTGGTGATTTCCTGCGAACGCTCGCCCAGGCGCTTGATGCGCTTTTCCGCCTCGGCGATCGACTCGCGGATGCCTTCCATGCCGCGCACCGTTTCGTTCACCGAGCTGAGCGCGGTGGTTGTCGAAGTGGTCGCCTGCTCGGCGGCGCGGTTGGATGCCGCCGCGAGCTCCGCCACCTGGGTCATGACCTTGGACGCGTTCGCGAGGTTCTCGCCCGCGCGTTCGACGTCGGAGCGGCCGGCCAGCGCCGAGGCGTTCACCGATTCGGCCTGGCGCTTCACGCGCTCGGTCGAGAGTTTCACCTGCGCGGCGATGCTGGTCACTTCGGACAGCACTCGGCCGGTTTCGTAGGACAGAAGGTTGATGGAGTCGGACACGGTGCCGATCACGTTCGCGGAGACCGGCGCCTTCGCAGTGAGATCCTTGTTGGACAGCTGCGCCACGGCTTGCAGCAGCTGCACGACCGAATTGTTCAGGTCCTCGTTTTCGCGCTCGGCGTCGGCGAGACGCGCCACGCGGTCGTCGAGCAGGTCGTCGAAGGCGCGTGAGAGTTGGCCGAATTCGTCTTCGCCACCCAACTGCGAACGCGCGGCGTAGTCGCCGGCGGCGATCTTGCTCACGGTGTCCTGCATCTTGGTGATTGGCCTCGTGACCGAGCGCAGCAGCGAGAACGCGATCAGGAGGCCGACGCCGAGCAGCGCGACCGCAATGCCGGTCGACCACACGACCACCTTCTCGCGCACCGCGGTGACCGGCGCGAACGCTTCGGCGGATTTGATCTCGGCGACAATGGCCCACTTGAGACCCAGTACGTTCAGCGGCGCGTAGGCGCCCAGCACCGGCGTCTTCGCGTAGTTGGGATACACGCCGAAGCCTGCGGTGCCCTTCTCGAAGACGTCGGCGGTGGCCTGCGTCTTGATCGGCACGAGACCGATGCTGGTGCCCTTGGCCTGCACGGCGTTCGCCAGACCCTGCGCGAAGCCCGCGTCCTTCACGCTCTTCGCATAGGCCTCGATGTTCTCCACGGCGAGGCGCGCGATCGAGCGCGGCGTACCGTCGGCTCCCGACACTAGATAGGTTTCACCGGAGTCGCCGAGGCCGCGCTCCTTCCACTTGGCTTCGTGCGTCATGACCGAATTGATCTTGTCGATGGGCACCTGCACGACGAGTACGCCGATCTTCTTGCCGCCGTCGAAAACGGGCGTGCCGAGGAAGGCAGCTTGGTCGTTGTAAGAGGGCAGGTATTCACCGAACTCCGACAGCGCGACCATGCCGGGCTTGTCGAGCGACCAGGAGGCGCGGAACGCATCGCCGAGACGCGTTTTGGCATACGGGCCGTTCACGAGCGAAGTCGCGAAGTCGAGCTCCTTGAATACCGTGTAGACGATGTTGCCGCCGCGCGGCTCGACCAGAAAGATGTCGTACAGACCGAACTGGCGCAGGGCGGTGCGCAGGAACGGGTGCAGCGCGCCGTGCAGTTCGGAGTAACGCGTGCCGTCGTTGGCGCGATCGAGATTGTTTTTGCTCCCAAGCGGATGGCTGTTGTTGGCGATGTAGTGGAACTGCAGGTTCATCGCGAGGTCGGGCAGCTGCGCGACCGTCGTGGCCATGTCGATCATCTTGCCGGTGTTGCGGCGCTGGAATTCAGTCTGGAAGTCGCCCGTGTAGTACTTCGCGAGACGCGCGCGTTCGGCCGGCAGGTCGCCGATGTTGAGCACGGAGTTGTCATACGCGGCCGGCAGCTCGCGCATCGCGTTCACGACATCGGGCGCGGCGGCCAGCACCTGCACCTGGTTGGAGAGCGCGTTGAAGTAGTCGGAGATCTGCGCGGCCTTCGAGGCGCGCTGCGCGATCAGGCCTTCGCGCGCCTGCGATTCGAGCGCCGCCTTGCCGGAGTTGAGCGACTCGCGTCCGACGATGATGGAGGTCACCGCCACGGGGATGATGGCGAGGAACAGCGTTCCGAGCAGCAGTTTCTGCCGAATGGACTGAGCGCCAAAAAGGTTGCGGACGGCCATGGTTTAGCTCACGAGTTGTTCAAGTAGTTGCGCGTAGTCGAATTCGAACCAGGCGTCGGGGCCCTGGCGGTACGTCGCGATCACCGCGGTGGCCGCGGCCTGGCTGAGCGCCGGCGGCACGATCTGGGATTCGGGCATGAATGCCATGCGGCGCGGCAGGCCATCGATGACGATGCCGGCGGCGTCGTTGCCGTGACCGATCACCAACAACATGCGTCGTTCGCGCGCCAGGTGTTCGGTTTCGAACAACGCGGCGAGATCGAACAACGGCACGATGCGGCCATGCAGGTTCACGAGGCCGAGCAGATTCTCCGGCATGCGCGGCAGTGGATAGACGTTGGGCATTTCCACGAGCTCGCTCGCCGATGCGAACGGCGCCAGGAGGCGCATGTGACCGATGCGAAACGCCTGGCGCACGATCTCGTCGGGGTTCTCCGCACCCGCGGCAGGTGCAGCCAGTGCCGCGAGTGCCGCGGGCAGCGGTGGCAAACCCAGCGAGAGTGGGAAGGTCGCGTTCATTAACGAGTGGGCCTCAGGCGCAGGCCTTGATGGCAACGAGGATCTGGTCCGATGTGTACGGCTTGGTGACGAAGCCCTTCACGCCGAGCATCTGCGCCCAGACGCGATCGGCCTTCTGGTTCTTGCTGGTGACCAGCACCACCGGGATGGTCTTGGTCGCCGCGTCGCCGCCGATGGCGCGCGTGGCGGCGAAGCCGTCCATCTGGTCCATGTTGACGTCCATGAGGATGACGTCCGGCTGCTGCGACTTGGACATCTCGACCGCCTGCAGGCCGTTGGTCGCGGTCAGGGTGGTATAGCCGGCCGCACTCACGATCCTTTCGAGATTCATGAGATCCGGGCGTGCGTCGTCCACGATCAATACTTTATGAATGGCCACGAATACCTCCCAAGGCGCTTCTGCGCCCACTGACACGGAGGGAATCTTGGCCGGTATGTGACAAAACCACGGTGATGCGGATCACACGGGGTACGCCTGGGAAAGGCTCCAGTTCGCGGTTCGGCCGGGATTGGCACCGCCGGGGGCCGCGTTGGTGCGCTGCATGGATTCGTGGGCCGGCGCCGCGGCCGGCTGCGACCGTTACCAGGAGGCCCGCCTGGGCTTAGTTAGCTGGCCTGGGACTGCCAGTAAAGGTTGTAGCGCTCGTGGGCCATGCGGAACCAGGGAATGAGTTCGACTTCCTTGCCGCCGTCGAAGCCACGCGTCGTGAACCGTAGCGTCTTGGCATCGGTGCGTGAGGTATGGGTCAGCAACTCCGCCAGCCAGCGCGACCAACGTGGGACGTCGACGGGTTCGTTCAGCATGTTGCCGGATTCGCGCTCATTGACGATGAGCTGTGCACCGGAAGTCAGTCCCTGCGTGCCGAGCCTGCCCGCGAGCACGATGGGGCCGTACATGATCGCGGCCCACTCCTTCGAAGAATTGGCGGGTGCGTTCGGCAACGGCTCGAGCGCGAGTGCCATCGGCAGCCGCAACTCGACCACATCCCCAGCGCGGAACATGCGCTCGACGATGCAGTACCGTCCCGGCCGCCGGCTCACGAGGTGGCGCTTGCCGTTGAGGGTGACCGTCATCGCCGCGCACCAGGCGGGCTGTCGCAGCGCGAGACGCAGGGTCTGGGGCTTGCCGGTGTTGAAGATGAGGCGCGTGGTGTCTGCGTCCGGAAATCGCGTCTCCTGCGTGAGGGTGACTCCGCGCTCGCGCCAGTCGAGCGTCGAGGCGAGGAACAGATTCACGTACAGCGTGTGCGCATTGCGCGCGTAGATGCTCTCGCCGTAGCGCGCGTGATTTTCCATGCCGGATCCGGTGCAGCACCAGAACGAATCGAACGGCGTGTGATACAGCCGCACGTAGCCCGGCCGCGTCGCCTGGAAGTACGTGGTCATTCCCGAGTCGGGATCCTGCGAGGCGAGAATGCCGTTGAACAGCGCGCGCTCGAAGTAATCGAAGTACGCGGCCTCGGGATCGCGCGCGTACAACGAGCGCGTGAGCCTGAGCATGTTGTGGGTGCAGCAGGTTTCCATCGTCTTCGCGGACGGCAGGCGCTGCGGGAACTCACGCACCGGGAAAAAATGTTCGTTGTCGCCGTGGCCGCCCGTGGCGAAGGAACGTTGCTCGACGACCGTGTGCCAGAAGAACTTCGCCGCCTTGCCGTGCGGTCCGTGCCACGGCTGAATGTCCGCCAGGCGGCTGAAGCCGATCACCTTGGGGATTTGCGTGTTCGCGTGCAGGCCGGTGAGGTAGTCCTTGCCCTGCGAGAGTGGGCCGAGCAGGGCGGCGTGACAAAACTTGTCGGCGAGCGAGGCGAAACGCTGATCGTTCGTGAGGACGAACACATCGGCCAGCACTTCGTTCATGCCGCCGTGCTCGCGATCGAGCATCTTCTGCATCTGCGCGTCGCTGAGCGGTGTCGCCGCGTCGTGGATCCAGTTGGCGAATCGCACCAGCACTTCGAGCGCCTGCTGGCTGCCGCGATGAACGTGCGCATCGCGCAGACCGGCCAAAACCTTGTGCGTCGTGTACCAGGGCACGCCGGGAAAAGGTTTGCCGGCGAGACTGTCGGTGAGCGGCGCGACGCCATCCGGGAACGCGGTCAGCCAGCCGCCGGTCTTCGCCTGGCATTCGGCCAGCTCTGCGACGATGTAGTCCACCCGCTCGGCGAAGCGCGCGTCGCCGGTGCTCTCGTACATGCAGGCCGCGGCGCCCAGGTAGTGACCGAGCGTGTGGCCATGGCAGCGGATCTCTATCCAGGGCTCGACCGATTCCCAGCCGCCGTACACGGGCGCTTTCGGCAGGAGGCCCGCGTTCTTGCGGAAATTCGCCAGCATCCGGTCGGGCTCAAGCGATAGTAGATAGGCCGCTTCGAGCTTTTGCGCGGCGAGGAACGGTCCATCGCCGAGCCGCACGGCGCCGAGGCCGAAGAACGCAGTTTTCGGCGGCACAAACTTCGGCCGGGGAGTGAACGCGTGCGCGGGCTGCGCACAGGCAATCGCCGCGCCCGCGCCGAGGATCTTGAGAGCATCCCGGCGCGAGTGCGGACCCACCGTCATGGTTTCAGACCGCGAGATGCACGACCGTGTACGAACGCGCCGGCAGTTTCACCGACATCGTAGAACCGGCCTTCATCGCGTCGAGCTTGGTCGTGACCACCTTGTTGGGGCTCTCGAAGGTGTTGAACGCCTTGAGGTCAGCGCCGGTGACCGTCTCGCACGCCAGCACCTTCGACGGCTTGATGTCTTCGAAGGTGAGCGCGAGCTCGCGCTCGTTCGAAAGGTCGCGATTCAGCGCGAACACGGCGACGCGTTTCTCCTTGGCGTCGTACGTGGCCACCACGTCGAGGAACGGCACGTTCTCGTTGCGCGCGAAATCAGCGCGCAGGCCGGCGGCGCGGATCGGATACGTCTCGCCTTCGACCTCGATATCGAGCATGCGGCCGTGCGCGTACTTCAGCACCATCGCATACGGGAAGTAGATGGACTGGCGCAGGATGCCTTTTTCGTTGGTGACCAGTGGCGCGATGACGTTGACGATCTGCGCGAGGCAGGCGACGCGCACGCGGTCGGACTGGCGCATCAGGGTGTTCAGGAAGCCGCCGGTGAGCAGCGCGTCTTCGAGGTTGTATACCTCCTCGAGCAGGTGCGGCGCGAACTGGCCCTTGCCATCGAGATGCTCATGCGAGCGGGCGCGGTACCACACGTTCCACTCGTCGAACGACAGCCACAATTTCTTGGGCGAGCGATACAGGCCCTGCACCAGGTCCGCGACCGCGGTGATCTCCAGGATCTGGCGCTCCATGTCGAGGTTCTGCGCGAGGAAACGTTCGGACTTGCCGCCCGACAATTGCGGCTCGTTGCCGAAGTAATTGTGCAGCGAGATGCCGTCGACCTGGTCGTAACATTCCTCGAGCACTTCACGATCCCAGTTGAGGTAGGTGGGCATGATGGTGTTGCTCGAGCCGCACGCGATCAGCTGCACGTCGGCATCGATGGTGCGCGCCTGCTGCGCGATGTCGCGCGCCTTGCGGCCGTACTCGCGCGCCGTGAGGCGGCCCATCTGCCAGGGCCCGTCCATCTCGTTGCCGAGACACCAGTACTTCACCTTGTGCGGTTGCTCGTAGCCATGCGAACGGCGCAGGTCGCTCCACTTGGTGCCCTTCGCGAAGTTGCAGTACTCGATGTACGCCACGGCCATCTCTGAATTGCCGGTGCCGAGATTGAAGCCCAGCAAGGGCTCGGTGCCAACGGCCTTGGCCCAATCCATGAAATCGTTGGTGCCGAACTGGTTGGTCTCGAGCGAATTCCACGCGCGTTCGAGCACGGTCGGTCGATCCTTCTTCGGACCGACGCCGTCGAGCCAGTTGTAGCCGGAGACAAAGTTGCCGCCGGGATAGCGAATGATGGGCACGTGCAGGTCGGCAACTTCCTTGATGGCGTCCTTGCGGAAGCCGCGCTCGTCGGACAGCGGGTTGCCCGGGTCGTATACGCCCGTATAGATCGAGCGGCCCAGGTGTTCGAGAAACGCGCCAAACAGGCGGCGGTTGAAATCGGCACGCGGCGCGGTAAGGCCGAGGGTGGCGCGCGCGGTTCGGCCGCTCGCCTGCGAGTAGCTAGGCAGGGCGAACACCGACGACGCGGCGATGCCGCAGCCTGCGAGACCTGCCTGGGAAAGGAATTTACGTCGGCTCGAGCGGTTCATTCTTGTCTACTCCGGAAGGGAAGCGAACGATTTGTATGAGTATAGTCAGCGCAACTTCGATGGCCAGCGCGGCGGCGCTGCGATACACGCGCGGCTATCGATCGCGCAATGAATTGCCATCCTTGAGCGCGGACGTATCGAGCACCGGCCAGCCTTGCGCGTTCCAGCTGAGCTCCATCACCTTGAGCTTCGATGCACCGCGATCCTGCGCGTCGTAGGCGTGCGTGACGAAGTAGTCGCGGCCGTCGAAGGTGTACACGCTGTTGTGACCGATGCCGGGCCAGCGCGGGTTGCCCGCGATCACGAGCGTGCCGCCACCCTTGTCCATGCGCTCATCGTTGGCGTCCAGGTACGGCCCGCGCAGGTCCTTCGCGCGGCCGACGACGACCTTGTAATCGCTGTTCACGCCGCGGCAGCAATGGTCCCAAGAGACGAACAGGTAGTACCAGCCGTTTTTGCGAAATATGAACGGCGCTTCGATGGAGGCGGGCTCGGGCTCGGCGTCGTCGATCAGCACCGAGCGTTCGCGCTTGGCGAGCGACCGCCATTCCTGCGGCTGCGAGATCCGTAGACGGTCCGGTGCGAGTTTCACGAGGCGCAGCCCGGCCCAGAACGAGCCGAAGGCCAGCCACGGCGTGCCGTCGTCTGCGACGACGAGCTGCGGATCGATGGCGTTCCACAGGTCGCGGTACGGAATCGACTGCACGACGATGCCGTGGTCGATCCATTTGAAGTCGCGTGACGTTCGGTCGAGTGTGTTGTTGGTTGCAACACCGATGGCCGAAGTGATCTTCCCCCCGGCGGACACCGAGTAATACAGATAGTAGGTGCCATCGTGCAGCGAAATGTCCGGCGCCCAGAAGCGGCCCTCGAATCCCGCGACCACGCTGGATGTCCACGCGGGCGGTGTGTCGAACACCGGCGGTTCCGCCTTCCACGTGCGCAGATCCTTCGAGCTGAACGTGGCGATGCCGCGACCCGTGCCGAACAGGTAATAAGTCCCGTGCTCGCGGATCACCACCGGATCGTGGATGCGGATGTCCTCCGCATACTTAAGCGTGCCGGCGGCGCTCAGCGCAGGTGCGCAGATAGCCGCGACCAAGAGAAGAAGAAAGCAGCTGCGTTGCATGTCTGGCCTTCCTGGTATCCGGATGCCGCCGCCGCGCTTCACGCAGCGGCCAGCCGGTATTCGATGGTGGCGCGGTAGGGCACCCCGGGCCGCACGATCGCGGACGGGAAGCGCGCCTGGTTGACGGCATCCGGAAAGCCCTGCGGCTCGAGAATGATTCCGCTGCCGAGCGTGGGATGGGTCTTTGACAAGAACTGGCCGTTGTAGAACTGCAGGCCCGGCCCGCTGCCGAGCATCGTCAACGTGACGTCGCCCGCCGGCGCGCTCAATTCGCAGGCGCAATCGGCATCTGGCGAGAGCACCCAGCAATGATCGTAGCCGCCCGCCAGTTCGAGCTGCGGATGCGTATTCACGGCCGGTGGGCGCAGCGGCCGGGCGCGGCGAAAATCGAACGTCGTGCCTTCGACGGGCGCCAATTCGCCGGTGGGAATGAGGCCGGCAGCGACGGGTAGATAGTGTGCGGCGGGGATGCGCAGGCGGTGGTCGGTCGCCGTCGTACTGACGTCGGCCGCGAGATTGAAGTAGGGGTGATAGGTGAGATTGACGGGTGTAGGTGCGTCGGTGCGCGCGGTGAACGTGATCGAGAGCGCATGCCGCTCCACCTTGAGCTCGACCGTCGCATCGAGCGCGCCGGGATATCCTTCCTCGCCGGCCGGGGACTCGAGGCCCAGCTGCGCGCGCGGGCCGTCCTGATCGGTGGCATCGAGTACGCGCCACAGGCGTTTTCCAAACCCGAGCGCACCGCCGTGCAGGTGATTCACTCCTTCATTCGCGGTCACGCGATGTCGTTTGCCATCGAGCTCGAAGCTCGACTTGCCGATGCGATTGGCGAAGCGGCCGACCAGCGGTCCCACGTAGGCGCGATCGCGGACGTATTCTTCGAGATTGTTGAAATGCAGGATGAGATCGCGCCGCACGCCGCGCACCGGGTAGGTGAGGCGGCGCAGGATCGCGCCATAAGTGAGGACTTCCACCTGCAGGCCGGCGGGATCGCCCAGCGCGATCGCCTCGACGCTACGGCCATCGGGCAGCAATCCGAAAGGATTCATCGCCATTGTCAGTACTTGCCTTCAGTACTTGCGCTTGGGCAATTCCTGAGCGGCGACTTCCTTCGGGAACACCGACTCCTGGGTGACGATTCGTTTCTCGATCGGCGAGCCTGCGACCACGTCCTTGACCGCGGCCATCAGCTGCGGGCCTAACAAGGGGCTGCACTCGACGGTGACGTTCAACTTGCCCGCGATCATTGCCTCGAATGCTCCCTTCACGCCGTCGATGGAAATGATGGTGATGTCGGTGCCGGGTTTCATGCCGGCTTCCTCGATCGCCTGGATCGCGCCGATGGCCATGTCATCGTTGTGCGCGAACAGCACGTTGATCTTCCTGCCCTCGGCTTTGAGGAATGCCTCCATGACCTCCTTGCCCTTGGCGCGGGTGAAGTCGCCGGTCTGCGAGCGGATCACCTTGTAGCGCGGGTCGGCGGCGATGATTTCGGCGAAGCCTTTTTTGCGATCGTTCGCCGGTGCGGATCCGACCGTGCCTTGCAGCTCGACGATATTGATGTCGCCCTTCACATCCTTGGTGTTGTCGAGCAGCCAACGGCCCGCCTTGCGGCCTTCCTCGACGAAGTCCGAGCCGATCAGGGATAGATAGAGCGAGTCGTCGGTCACCGCGACGGCGCGGTCGGTGAGGATCACCGGAATGTTGGCGGCCTTCGCCTCGCGCAACACGGTTTCCCAACCGGTTTCGACGACCGGCGAGAACGCGATGACATCGACGCGCTGCGCGATGAACGAGCGCAGCGCCTTGATCTGGTTCTCCTGTTTCTGCTGGGCATCGGAGAAGCGCAGCGTAATGCCGGCATCTTTCGCGGCTGACTGCACCGAAGTGGTGTTCGCCGTGCGCCATTCGCTTTCCGCGCCGATCTGGCTGAAGCCGAGCACGATGGCCTTCGGCGCGTCGCCGGCCGCGGGTTTGTCGGCGCCACCGGAACAGCCCGCCAGCACGGCGGCGCTTGCGAGCGCGAGCACGAGTCGGGCCCGCCCGAATTGGGCCCGTCCGAATTGGATGATACGGAACATGCTCCCCTCCCAAGTAGTTAGACGGTGGCGACCAAAGAATACCCGCGCCCGCCGGCGATGCCGGCAAACGAAAGTTTCGAGGCCGACATCATGGAATCAGCATCGATATACAACAAGCCCGAGTTTGCTACAGATATATACTCATCGATGTATCCATGTTTCGGGATGACGGGGGATCGAAAGCCATGCCTGCCACTACGCCCTGGTTTATCCGCGCGCGGCTCAAAACACGACAACTCATGCTGCTCACCGCCATCTGCG
>DATHJZ010000262.1:0-3598 GCA_035286365.1 Steroidobacteraceae bacterium | reverse complement strand
CCGCTGGCGCGCGTGGAGCTGGCGTGAGGCGGCCGTTGCTCCTGATCTGCGTGAGCGTATTCCTGTGTCTCACGTATGCGTGGCCCGCGGATGCACACCCGGGGCGGCCTTACGAAATCGCCATGGTGCTGCACGGCCCGCAGCGTGACGCCGATCGCGCGTTCGAAGAGTACCTCGCGAAGCGGAATGTGCCGCTGCACATGACGCAGGTCACCTATTCCGGGCGCACGAAAGACCAGCCTGCACTCGTCGCCCAGTTGCGACGCCTGGCTCCGGACCTCATTTACACGTCTGATACTGTGACTACGCTGGCTGTTGCCGGGCCGGTGAATCTGGATGGGCGACGATATATCACCGACATTCCCGTGGTGTTTACGGCCGTCTCCGATCCTGTGTCCGCCGGACTCGTTGCGGATTTGAAGCGGCCCGGGCGAAGGTTGACTGGCGTCATGCCGCTGGCGCCGATGAGTGCGCAGCTGAATACGATCGCTGCTTATCGGCATTTCGGAACGCTTGGGTATCTGTATAAAGACGGCGGTCAGACGTCGGCGATCATCGACCGCCTGCGCGCGTTTGGGCAGCGTCAGGGTTTCAAGCTGGTGGCCGCGCCCGTGCCGCTCGACTCGAGTGGCGCGATCGACGTGGCCGCGATCACACCGCTGGCCCGCAATCTCAAACGCGAGGGCGCGGATTTTCTGTACATCGGACCGGAGACTTTCGTCACCGATTCTCTTCAGAAGGCCGTGGCGCAGGCCGCGCTGAACGCCGGCCTACCTACTTATGCGGCGCTGGAGAGCGCGGTGCGTGACAACGACGCACTGTTCGGGGTGTTCAGTCCCGATGCCAACGTAGGCCGCTTCGCGGCCCTGAAAGCGCTGCGGATTCTTTCGAAGGCTGTCGCAGCCGGCGACGAACCGATCGAGTCGCTCGAGCGCTTCTCCATCGTCATCAACATGCAGACTGCACAACGTCTTCAGATGTATCCGCCGTTGCTGCTGCTCGACGCCGCGGAAGTCGTCAACGCCCGGCCCTGATCACCACCTCGAGGGAAGGGAGCGTCATGCCCATCGATCGAGTGTCCGTCGGTGCCAACCTGTATCTGTTCAAGAGCCCAACCGAGAGCTCCAGGCAATGCGTGATCATCGCGCACAGCGGCCGGAAGGCCACAGACGGCTCTACCCTGATTCCCGCTCGCACATCGATCTCTTTCTATGCCGCGGATAGCGGGTCGTACCGGGGGAACACCTCGTCCGGCGTCGCTCTGGGGCGCGAGGGTATCAACCCGCTGCAGACGATTGGCCCGCGAGGCGTTTCGTGGGACTACCGCGTCGAGAAGTTTCACGACGTCCAGCGCGCGGCGACCTATCGCAACGTGCAGGACGAAATGACGAAGAACGTGGACGACTGGAAGCCTCACGTGGTCACGCCGGCTGACGCCGGGATCCGCGCATGAAGCGACGGCAGCCTCACCGAGGTTGATTCGCTGCCTTCTGCCCCGCATACCGCAACGTCACGCAGGTGATGTCATCCGCCTGCGGCGCGCCGTCCATGTACCGCTGAACGTTCTTCACTACCTCGGCCGGATACGCATCAGCAGGTGCGTCAGGCTCCATGCGGGCAATCGTATCCAGCAAGGCGGCATCGCCAAACAACTCGCCCGCAGGGTTCTGCGCTTCGGTGATGCCGTCCGTGTACAGGAACAGCACGTTCCCCGGCTCGAGCTGCAACTCGCCCTCCACGATGGTCGCCTGCTCGGTAACCGCCAGGGCCATTCCCCCTAGCGAGCTCAGCATTCGTACTTCATTGCCAGCGCGGAGCACCGGCGGATTGTGACCACCCGTGGCGTACACGAATCGCCCCGTCGCCGGATCCAGCACGCCATAGAACAGCGTGACGAACATCATCTCCTCGTTCTCGGCAACCAGTAGCGAGTTCACGCGTTTCAAGGTCTCCGCCGGCGAGTCGACAAATCGCGCACTCACCTTCAGCAGCGTCCGGCAGATCGCCATGAAGAACGCCGCCGGAACCCCCTTGCCCGAAACATCGGCCACGACGACGCCAATCCGGCCGTCATCGAGTACGAAATAATCGTAGAAGTCACCGCCCACTTCCCTGGCCGGCAGAATGAAGCTGGCCACGGAAACATCCTCACGCGGCGGAAACTGCCGCGGCAACACCGAGAGCTGCATACGCCGTGCGATCTCCAGCTCCTGCTGAAGCGCAACGAACGCCTGCTTGGTCTTGAGCGCTTCCTGCAGCTCGCTGATGAGCTCGTGCAGTCGGCCATGCTGATCGCGGATGCGCTCGGAAAGCCTGCCCAGCACGAATGCCACGGTCGAAAGTTGATTGCTGTCGTCCGCGGAACCCTCGTCCTCCGCCAGCACCGTCACCAGATCGGCGAGAATTTCCTGCCTCGCCTCCTCATCCAGCGTGCCAGCCAGCTCGCTGAGCTCGTCGCGGATGATGGACTCCTGTCGCCAGCGTTCCCGCCGCCGCTCCTCTTTCAGCACTTCGAGATTCAATAGCTCGCCGCGCAGGCGCGCGATGCCATCGGCGATCTGGCCGGTCTCATCCCGATGCTCGGCATCCAGACGCACGGATGTGTCGCCACGGGACAGCGCCGTCAGCACGCCAACGGCATGCGACAACGGCTCAAACGTGCGACGCAGGTGGACGAAGAGCGTGCCCAGAATGGCCGCGATCGTCACAACGGCCGCACCAATGATTCCGAGCATCCATCGCAGTTGCCCGGCACGCTCCGCGGATATCTCCTGCAACGTGACCAGACTTCCGACCTGGCGTCCGTCCGCACCGGCAACCAGCGTCGTCGCGAAGCGGTAGTGCGCGTTGCTATAGGAATAGTCGCGTATGTCGGGGCGACGCAGCGCGACTTCCGGATCCAGGCGATTGAACACGCCCTCCCCGTTACCCGTGACGCCGTGGCCACGCAGATCCGTCAGCACGACGGGACGCGCGAGCCCATCGGACAGTTCGTCCAGCGCTCCCGCCACCGGTGTGCCCACGACGACGCCGCCAATCACTGCATTCGCCACGCGAACCGGTGCGGCGGCAACGAACGAAAAACCATCGCTCGCGGTCAGCTCGACTCCGGAGACATGCGGCTCGCTACCGAGTACACGCTGCACTCCTGCGACATCCAGCTGCAACTCCTGTGTGAATGCAAGGGACGACGTGTACACGAGCATCCCGTTGTCATCGAACACGTCCACGCGTAATCCGTCGAGGGCGGCGCCGAAAGCCTCGCGGATCGCGGCGGGATTCCTGGCGGAAAGCGCGCGAACCAGCGCAGGCTTCGCGGCGAGAGCGTCTGCGGCGACAGCAACCCGATCGAGCGCCGTCGCTTCGAATTTCTGCCAGGCCATCTTCTGTGTATCGAGAATCAGCCCGTTGAACCGATCGCGCTCGGCGTTCTGCCACACGGTGACTACGACCACCAGGGTGAGCACGAGGATGCTCGAGGCAAACGCAACGACCATCAATATGCGAGTTCGAAGTGACATCAGCGCATCCTTCCCCAGATATGTCGTCGCGCTACGAAGAGCGCGATCGTTCCCGCGACGACGAAGGCAAGCGCCAC
>DATHJZ010000261.1:0-4419 GCA_035286365.1 Steroidobacteraceae bacterium | reverse complement strand
AATATGTCTGTGTTCGGCGGCACTCCGAAATCGATTCCGCGATGCGGCTTTAGTCCCTCCCCATCCCCAAGATCGCGCACTTCGAAAGGCGAGGTCACCTTCTCGGCCGCCCCCGCAGCCGTAGGCCAGCCGATGCTGCCGGAGCATCCCGCGGCGTGGTAGGCGCTTAGTGCGTTCGTAGTTCCCGCGCTATTTGTGCTGACATTGGGCGTTGTTCCGATCATCAACAGTGCTTCGTATCGACCGTCCGCGCGCCGCGCTTTTGTAAATACCCACGATGGCAGGCTGGCAGTCACCGTCTGCGAGTATTCGTCCCACACACTGGGGAACGGCTGGAAACTCTCTACAACCTCTTGACCGCCCGCTTCATAGATGGCGGCGAACACTCTCGGGGTGAAACCCGCATGTATTGCGAGCGTCGGAGGCACGGTCAATATCGCCGTGAACGTAGCATCCTTGAGCGGCGCCACGGAAAGCACGACGCGCACCTGCTCGACCGTGCTGCTTCCTACTTGAAACACACTCGCTAGCTCGTGGAACCGATCGAGAGCACCCGGATCCGAAGACTGAGACAGCTCGGCGCGGCCCCCAGAGGGAAGGAACAATCGAGGCAAGGTAATCTTCGCCACGCCCGCCAGTTCCACTTGTTCGGCGGCGCTATTCTCCACTTCGACTGGCGGCAGCGTTGCGGGCACCGTCGGACTCTCGTGACAGTTTGCCAGTACAAGACCGACTGCTGCGTAGCCGCACACTCGCGCAAGCTGGCGCGGCCTCGCGCCCGGACGCCAATCTCGAGACGGCATGGTCACTCTCACAAAGAGTAAACAAAGAGCTGCAGTGGCTCGCACAATCATGGCGAAGCTATGCATCCGGCTTGCCTGTGTGACCGCTTAAGACCATCGCCTTAACCCAGTCTCATCGCTCGTTCTATTTCGCAGCGCGATGTTCGTGGTCACTGCACAGATTCCTCGCCGCTATCATCCCCAGCATAGCATTACCTGAGCAGTTCCAAGCTCGTCGGCCTATAGCTGGCGGCCGTGGCGGCGCAGAGCATCGGCAGTTGTTTGCCTTCGCAACCGAGCACCGCACCGCCGATGCCACCCAGCATAGAGGTTAAACGTTCGGCCTACGAACTCGATTGGCGAGGCACAGGGGGTGGGCGCTTAGGAGGGAATTCTTGCATATCGCGAACCCACAACACTCTGCCACTGTGCTGTACTGCGCTGACTAACTTTCACGCTACCACTATTAGACCAGCGCCGCAAGGCGCACAACACCGCCGGGGATTGGCGCTAAGGCACGCCGGCACGAACGACCATGCAAGATTATGCAAAGCGTTTGTTCGTCTCCGCGCGCAGTGTGTTCGCCATCTCCTCGATCGCTAAGACTTTCTTAATTTACCGGGACACGCGATGGGCCGCTTCCAGCGCAGCCCCGACGTCGCTATCGGACTGTCCGGCGCGACGGTTGATGATCTCACGGCGACGAATCCATTTCGGGTCTATGGGAAACGCTGATGGCGCTCGTTGGCCAAAAAGAAGCGCCAAACGTCTAGTCGACGGCGTCCTTCCGCTTCATCTGGGCACTTGGCCAGCCGGCGCGACAACATGATTTCCGACGACGCTCGTGCAGTCACTCGTTCGATTTTGGCGCACGGACGCGTCGACCTTCAAGCCTTCATTAGAGTGCAAGTTCTTGGTGCCGTACGTACCTGCTATAGCGCGGCGCCAGTGGAACCGGAGCAGACCGCGTGCTGCCCGAGCCAGGTACGACGCTTCAAGTTGACATGGAGGAAGAGGCAGAGACAGAGCGACACAAGAAGCAACTTCATCCGCGTCGGCAAGCGGAGCGACCTGCTGCGCGATGCACATGGCCGACGAGGCGTCCCGTGTGGGAAGCGGAAATTGCAGTCGCGCTGAAGGGCATGCATGACCAGTGCGCACCAAGGAGCAGGTGGACAGCGCATGCCGCAACTTTGTCGGCAACGGCCATGTTGTGAATACATCGTACGTCGGCCACGTCGGCCGCCACCACCGCTCCTCGCTGTTCCGGACTCCAAGTTGCTCGGCGCGGCGATGGATTACGCTGATGACGAAAGTCGAGCGACGCGTGGAAGCGGCGCGCCTGCGGTCAGCGGTTGACGGTCCACAATACAGATCGCCGAAAGCCTGAGCAATTTGGCGGGTGCCGCCCAGCCGCATCTTTCGCACCCAGTCCAACGGCTGAATCGCTTGAAGACCGGCTTAAAGTACGTCGCGATACAACCCGGGGAACTATGATGGCACGCAATCCAGAGGACGAAGCGAAAATAAATACTTTAAGCTGTCAACACCGGAATAGAATTGCACACTTTCACCGGGCAGAATTGCACACTCGGTGGGGTGCGAGCCATCAGGTCGCGGCAGTCTCCTTCGAGCGTGATCGTGATGGACGGTGGGGATCACGCGCCGGTGGCTGACGCGAAGTTCCCAAGGCGCGATGGAGTTCGGTGTGGTGCCGCATGCGATAGCTGTTGCCCCGGATGTTGACGATGTGACAGTGATGCACCAGGCGGTCGATCAGCGCGGCGGCCATGACTTCATCGCCGAAGACCTCGCCCCACTCTTCGAAGCCTTTGTTCGACGTCAGCACGGTTGAGGCGTGTTCGTACCGCCGCGACATGAGTTGGAAGAAGAGCATCGCGCCCGTGCGGCTGATCGGGAGGTAGCCGATCTCGTCGACGATCAAGAGCGAGGGAAAGCCGAGCGTCTTCATGCGGTGCAGGAGCCGGCCCGCCTGACTCGCCTCTTCGAGTGACGTGATGAGATCGCCGAGTGTACCGTAGTAGACGCGCCGCCCGCTTTCCGCGGCAGCGATGGCGAGGCTGATCGCGAGATGCGTCTTGCCGACGCCCGGCGGCCCGAGGAAGACGACGTTCTCCTTGCGCTCGAGAAAGCCGAGCGTGTGCAGACTCTCGAGTTGCTCGCGTTTCACGGACGGTTGGAAGGAGAAGTCGAAATCGGCGAGCGTCTTCACCGCGGGCAAGCGGGAGGAGCGCATCGCGGCATCGAGCCGCCGGTGATTGCGGAGCGTGATCTGCGCCTGCAGGAGCGCCTCCAGCGCGGCAGGCGCTTTGAGCGTGCCGCCATCAAGGCCGGCGAGAATATCATCGAGGGCTTCGAGGGCGCCGGGCATCTTGAGGTCGGCGAGCTGCGCGCGCAGATGATCACGGAGCGACACGGGGAGTTTCTTCACGCGACCTCCTCAACGAGCTGCTGGTACGTCGAGAGACCGCGCCGCTCCACCGTGACCACCGGCGTCAGCGCGTGCAACACCGTGCGTCGACTCTCGCGCGCCTCCGGCAACACGAGCGGACGATACGGGCGCTCGGCGAGCGCCTGCAGGTGCATCACTTCTTCCGTTTCGAAGCGTACGTGGGGAATCGCCTGAATGGTCCGGTGCGTCCGCACATTCGCTACGGCATCGAGCCAGTGGATCCGCTGATCATCGAGATCGGCGTCACCGATGAACTCACGGCCATAGAAGAAATTGCCACGGACGTAGCGCACCGGGCGTTCGACTTTCCCCTTCGTCTTCGCGCGATACGGACGACACGCGCGAATGCGAAATCCCCAATGCTGTGCGAAGCGAAGGAACTCCGGATTCTCGAGGAGCTTCCCGCCGTCGGCGCGCTGATCCTCGACAATCACCGCTTTCATCTGATCGAACAACAACTCCGTCGGCACGCCACCGAAAGAAGCGAAGGCCTCTTCGAGCCCGCTGATCACGGTGGCGAGTGTCTGTCGTGGATAGAACTTGAGCCACAACAATCGCGAGTAGCCGAGCACCACGAGCAGCGCGTATCGCTTCCCCCATGGGAAACGGAACTCCGCAAAATCGACCTGCGCCTGGTGTCCCGGTGGTGTTTCGAATCGCACCAACGGCTCAGGCTCCGGGCGAGAACGCACGCGCGCGACATAGTCGCGTACCTGCGTGATCCCGCCCGTATAGCCCGCGGCGCGCACCTCGTCGAACAACCGCACCGCCGAGAGCTCGGGGTAGGTCGTCAGTCGCGCGGTGATGATCGGCGTGAAGGCATCAAGCTTTGTCACGCGCGGCGCGGTCCGACGGGGCACCGGGACATCCACGTCCCGGCTGAGCTGACCCGTAGCGATCCAGTAGTAAACGACACGCCGGCTGACGCCGAGGCGCTGGGCAATCGCGCGCTTCGACAACTTCTCATCCAATAAATGCTGAAGGAGCACGAGGGTATCCCATCCGTACACGGGCCTTGCCTCTGAGCGGGAGGAAGGCCGAAGGTGTCTGCGGGGCCGGACGGGTGCCCACTCCTGAACTCAGAGCATCCGGCGGCGGATTGGAGGCCCGAGTGTGCAATTCTCGCCGGTGATTCTGTGCAATTTCACTCCGGTGCTAACAGGC
>DATHJZ010000260.1:0-2227 GCA_035286365.1 Steroidobacteraceae bacterium | reverse complement strand
TGCAACATCTTCTCGACCCAGGACCACGCGGCGGCGGCGATCGCGGCGGGCGGTACACCGGTGTTCGCTCATAAAGGCGAGTCGCTGGAGGAGTATTGGGACTACTCCCGCAAGATCTTCGAGTGGGAGGACGGCGGCACGCCCAACATGATCCTGGACGATGGCGGCGACGCGACACTGTTCGTCCATCTGGGCCTTCAGGCGGAGAAGGGCGACAACGGCTTCTTGCGCCATCCCGCCAACGAGGAAGAAGAAGCGTTCTTCGCACTCATAACGCGCACGCTGAAAGAGAAACCCGGCTGGTTCGCCGAGTTGGCCAAGAACATCCGCGGCGTGACCGAGGAAACCACCACGGGCGTCCACCGGCTCTATCAGATGCAGAAGGATGGGCGCCTGCTGTTTCCGGCCATCAACGTGAACGACTCGGTGACCAAGTCGAAATTCGACAACCTCTACGGCTGCCGCGAGAGCCTGGTCGACGGCATCCGCCGCGGCACCGACGCCATGATGGCTGGGAAAGTCGCGATGGTCGCGGGCTTCGGCGACGTCGGCAAAGGTTCGGCGGCGTCCTTACGCAATGCCGGCTGCCGCGTGTTGATCGCGGAGATCGACCCGATCTGTGCGCTTCAGGCGGCCATGGAAGGCTACGAAGTCACCACGATGGAAGACGCAGCGCCCCGCGCCGACATCTTCGTCACGGCGACGGGCAATGTGGACGTGATCACGATCGAGCACATGCGCCGCATGAAGGACCGCGCCATCGTCGCCAATATCGGGCATTTCGATTCCGAGATTCAGGTGGCGGCGCTGAAAAACCTGAAATGGCACAACGTGAAGCCGCAGGTCGACGAAATCGAGTTCCCCGACAGCAAGCGCATCATCCTTTTGTCGCAGGGGCGCCTCGTCAATCTCGGCAACGCCATGGGGCATCCGAGCTTCGTGATGAGCGCCTCCTTCACCAACCAGGTACTGGCGCAGATCGAACTGTTCGGGAACACGACGAAATACGAGAAGAAGGTCTACACGCTGCCCAAGCATCTCGACGAAAAGGTCGCGCGGCTGCATCTCGGCAAGATCGGCGTGAAACTGACGACGCTCAGTGATAAGCAGTCGACCTATATCGGCGTGCCGCAAGCGGGACCGTTCAAGCCAGACCACTATCGGTACTAGAGCAATTTGTGAGCTGATTGAATCGCTGGGGGATTCCCAGAAGGTCGCGAGTCAGATTCAAGATGCATGCTGGAGTTGGAGGCCAGCATGGATGGTGAAGCCCTATTCGCAGGACCTGCGGGAACGAGTGATTTTGGCGGTTGAGGAAGGGGAGTTGTCGCGTCGGGAAGCTGCCAAGCGCTACCGGGTGAGCCCTTCGAGCGCGGTGAAGTGGTTGCAACAGTATCGCGGTTCGGGCCGGCGCCAGGCTCGGCCGATGGGTGGCGACCGACGATCTGTCCTGAAGCCGCTGCGGGACTGGCTGCTCAAGCTTATTACCAAGGAGCCGGATCTTACGCTGATGGCGCTCTCGAAGCGTCTGCTGGACGAGCGAGGGATCAAAGCCGATGCCTCGATGCTGTGCCGTTTTTACCGGAGCGAAGGCATCAGCTTTAAAAAAAACCGTTCACGCCGCCGAGCAGCTGAGGCCAGACGTCGTTCTGGCGCGGCAAAACTGGCGTGAACGACAGATTGCGCTGGGTGCAAGGCGGCTCATCTTCATCGATGAGACGGGAGCAGCCACCGATATGGTGCGCCGTTATGGGCGCTCTCCGCGCGGCGAGCGGGTCAAGGGTTACGCACCCTACGGACATTGGAAGACGACGACCTTTGTTGCCGGGCTCACAACCACCGGCATCATCGCACCCCTCGTCGTCGACCAGCCGATGAATAAGGTGATCTTCACCCAATATGTCCGTCAGTTCCTCATCCCCCAACTCGCTCCCGGCGATATCGTCATTATGGACAATCTTTCGAGCCATAAAGGGGCCGAGGTCTCAGCCTTGATCAGAGCAACCGGCGCCGAGCTCTTGTTCCTGCCTCCCTACTCTCCCGATCTCAACCCGATCGAGAACGCCTTCGCCAAGCTCAAAGGATTGCTCCGCAAATCGGCGGAACGAACGCAGGAAAATCTCTGGCGCCGCGTCGGACAGATCCTCGATCAGTTTTCCCCCGACGAATGCTCGAACTACGTTCGCCATGCCGGCTATGCGTCATCCTGATCGCAAATTGCTCTAGA
>DATHJZ010000259.1:0-2833 GCA_035286365.1 Steroidobacteraceae bacterium | reverse complement strand
GCTGGTCGCGCGAGCGCGTCGAACGCTGGGTGCGCGGTTACCGCCGGGTGTTGGGCAATCTCGGCGCGAATGTCGGCGACAGCGAATACCAGTTCATGCGCTGGTTCGACCTCATCGGCGTGCAGCGCCACCTCAAGGTGTTAGGCGTTTTCTCGCGCCTGTGGCATCGCGACGGCAAGATCGGTTATCTCGCCGACTTGCCGCTCACGTTGAATTACGTGCGCGACGCGTGCCGTCGCTATCCCGAGCTGGTCGAGTTCGAACGCTGGTTGGCCTGGCGCGTCGCGCCCGGGCTTGAACCTGCGAACGCGCGGCAGCGCGAGAAACCGAAGAGAGCCAAAGCCGCGACCCGGAAACGGCCACAGAAACTGAAAAAGATAAAGAAGAAGAAAACGAAGCCAAAGCCAAAGCCAAAGCGCAAGCGGACCGCGGTGAGGGCGCGCGTGAAGAGCCGCGCCCGCCCTCAATTGAAGCGACGCGCGCTCAAACGTAAGGCACCGCTGAAGCGCAAAGTTGCGCCGAAGACGCTCGAACGGGCGGCGCAAGTGCGCAGACTCAGACGCCGCGTGCGGCGTTCCCACAAGTGAAGGTCATGGTCCTCGCCGCGGGACGCGGCGAACGCATGCGACCGCTCACCGATCGCGAACCGAAACCGCTGCTGCGCGTGGCCGGCAAGCGGCTCATCGAGTACCACCTCGAGCGTCTCGCAGCCGCCGGCTTTCGCGAGGTGGTCATCAACACCGCCTGGTTAGGCGACCTGATCGAGACGACCATCGGCGATGGTTCGCGCTACGGACTTGCGATTACCTACAGCCATGAGCGCCCGGAGGCGCTCGAAACCGGGGGCGGGATCTTCAACGCGCTGCCGCGGTTGGGAACGGCGCCGTTCCTGCTGGTCAATGGCGATGTGTGGACGGACATCGACTTCGGGGCGTTGCGCCGCGATCCGCCGGCGGGCTCGTTGGCGCACCTGATGCTCGTGCCGAATCCTCCGCAGCATGCACGCGGCGACTTCGTGCTCGCACAGGGGCTGGTGTCACAAGGCGAGGGGATGCGACACACCTATTCCGGTGTGGGCATCTATCGCGCGGAATTCTTCGCCGGGTGCACACCCGGCAAGTTTCCGCTGCTGCCGCTCTTGCTGCGTGCGATCGCGCAGCGCGCATTGAGTGGCGAGTTACACACCGGCCGGTGGTTCGACGTCGGCACCGTCGAAAGACTCGCCGCGCTCGATGCCGAGTTGTCGCGCGGGTTCATGGTTTCACAGGGAGTTTGAAAATGAAAAAAATCGTCGTCTCCGCCATCGTGGTGGTGATGCTGCTCGTGGTGCTGGTGGTCGCGCCGTGGGGCATCGGCCGGCTCGCCGAACAACGCGTGAACAGCGGGCTCGATCAGCTGGTCGAGACCGCGCCCTATCTCACCATCGTCGAGCGCAAGTTCGCACGCGGCTGGTTCACGTCCGAACAGGAAGTCACTTTCGAAGCGTTCGGACCGTGGCTGCGCGCCATGAATCCGAAGACCGTGATGGACGCGATGGACGCGATGGAGAAGGCGCAGCCAGAGACGCCGTCGGCAGAACTTCCGGCCGCGACACCGCCGGATGAATCCGCCGCGGCGGGTTCGCCGGACGCCGTGGCCAGCGAAGCTGCGCCGGAGGAATCCGCGCCTGAGGAGGCAGCGCCCGCCACGGCAGTCAATCCAATGAAATTCACCGTGCGCAATCACATCGTGCACGGACCGGTGCTGTGGTTCTCGGGCCTGGGCGTCGCACGGGTGGATTCGACCCTGGTGATTCCCGAGACCATTCGCGCGGAGTTGATCAAGGTGTTCGGTGAAAAGCCGCCGTTGCAGGTCAGCACGCGCGTACGTTTCTTTGGTGGCGGCACCACCACGTTCTCGGGCGATGCGCGCGACCTCAAGCTCGACGGCAAAGATCACTCCGTGTCTTACGATGCATTCAAGTTCAAGGTCGGGTATTCCGTGCATCTCGACGATATCGACGTGGAGGGCGCCTGGCCCCGTATCGAAATCAAAGACAGTACCAAGGGCGAAAGCTTCCTGCTGAAGGGCCTGGAAGTTTCGGGCGATAGCCATCGTGTGCGCGGCGACCTTTACGACGGCGATTTCAAGCTCTTGATCGACCAGACGCATTTTGTCGGTGCGGACAAGGAAGTGACCGAGGTCACCGACTTGCATTACATCGTCGATACCACCATTGACGATGACTTCATGGACGTCGCATTGAAGTTCGGGTCCGGTGCGGTCAAGAGCAAGCCGCTCGAGCAGCTCGGCCTGTCGCTCAAGGAGGTGCACTACGACTTCACGGTGCGCCGCCTGCACCTCGAAACACTCGAGAAGATGATGGCGGCCATCAAGGCTTCGTATGCCAAGCCGGTGGCCACGGCCGCCGATGTCGACTCGGCAATGATGCAGCCGATGAAGGAATTCGGACTCGCGCTGCTGAAGCACAATCCGGAGTTCGTGATCGATCGGTTCGGTGGCTCGACGCCGGATGGGGATGCCTACCTCAAGGGCATCATCAAGCTCAAAGGCGTCACCGAGCAGGACGTCGCCGTGGGTGCGATGGGCCTGATCGGCAAGCTCGACGCCGACATCACCTTCGAGATGGCGCAGAAGCTGGCCGAGAAAATCCCGAACGGCGCCACTGCCGTGGGCGGGGCCATCGACCAGGGATATGCCAAACGCGAGGGCGATCGGATCGTGAGCCACATCGAGTTCAAGGACGGCAAGCTCAAGATCAATGGCAAAGAGCAGGGAATTCCGGGACTTGGCCCACCGGAAGTGGGACTCGAGTCCGGGCCCGGGCCTGGGC
>DATHJZ010000258.1:0-2634 GCA_035286365.1 Steroidobacteraceae bacterium | reverse complement strand
CGGCACGCCCTGCGAGAGCGCCACGATATCGAGGCCGAGCCGGTGCATGCGCACGCGGTCGGCGCGCGGCACCGTGGAACTCAGCTTGAGGTTCATGGCGTCGAACCAGTCCGGATCGTCGTGCACGCCGATGTACTGGATCGTGTCTTCGGGTTGCGCGCCGTAAGCTCCGGGCATGCCGAAGTAGTCGACCTCGCGGCCGAGTTTGGTCGCACCACTCGCGTCGACGATCGGATAGTTGGCGATGTTGCCAGCGAGCCCCAGGCGCACCAGGTCGGTGAGCCGCAGCATCGAAGCCTTTTCATCCGCGGCAGAACCACCGAAGGTGCCATTCGGTTCGACCGAAAGGCCGGTCGCGAAACCCTGGTCGCGCCGCGGACTGAACGGTCCGCCACCGCGCACGGCGTCGCGGATGCGATCCGAGAACGAACCGATGCCGGTGCCGGCCATGTTCACCTGGATCGCATTGACGCCGCGGCCGTTGTTGGCCATGACGCCGAAGTTCCAGGCTTCGCCATAGAGATAGACGGACCTGCCGTCGACGCCGTCCTTCTTCAGCGTGAGGCCATCCAGTGCGGCGCGCACTTTCAGCATGTTGGACTTGAGGTGAAAGCCCATGATGTCGAAGCGGAAGCCGTCGACCTTGTATTGCTTGGCCCACAGCACTACCGAGTCGACCATGAGTTTTTCCATCATCGCGTGCTCGGTGGCGGTGTCCGCGCAGCAGCTCTCGTTGAGCACGACGCCGTCGCCGTTGAGCCGGTGGTAGTAACCGGGCACGAGCTTGTCGAGAATGGAGTTCGGGTTCTGGCCGGCCGAGTTGGTGTGGTTGTAGACCACGTCCATCACCACACGCAGCCCGCTCTGGTTTAGCGACTGCACCATCTCGCGGAATTCGCGCACGCGTTCGGAACCATCGGCTTCCCGGGCGTAACTTCCTTCGGGCACGTTGTAGTGCAGCGGGTCGTACCCCCAGTTGAATCCATCGCGACCCGCGGTCGCGGCAACCAGCGCCTGTTGCTCGGAAGAATCGGGCGGAAGGCCAGCCAGCGTATCGAACGAGGGCGCGGTCCAGGTGGACTTGTCCTCGTTGATGGTGGCGAAGTCGAACGACGGCAGCAGGTGCACGTGCGTGACACCGGCCAATCCCAGAGTTGCGAGGTGCTTCATGCCGTCCGAGCGTCTCTGCGTGAACGCCTCGTACGTCCCTCGCAGGTTTGCTGGAACGCTGGCATCAGTGGCGCTGAAGTCGCGCACGTGCAGTTCGTAAAGCACGATGTCTTCGGGCGACGCGAGATAGGGCTTGTTAAGTTTCCCCCAGCCGCGCGGCTGCAGTTCGGAGTCATCGAGCGAGACGATCTGGCTGCGAGTGCTGTTGCGCGCCAGCGAGACCGAGTACGGATCGGTGACGAGGTTCGTCTCCACCTTGTTGGTGGAGCGCACGAAGACCTGGGCCTCGTACAGGTAGTACTTGCCATAGAGGCCGCTGGTCGGTGCGGTGAAGCTCCAGATGCCGCTCGCGGGATCGAGCGTCATTGAATAACTCGTGAACAGTGTCGCCGGGTTCGAGTCGGCAAAGACGCGCACCTTCAGACTGCGTGCGGTCGGTGCCCACACGCGCAAGGTCGTCTGGCCATGCTTCGAGCTGGGACCGAGCACGATCGGCCCGGCTTTGACTGCATAGAGGTCGTCGAGAACGCCGGGGATCTGCAGCGACGTGGCATCGACGCCCTGGGCGGAGCGCACCGCATCGACTGCCAGCTGGCCTTTCAGACTCTGGGCGGCGGCCGCAACAGCGTCGGGCGGCAATTTGAATGCCGCGAGATTTGCGAGGTGCGGAAATTTTTCGCGCAGCGCCGGGCTCAGGCCCGCCGGATCGTGCAGGAGCGTCCAGGACTTTGAATTCGTTCCTGCGACGACGCCGGGGCCGTCGAGTGTGAGAGCGCCGTCCGGATCGGCGAACAGGCTGACTACGGTATCGGTTGGGACGTTCCACGCGATGGTGTCAGCCGACAGCCAGTACGCCTGCGCCTTGGTGAGGTCGCCGTGGATGCCGCCAACAACGACCCTCAATTCCTTGGTCGTGGAATTCCACTGGAAGACGACGTCCATGCCATCGGCCGGCACCGTGAAGGCGATGTTCGCCCCGTTCTGCACGCCGCCTTGGCCGTAGTTGACGTCCCAGCTGCCATTGAGCGCCACCTTGGCTTCATACGAACCGGCAGGAATGGCGCTGGTGCTGAAGCTGTAGATAGACGTGTCGTTGATGTCCTGCAGCCAGGAACGGAAGCAGGAAGGATCCCAGTCTCCGCTGCAACCAATCTCGCTCTGGAAGCTGCCGGGCACGGTGGCGATGATGGAGCTGACGTTTTCGGTGACCCAGTGGGTCTTGTGGTCGTAATAGAAAGTGACGCTCTGCGGCGTGGTAGTCGTCGCGAGCGGAATGTTCGGGCCGTTCTGCTGGGCGTGGGTGCCGTAGTTCACGTCCCAGGCGCCATTGAGCGCCACCTTGTACTCATACGCGCCAGCCGGCGAGACGCTGAAGGTGTTCCTCCAGATGTCACCGTTCGCGTCATAGACCAGCTGCGTGGCCGGGCAGGCGGGATCCCAGTCGCCGGCGCAGCCTGCCTCCGA
>DATHJZ010000257.1:0-2976 GCA_035286365.1 Steroidobacteraceae bacterium | reverse complement strand
ACCGCTTCCTGCGAATCGCCCTTGGCGCTGCTGGCGCCACCGTTCTGTCCATCCACCCGCGCCGAGATTTCGCGCTCGGAGCTCGCGAACAGGTAACCCGCGCGTGCATAGATCTCGGCCTTTTCGCCGAGCGGCAGGATTCCTACCGCGGAGATGAGCGGGCCGCCGACGTTGAAGGCAAACTTCACGTTGGCGGGGATGAACCCATCGCCCTGGTCGATCTCGCCACGCACCGTGGACGACAGCTCGCCGAACTGTACGAGTCCGAGTTCCGCGGCGAAGTAGCGATTGAATCGAAATCCGAACGTGGCCTGGTAGCCGATGTCTTCCGTCTCGGAGGAAACGGAAATGTCACGGGTGGGGTCGTTCCGGTTGCCGAAGAAATCGATCAGCTCCTGTTCGAGCCCGGATTGGTCGCCGGTGTAGCGCGCCTGGCCGACGAGCAGTGCGCCATAGGCGCCGACGCGATTGGCGTTACGAGTTCTCTTCTTGGGTTTCGCCGCTTCGGCGAGGCCCGCGATAGTCAGGCTCAAAACCACGAGCACGATGACCGACAATTTCTTCATTCGATGCGCTCCCCCTGCTGGGCTGTGTCGACGCTATCACGCAACTAGCGCGTACGCCGGTTATTTCAGGACTTCGGCCAGAAACTCTTCCAATGCATGCCAGGAACGACGATCGGCCGCTTCGTCATATTGCATGCCGCCGGCACGGCTCTGCGCCTTTGGATTCGTAAATGCGTGCGCTGTCTGGCCGTAGACATGCAGCTGCCAATCCGCGTCCGCGGCTGTGAATTCTTTTGCGACTGCGAGTACGTCTTCGGGCGGAGCCATCGGATCGTCGAAGCCATGCAGCATGAGTACCTTGGCGCGCACTTTCGGTTCCGTGAGTCCGGAAGGTTTCAGCAGGCCGTGAAGATTCACCGCGCCACGGATCTCGGCGTGACTTGCGCGCGAGGTCGAGTGCGCACAAACCGCCGAAACAGACCCAGCAGCGTTTCACCGTCGCGGTACTCGATGTATTGCTCGCGCATGGTTGCCTCGGCTTCTTCTCATATAGAAGAGTGAATTATGTTACATGCCCAGGATCGCCCGGGGCAAAGTACCGCGCGTCTTTGCGCCCGTGACTAACTACCCGTCCGGCCAAACGAAAACGGGCGACAGACATGAAGTCTGTCGCCCGTTCAATCTACGCAGAGTCGGCCTATTTCGGCGGTTCGGCGCCCGGCTGCGCGTCTTCCATCGGGAAGGTGGTGGCGCCGGCGGGTGGCGCGCTCGAGTTTTGCGGTGGGGACGTTGCGGCGTCGGGTGCGGTAGTCGCATTGCCGGGCGTGCTGCCCGCGATCGTGCTGCGGCCGGTGCTGTTCTGGATGGCACGCTCGAAGCGCTTGACCGAATCGGCGTCGGTGGTCACCTTGCGCGCGATGATGTCGGCGGCGGGAGCGGACTTGCCATACAAGCCTTTGTTGGACTTGCTGTCGATGGAGATGATGCTGCCGTCGAGCGAGACTCCGGCAAACAGTCCGCGGTTGCGCGAATACGAATACACCTCGGCACTGAAGGTCTGGTCGGTGCCGGCGGAAGCCGAGCGACCCACCGGGCCCGCCGCGACGGAGGCGTCGGCGCCGAGCGTCAATTTGCCGTCGGTGATGCCTTCGATGCCCTGGCGGGAGGTGAAGACCAGCACGATATCCGTGGACTGGACGCCAATCTGCCAGCCGACATTGCCGCCGGTGATGGAGACCATGATTGGGTCAGTGAATCTGCCATTCGCGTCGCGCACGACCATGGCGCCGCTGCCCCGGCGTCCGCCAACGACGGCGGCGACCTTGACTACATTCGGGATGACGGCAATGCCGTAGGCGCGCGCCATGAGGCGCTCGGGGATCGCGTTGTCACGCTGGGCGAACAACTCTTCGAGGACGCCGGAAGCTTCGATGAGGCGCGCCTCTTCACGCGCGCTCGCAAAGGCGGGCTGGATGGTGCACGTGGCACCGACTGCACTTGCAAACAATGTGAGGAGAATTTTTTTCATCGGTGGACCTCGGAATGCCAACTGGGCCGGGAGCTTAACGCATGCGGCATAATCGCCACCATGCAAACTCAAACATGCATTTTCGACCGCGTTCGCGCAATCGGGTTCCGCCTCTTGTTTGTTGCGCTTTTGGCGCCTGACGCCGCGCAGGCGGAGTGGATTACCCGCAACGAAGCCATCATGGGCACCCGCTGCGCGGTCGAACTCTGGAGTGAGGACAAAACGGCCGGGGATGCCGCGATAACGTCGGTTTTTGACGACATGAAGCGCATCGATCGTCTGATGAGCACCTGGAAGGAAGACACCGAGATTTCCAGGGTAAACCGGGAGGCGTCCAAACATCCCGTGAAGATCAGCCCGGAGCTGTTCAAGCTGTTGCAGGTCTCGGTGGAGTATTCCGAGCTCACGCAAGGCGCGTTCGACATCACCTACGCGAGCGTCGGCTATCTATACGACTTCAAGAAAGGCGTGCACCCGGATCAGAAGGCGATCGACAAGGCGCTGCCCGGCATCAACTGGCGGCACATGAAGCTGGATCCCCGCAAGTTCACTGTCTACTTCACCCGTCCGGGGATGCGGATCGATCTCGGCGGGATCGCCAAGGGCTACTCGGTCGATCGCGGCATCGAGATCCTGCAGAAACAGGGAATTACGCGCGCGATGGTGAACGCGGGTGGAGACACCCGCATCATCGGCGACCGGTTCGGCAAGCCCTGGGTCGTGGGCATTCGCGATCCGGATCACGAGGGCAAGACGTTCCTGCGCATGCCGCTCTCGGACACCGCGTTCTCGACGTCGGGGGACTACGAGCGGTACTTCGACGAAGACGGGAAGCGCTTCCACCACATCATCGATCCCAAGACCGGGGATTCGGCGCGCAAGTGCCGCAGCGTGACCGTCATCAGCGGCAATGCCACGCGCACGGATGCGCTAACAAAGAGC
>DATHJZ010000256.1:0-11597 GCA_035286365.1 Steroidobacteraceae bacterium | reverse complement strand
CGTGCAGATGCGTGTTGATCACGAATTTCACCGGCCGGTCGGACAACAGCGCGACCGCGGCGCGAATCTTCGGCGCCATGTCCGCGAACTGATCGTCGATGATGGCCGCGCCGTCGACACCGACGGTGAGGCCGACGTTGCCGCCGCGCCCCACCAGCATGTAGATGCCCGGCGCGATGCCGACGGTTTCGATCTTGACGTCCGGCGGCGGCGCCGGCGGCGGCTGTTGCGCCGCGGTGGCCGCGCACAGCGCGAATCCCAACAATCCGAATATCGTTCTCATGGTCGCACTCCTGGCCTGCCGGCCGCTTTTCCCTGGATCAATCGCCACAGATCGACGACGTGTTCGTGTTCGGTCGCAGCCGCCCCAAACGAGACTCGTACCGCCCAACGGTCCGCGATCTGCGTGGGCGTCAGATAAGCCTCGCCGGACTCGTTGACTGCCTGTGCCCAGGCGCGCGTATGCGCGTCGACGGCGGCGGCTTCGAGGCCGGGCGGCTCGTGCCGCAATACCAGCGTCTGCAGGCGCACGGGCGCGAGGATCTTCCAGTGCGCAGTCCGCGCGACCGCCGCGGCCAGCCACTGCGCATGCGCGAGGTCGCGGCGAATACGGGCCGCAAGGCCGCTGACGCCCTGGTCGCGGATCACGAACCACAACTTGAGCGCGCGCATGCGCCGGCCCAGCGGGATGCCCCAGTCGCGGTAATTCTTTACCTGGCCGTCGGCCGCGGTCTGCAGGTAGCTCGGATTGGTCGACATCACGCGCACGAGGAACTGCGGGTCGCGCACGAAGTAGGTGGAGCAGTCGAACGACACGCCTAACCACTTGTGCGGATTCACGACCAGCGAGTCGGCGTCCTCTACGCCCGCCCACAAGCCGCGGCACTCCGGCACGATCATCGCCGAACCTGCCATCGCTGCGTCGACGTGCAGCCAGAGCTTATTGCGCTTCGCGAGGGCCGCGATCGGCCCGAGCGGATCGAATGCGGCGGTGGCGGTGGTGCCGCAAGTGGCGACGATCGCGCAGGGTTGAAGTCCGGCGGCGACGTCCCGCGCGATCGCCCGATCGAGCGCGGGGACGTCCATGTCGAAATTTCCGTCGACCGGCACGAGGCACAGGTTGTCGCGGC
This sequence comes from Steroidobacteraceae bacterium, assembly GCA_035286365.1. Lineage (GTDB taxonomy): Bacteria > Pseudomonadota > Gammaproteobacteria > Steroidobacterales > Steroidobacteraceae > CADEED01. The sequence goes on along the minus strand of DATHJZ010000256.1, from coordinate 10,467 downwards.
CGAAGCCCGCGAGCAGCGCGGCCTTCTCCGCGGAACTGTGTGCCTGCGCGGAGACGTAGACCACCAGGGGAGCCACGCGGCCCTGCAGCCCGCCGCGTACCGCGCTGTAGTTGGTGGCGCGCTCCCGCGCGCACACCAGCGCGACGAATGTTGCGGTGGAGGCCGTGTCCTGGATGACGCCAACCCACCGCTCCGACAGTCCCAGCATCTGCCGCCACCAGTCGAGGCACACCTCCTCGAGCTCGGTGAGCGCGGGACTCGCCTGCCAGTTGAGCCCCAGCTGGCCGAGGCCGGTGCTGACCAGGTCGCCGAGCACGGCGGCCGGCAGGCCGTTCGAGGGGAAATAGCCGTGAAAGCGCGGATCCTGCCAATGCGTGCAGGCCGGCAGGATCAGCGCGTCGAGATCGCGGCGCACGGCGGCGAAGCTCTCGGAGTTCTGCGGCGGCTGTTTCGGCAGCGCCGCGCGCAGCGCGCCGGGCGTCGTGCGGGCCATCACCGGGAATTCGCCGCGCACGACGCGTTCGCGATAGTCGGCGATCCAGTCGATCAGCTCGTGACCGGCGCGGCGAAACTCCTCGGGAGTCATGGCGTGGCAGGCGGCGGTTGCGGCTTCACCAACCAGGTCGCGAGCGCCGGCAGCAGCAGGATGGCGCCCAGCATGTTCACGAAGAACATGAACGTCAGCATGATGCCGATGTCGGCCTGGAACTGCAGCGGCGAGAACACCCAGGTCACGACGCCGATGGCGAGCGTGATGCCGGTGAAGATGATGCTGGCGCCCGTGACGCGCATCGTCTTGAGGTAGGCGTCATGCACGCTGTCGCCGCCCTTCAGGAATTCCTGCATGCGGCTCCATAGATAGATGCCGTAGTCCACGCCGATGCCGGCGCCGAGCGCGACCATGGGCAGCGTGTTCACCTTGAGACCGATGCCGACGATGGCCATGACGGCGTAGACCAGGATCGACACCAGCGCCAGCGGCAGGAACACCAACACCGTGCCTAACAAGGATCGGAACGTGAGCAGGCACATGAGGATCACGGCGGCGAACACCCAGCCGAGAATCGGATATTCCTTCGCCTTCACTTCCTCGTTGGTCGCCGCCATCACGCCGACATTGCCGGTGGCGAGATTGAAAGTGGCATTCGGGAAAGGGTTGAGCGTGCGCCAGGCCTTGACCTCGGCCACCACGCGCTCGATCGTCTCGGCCTTGTGATCGCGCAGGAACAGCATCACCGGCACCACGTTGCAGTCGGCGTTCAGCAGGCCGGTGCTGGTTTCGATGTAACGGGTGGATTGCGTCAGCTGGTTGGGTTCGCGCGGGATGTTGCGCCACTTGAGACTGCCTTCGTTCCAGCCCGCGATCGCGATCTTCGCGATCAGCGGCAGCGATACCACTTCCTGCACGCCGTCGACGTTGCGCATCTTCCAGGAGAAGTTGTCGATGGCCGACATGAGCTCGTGGCTTACGCACACCGGCTCTTTCGTCTCGACGATGACATTGAGGATATCGACGCCGATGGAGAACTTGCTGGTGATGATGTTGCTGTCGCGGTTGTAGCGCGAATCCGCACGCAGCTCGGGCACTCCCGCCTGCGTATCGCCGATCGGGGTCTGGCGCCCCTTCCAGGCGCCAGCGATACCCAGCAGCACGGCAACGATAATGATGGCGAGCGCCGGCCCCCGCTCGGTGACGCGCGCCAGCCGCTTCCAGTGTTCAGCCAGCTTCGCCTGGCGCACTTCCACGCGCGCGCGGTACTGGTCGTCCCACTTGACCCACGACACCAGCACCGGCAGCAGGACCAGGTCGGTGAGGATCACGATGGCGACGCCGATGCTGGCCGTGACGGCCATCTCCTGCACCACCTGCACCGGGATCAGCAGGATGGTGATGAACCCCACGAGGTCCGCCAGCAACGCGATGATGGCCGGCATCAACAGCTGCCGGAAGGTCTGGCGCGCGGCGTCCATGCTGCCGACACCGGCGACCGCGGCCTCTTTCACCGCGCTGATCTTCTGCACGCCGTGCGACACGCCGATGGCGAAGATGAGGAACGGCACGAGCAGGCCCAGGGGATCGATGCCGTAGCCCAGCAGCACCAGCGTTCCGAGCTGCCAAACTACCGCGACGATGGAGCAGACGATGGGGACGATGGCTACCTTGAGCGACTGCACGTAGTACCAGACGGCCAGCAACGTCAGCAGGATCGTGACCACCGCGAACGTGATGACAGATGACGCGCCGTCCGCGATGTCGCCCACCACCTTCGCAAAGCCGATCATGTGCACGTCGATGGCGGAACCCGCGAACGACGAAGAATGGGCCTGCACCAGCACGTCGTTGCCCTGGATCCTGTCGCGCACGCGGGTCTCGAGCTGATGCGCCACGTCGATGGGATCGATTGCCTTGCCGGTCGCGTCCTTCTCGAGCACGATGGCCGACACCAGGGCGCCCGAGAAATCGTTGGCCACCAGGCGGCCGCGGATGCCGGCCTTGAGGATGTTCTCGCGCACGCGCGCCAACGCTTCGGGCGTGGGCACGAACTCCGAATCCACCACGTTGCCGGCTTCGATGCCGTCCTCGACCACTTCCATGTAGCGCACGTTGGGTGTGAACAGCGACTGCACGCGCGCACGGTCGATGCCGTCCATCACCAGCACTTCGTCGGTGGCTTTCTTGAGCGCGTCGAAGAATCCCGGCGTGAACATGTTGCCGTCGCGCGCGACCAACGCGATCAACACCCGGTTCGCGCCACCGAACTCGCTCTGGTGCTTCACGAAGGTCTGCATGTATTCGTGCTTGAGCGGCAGCTGCTTCGTGAACGAAGCGTCGATGCGCAGGCCGCGCGCCGCAACCACGAGCATCGCGATGCTGATCAGCGCGAACGCGATCACGATGACGAGGCGGTGCCCGAAGATCAGGTGCTCGAGCGCGCTCGCGACCTTCGAAGGGGGTTTATTGACCACGTCGCTCATCTCTAACCACCGCCTTCGAGGCGAATGGTGCGCACGCCGCCTTCACCCGCGACGATCACTGCGCCCGCCGGTCCCGGCAGCAGGGCCGCGACTCCCTTGCGATCGTCCTGCTGTGTCAGCCGGAACGTCTCGCCGGCATCGCCCGATACCAGCAGCACCCCCGCGAGACCGCCGATGACCACGCGCAGATCGTTGATTGCAATGCCGTCGGTGAGCATCGCGGTCGTGTGCGACTCGAGCTCATGCCAGGTCTCACCCGCATCGGCCGAGCGATACAGGTGGCCACGCAACCCGAAAGCCAGCAGCCCATCGCCGCGGATCGGCAGGAGCCCGAAGAAACTGCCCTCGTACGGCGACGGCAGCGCACGCCAGCGCGCGCCGCGATCGTCGGAGCGATACAGCTGTCCGCCTTCGGCGGCGACGTACAGCCGGTTGCCGACGCCGACGATGCGATTGAGGTGATAGTCCGGCGGCGGTTCATCGGCGGCGGGGACGGCCGACCCGTCTTTCCTGGCCGCCGGTGGCGGCGCGAATTTCCCGCTGGCCCAGTGTCGCCCGCCGTCGTTGGTCGTGAAATAGGCGCCGTAAGCGCCGACGGCGATGCCGCTGACGCGATTCGCGAACCACAGGTCCAGCAGGGGTTGCTGCGCCTCGGGCGCGAAGTGCGAGCGCGTCCAGGTCTCGCCGCCATCGACCGTGTTGATGATGGTTTCGTCGTGCCCCACGGCCCAGCCGTAGGTGTTGTCGGCGAAGAACACGGCGGTCAGCATCGCGCGCGTGGGGACGCTTTTCGCCTGGCGCCAGGTCGCGCCCTGGTCGTCCGACAGCAGCACGTGGCCGCGCTCGCCCACCGCGACGAGGCGATTGCCGGCCACGGCCAGGTCGAGCAGCAGCGACTGCGGTGCCAGCGGTTCGATCTCCGCCGGCTTGTTGGCGAAATCGTTGGGATCGATCTGGGCCTTCGCGACGCCTGGGACGACGCCTGGCGCGATGCCTGCGATGAGTGCCGCGCACAGCGCGACGCCGGATCGACGCCTCATCCCGAACCCCCGGAAGAAATTCTTGTGGTCCAAAGCTAAACGGGCCGGGTGATGTTTATCAACCGGCCCGTGCGTCGCGTTTTGCTTGCTTAAGCGTTCAACGCACGCCGCGCCGCTGCAGGGCGGCGGGCTGATAGTCGGCCACGCTGCGCTTCTGCGAGAAGTCGCGGCTGCGCGGCTCTTCGTTGTCGAGGCCGAGTGCGAGATAGCGACCATTGGTGAGGTCGTACACCGTCTCGAGCGCGGTCCACAGCGCCGGCACTTCATAGAAATTGATGACGTGGCCTTCCTGCACGCGATAGAGCTGGCCGCGGCTGTCGTAGCAGTCGACCGCCACGATCTGCCAGCTGTCCTCATCCACATACAGAGTGCGTCTGCTGTAGAGATGGCTTTGTCCGGCCTTGAGCTTCGAATCCACCACCCACACGCGATGCAGCTCGTATCGGGCCACCTCGGGGTTGATGTGATTCTTCTTGAGGATGTCGCTGTACTTGAGCGTGTTCGAATTGAGCTTGTAGCTGTTGTACGGCACGAGCAGTTCTTTCTTGCCGACCAGCGTCCAGTCGTAGCGCTGCGGACTGCCGTTGTACATGTCGAACTGGTCGGAAGTACGCAGGTTGTCGGAGTTGGTGCCCGGATTGTCGAACGCCACGTTCGGCGCGCGGCGCACGCGCCGTTGGCCGGGGTTGTAGACCCAGGCACGGCGATTCTCGAGCGACTGGTCGAGCGTCTCCTGCACCAGCAGCACTTCACCGGCGAGACGCGCGGGCCCCACCGTTTCCTGGATGAAGTAGGCGATGGTGTTGTTGAGATTTTCCGAACGCGCCCCTGACAAACTGTACGCGACCATCGTCTCGTCGCGGAACTTGACCATGGTGTAGTCGCCGCCCGCGGTCACCGGCGCCTGGCCGATGTTGCGCACGATGACGTCGCCGCGATAGCGCAGCACGTGGTTCCAGAACACCTCGACGCCCGACTGCGGAATCGGGAACGGAATGCCCTCGCCGGCGTTGGTGACGCCGTTGCCATCCTTCGCGAGCTGCGCGGTGGTCGCGATGCGCTTGGTCGCATCGTAGATGCGTTGCGGAAAGGCGGCGCTGCGGTGCGTCGGATAGACGTTCATCTTGAACGTGTTCCGATACGTCTGGAGCAGCTTCTTGTGGCCTTCAGTGAGCTTGTTCGCGTACTGGCCCATGTTGGCCGCGGTCACCGTGTACAGCGGCTTGTCGTTCGCGAAGGGGTCGGGGTGATGCTGGCCGGGGCGGAAGTTCGCAAAACCCGCCTGCGCCGCCGAGGTGATGCCGCCATCCCATGCGGGGATGGAGCCGTCGGCGTTGCCGGCTTTCTCAGCGCCGAGCGGCGTGAGTTCGGCGCCGAGCTTGGCCACTTCGCTTGCCGACACGGCCGCCATCGAATGCGCGCCCAGCGTGAGCCCCGCAATGAACCCCAGTACGGGAGTTACGAATTTTTTCAACATGGAGATTCCCCTCGTCGCGGTCAGAACGAGAACTTGAGCGTGGCCGCGACGTAGTCGCGATCGTTGAGGTCGTTGAAGCGCCCGGCGCCACCGAACTTCGTCCAGGACATATCGACTTCCCACTTGGCCTGAAGGTTCGCCGCCACCCCCAGCGTGAGGCCGTAGCGTCCTTCGACGAAGTTGCCACCGGGTCCGGGCGTGGTGCCCTTCACGTCATGCTGCCAGTTGAAGCGCGGCAGTACGTTCCACGGGCCCATGAGGCCCGGATACTCGAGACGACCTGCGACGCGATAGCCATAGGAAGTGGCATCGGCGAAGCGGTTCTGCGGTTCAACGAGGTTCAACGCGAGGCAGTCGGCTGCGGAGAGCGTCGGGCAATGGCGTCCGCGCAGTTCGAAGTTGCCGCTGACATTGGTGGCCGGACCATTGAAACGTAAGCCCCGGTCGTTCGGGCCGCCGGTCAATTTGTCCGGCATGTCCTGCACGTGGGTGAGACCGGCCTCGGCCACGACCACCATCTGCGCCGCCTTGAACACGTTCGAGAACGTCTTCGTCGCGGTGAACTGCACCTGGTAGGTGTCGTACAGACCCCAGCCCTGGACTTTCTGATCGACGCCGAAGCCGCCGAGCTGGCCGCAATGCGTCAGCGTGGATGCCGCCGGAACACCCTCGGGGCAGGTGCTCGGCAGCGGCGTGCCGCGCAACGTCGCGAGGCCCTGCTCGAAGGGCGTGAGCGCGGCGAACAGCAGCTCCACGTCGTCCCACTGCAACGGCACATCCTGGCGATAGGCGACTTCGCCCTGCAGGGCGATGCCGCCCCACTGCAGCTGCGTGTTGAACGAGAGCCCGATCAACTTGATGTCTTCGGGATACTCGGTGAAGTAGCCCGCCGTGAGCGAGTACTCGTGCGTGGCGATGTTGGTGGCCTGCGCCGTGACGTCGCCGCGCGCCACCTGCGTGCCGGCGCCGATGCTCGCGTATTGCGTGGCCGTCGCCAGCGACAGGTTGCCGCCCGCGGCCGCCGAACGCGCCACGCCGAGTTGGGCGGCGGTGGCGATGGCCGCCGCTTGCGGCAGGCCCGCCGCCAGACCCTGCGCCGCCGCGCCGACGGCGTTCAAAGCGCCAAAGGCATTGCCGATACCGGCCTGGGTTCCGGTGCGGCCCGAAATCAGCGGCAGACGGCTGTGATAGTTGAGGAAGAACAGGCCGAACTCGGTGCCGTTGTTGAAGCCAGGCGCGTAGTACTTGAGGTTGAAGCCGTACTGGCCGCTGTCGGAGGGCTTCTCTGTGGGGAGGCGATTGACGGTCTGGAAATTGGAGATCAGCGGTCCGCCGAGCGGACGGAAGTCGACCCCCTGGTCCGAGAACGAGCCGAAGCCGAGCACCACCTTGCTGCCGCCGACCGGCGCGAAATCGTTGTTGCTGAAGTACGAACCGGCCGGTTCCGGCACCGTCGCGTTCCAGTCGGTGATGTAGATAGCCTGCGCCGACAGGTGGTCGTTGAACTGCAGACTGAAATTCACCATTTCCTGCGGCAGGAACGCTTCCTTGATTTCCGAACCCGGCACGCGCAGCGCCGAGACGTCGAAGTGGTTGATGACGTTGATGCCGTTCTGGATGAACGTGCTCTCGCCCCAGCTCACGGCCTGGCGGCCGAGGCGCAGCTCGGCGCCCATGCTGCCGAGATCGAACTTGGCGTACACGAATGCGTCGAGCAGGCGCGTGTAGCTCTTCACCAGATCTTCGGATTTGTCGGACAGCGGGGTGCGCTGCGTCTGGTCGGCCGCGTCGTCGTACAACGCCGAGGCGCGCACGAACGCGCCGAAGCCGCGATAGTTCAGCGAGATCTCGGTCAACGCCTTGAGCGCACGCGAGAACATGTCGGTGTCGTAGTTGAGGTCGCCGTCGTCGATGTTGGGCGAGCGGCCACAACCGCCGTCGGCGATGGCGATCAGCCGGCAATCGCGCGATTCGACGCGCCAGGCCTGGCCGTAGGTGAGTGTGGTGTCCCAGCTACCCGTGAAGGTGCCCTCGTCGTTCTGAAAATCCCAGGCATAAGTTGCGGGCGACGCCAATGCCAGCGTCGCGACGATCGGAAGCGAACGCACGACGTATCGCCGGATCAGATCGTTACTCATTCTTTTCCCCTGAAGACCGCGGGACAGCTGCGAGTGACGAGGGAGCAGCCTTACCGATGGGCCGTATCGTCTCTTAGTGTTCGCCACGCTGCTGCCTCCCCTCGCGGACGCCATCGCGCGGACGTGTTGCGCGCGAGTATAGCAGCGGCTTCCGGGGCCAAAGCTAGGGAGGCCGCGCGGCCCCGGGGGATTCCCTGGCGAACGCTAGACCTGCGTTACCTGCAGGATGCTGTGCCTTATCTGTTCCGACAGCACCAGCTGCGCATCGGCCGCGACGCGCGTCAACACTTCGTCGAACTCGAGCGCGCCGCCTTCGCCCGCCTTCAAGACGCCGCGTTCGCGCAGCAGGTCGATGAAATTCTCGAACAACGCGCGATCGAAGAATTCGGGCGAATTGAACCCGTACAGCATGTTCATGCGCTGGGCGGCGAGCTGGCACTGCTGCTCGAGGGTCTTCTGTGTGATCGCCCCGGATCCGGACTTCAGCAGCAGCGAGATGGCGAGGTAGTACCGCTCGATCGTCTGGATCGTCGCCTGCGCCAGCATCGACAGCTGCATCGCCGCGGGCGAATCCGGCGGCGGCCGGCGCCAGGCGCTGCGATCCTCGTTAGGCTGCAGCACACCGAGTTCGGCGAGCGCAGCAAGAACGCCATCGATCACCTGCGCCAGTTCTTCCTCGCGCCAGCGCAGGAAAAGCTCGGCCGCCACGTACGGATACACGCGCCACGCCAGGCGCTGGATGTCCTCGGTGCGCAGCATGGAGTTGCCGATGAACGCACAGGCCACGAGCGATGGCAGCGCGAACAGATGCAGGACGTTGTTGCGGTAATAGGCGATGAGCTGCGCGCTCTCGTCGCTCATTTTCACGATGTCGCCGAGTTTGTGAGGCACCCGCGAGATGAGCTTGAGTGTTTCGCCGTAGGCGACGATCTCGGCCGGGGTCGCATCGGTGACCGTGACCCGCGCGCTGTAGGGCGAACTGCGCAACAGCTGCAGATAGAGCTCGAGCTGGCGCAGCAAGCCACTCTCGGGTAACGCGCCGCGCGGCGACGCCAGCAAGGTCGTTGCGAGCAGGTTGATCGGCGTGACCGCGGCGGCCGAATTGATCCCGCGCATGATGGCCAACGACAGATTGCTGACCAGCGCGTTGACCGCGGGCAGGCGTGTGTCGTCGTCGAAGCGCTGCTCGCGCCAGCTCGGCAGCGTCGCATCGAGCAGGTCGTTGAGCCTGATGGGCTCTCCGAGGTTGACGTGCACGGTGCCGAACCGTTCGCGCAGCACCCGCAGCGACAACAACAGGTCGAGCCAGCTCTCCTTCTTTTTGGGCGCGCCCGATAGCTCGGATATGTAGGTGTTGGCCTCGACGATGCGCTCGTATCCGAAGTACACCGGCACGAACACCACCGGCCGCACCGGATCGCGCAGGAAGCTGCGCACCGTCATCGACAGCATGCCGGTCTTGGGATGCAACAGGCGGCCGGTGCGCGAACGGCCGCCCTCGATGAAATATTCGATCGAGTGGCCGCGCGCCATGATCGCGGCCAGGTATTTCATGAACACCACGGTGTACAACGCGTTGCCGGCGAACGAACGGCGGATGAAGAACGCACCGCCCTTGCGCAGGAACCGGCCGACGATGGGAATGTTGAGATTGATGCCAGCGGCAATGTGCGGCAGCGCGTAACCCTGGTGGTAGATCACGTACGACAGCAGCAGGTAATCCATGTGGCTGCGGTGGCAGGGCACATAAACCACTTCGTTGCCCTCGGACACGTCCTTGAGCGTCGCGGCATGGTTGAACCTGACGCCGTCGTACACGCGGTTCCACACCCGGCCCAAAAGCTTCTCCAGGATCTGCACGAACGGATGCGAGTAGTTAGCGGCGATCTCGAAGGCGTACTTGCGCGCGGTCAGCAGGCCAGGGCGGTAAGTCGTGTGTTTGTCGCGCGCCTCGGAGGCGACCACGGCGCGCACGGCTCGCGCGCGCAGCACTCGCGCAACGATGGTGCGACGATGCGACAGATCGGGTCCGATGCGCACCGCGCGTTGCCGTCGCAGGATGCCTCTCAATACGCGGGTCACGCGGCGGGCCTGGTCGGTGGCGGGCGCGGCATCGAGCAGCGAGCGCAGGCTGATAGGCGCGCCGAACTCCACGAACACATTGCGGCCGTTGATGAGCACCGCAAAGAATTTGCGCGCGCGCGTGGTCAGCGCCCAGTTCTCGGCGAACAGCAGCCGCAGCCACGAGCCTTCTTTCTGCGGCGCACGGCCCCAGTAGACCGCGGTGGGCACCAGCAGAACATCGCGCACCGAATCGCCGCGCAGCGCTTCGACCAGCGCCAGCAGGTGCGGCGGCGGACGCCGCGTATCCGTGGCATCCCAGAAACGCCGCCGGCGGGCGACGTCAAAATAGGAGCGACGCTGCTCGACCGGCAGATTGCCCGAGCGCTTGTCCGGGTATGGCAGCTGCATCCGGGTCGCGACATTGCAGAGCACGGCGAGATCCGCGACCGAATCGCGTTCCAGCACGTAACACACGGGCGACGCGGGCGCCGTGAGGGTCGGCGGCGCCTGCGCGGGTTGGACCGCGGCGCGCACCCAGAGCCTGAAGAATCGTCGCAGCAACCAACCCATGCGTCTCGCCGAAGCGCCCCCGGCCTTATGATGTTAGGCGCCGGAGTGTAGCCGACTCGGGTATCACTCTCAGGCGAAGGAACAATATGGGCAAACTCGCCGGTCGCCGCATCATTCTCACCGGCGCGTCCGAGGGCATCGGGCGCGCGCTGGCGCTGGCGCTGGCGTCGCAGGGAGCGCGCGTGGCGCTCGCCGCGCGCGA
>DATHJZ010000255.1:0-6768 GCA_035286365.1 Steroidobacteraceae bacterium | reverse complement strand
TGGTGCCGGCTGCAGGGATCGAACCCGCGACCCCCTGATTACAAATCAGGTGCTCTACCAACTGAGCTAAGCCGGCCTTGCGCGAATGCGGCCGCATTTTAGGCGCGCCGCCGCCGGGACGCTAATTTGCGGGTGGAAGGGCCGCTGCGGCGCCTGTACCTGCCCCTGTTCCCGCTGGGCAGGACTTGAATTCCAGCTCCGTCTCACCGGCCGGGAATTTCTGCCCTTCGAGCGTCGGCGCATCGGATTTCAAAGTCAGGTCCAGCCAGATGGCCGTGCCGGGTTTTTCACGCGCCACGATCTGCGGCAACAACCCGAGCCTGGCGACTTTCTCCGACTGCGAAGCGGCGCGGATTTCATCCGAAAACACGCCGAGCGAAATGCGGCGCGCAGCACCAAGATCGCCGACCGCGGCGGCATCCTCAATTCCGCCCTTCTTCAGCCGATCGATCAGGCGTCGCTCGGCGGATTCACTAGGCGGGCTCTCGAGATACACCCAGTACCCGTCGAGCACGTTGGTCGTAACTTCGCGCGGCAGCGACGTATATCCGCTATCGGTCAACGTCTGGCGCGCACGCGCGGCGAGCTCGTTGGTGGCGAAGGGTCCGACAGTCACGCAACGGCCATCGCCTGAAACCACCGCCGGCGAACTATCCGCCACTAGCTGCAGACGCGGCGCGTTGACCTTCGGGGACACGGGCAACTGGGCCTGTTTGGGCGCAAGCCACTGCGACCACGCGAAGAACGCGAGATTGGCCAACAAGAGAAGGAGTAGAGCAGCACGCACGCGTGGCGCGAGTGTAGCAAATGCGCCGCGCGGCTAATCCCGTGCCAGGACGGCGAGGCCGCGCAGCACGAGGTCCGGAACCACCTGCGCCCTACTCTTTATATATGCCTTGAGCGCAGGGGCAGCCCCTCCGGTCAGAACGAGCACGGGCCGTGCCCCCATCTTCTCGGCCGCCTCTGCCACGGCGCGGTCGATGAAAGCAGCGGCGGCATGCGTGGCGCCGGCGCCAAGCGCGCTCGCGGTATCCGCGGCATACAGCGAGCGCGTGGAAGCCATGCCGCCACGCGCGCGCCGCCGGATGCCGTGTGTGCCCGAGAGCAGACTTTCAATCATGGTCGATGGACCCGGCACGATGGCGCCACCCAGATGTTTGCCGGCGGCAGTCACAGCATCGATGGTGAGCGCGGTGCCGATGTTGGCCACGACCACCGCCCCGCGCGCGAACGCGAACGCACCGATGGCGCCAACCCAGCGATCCGCGCCGAGCCGCCAGGTCTCGCGATACCCGCTGCGCACCCCCACCGCCTGGCGCGTCGAGCGTATGAACCGCGGCGTGAATCCAAAGCGCTGCTTCACGGCCGCGGACAATGCACGTTCGAGACGCGCTCCGGCGACGCAGACCGCCACGACGTCGTCCACAGATGACGCCGCGCGCACCAGTGCACGCAGCGCCGCGGGCTTGCCGTCATGCAGCGCCGCGTGCATGCGACCCAGCTTCGTGCCGCGCAGCAGGGCCCATTTCACGCGCGTATTGCCGATGTCGACTAACAAGGTATTCATTGATCGATACGCACGGTGACCTCACCGGAAATGAATCGCTGCACGCCGGCCGGTGTCTCCACCAGTAGCGCGCCGTGCGAATCGATACCCCGCGCGACTCCGCGCGAAGTCTCGCCCGCGTTTTCGACGCGCACTTCCTGATCGAACAGCGCGTCGCACTCATGCCAGTTCGCCAGATACGGCGCGAGGCCGTGTCGCGGAAACCCCTCGAGCGCGGGAACCAGGCGGGCCAGCAGCCCGGCAACGATCGCATTGCGATCCGGCACGGGCGAGCGATGCGCGCGGATGTCATCCGCGACGTTGCCCGTGGCTTTCACCGCCTCGCGCGCCGCGTCATCCAGCAACACGTTCAAACCGATGCCGACGACGACGTGCACAGGCCCGCCGGCTTCGGCGCGCATTTCGATAAGAATGCCGCCGAGCTTGCCCTGCGGAGTTACCAGGTCGTTAGGCCACTTGAGCCGCACGCCGGTGACCGAAAGTTCGCGCAGCGCGTTCACCACGCACAACCCCACCACCAGGCTCAGTGCGGACAGATCGGCCGGCATGTCGGCGTACTGCCAGCCGAGCGAAAAGCAGATTCCCCCGCCGGGCGGCGCAACCCAGCCGCGGCCGCGCCGGCCGCGGCCGCCGGTCTGATGCTCGGCCAGCACGACTGCGGCGCTGTTGGCGGCGGGCGGCAGCGACCCGAGCAATTTCGTATTGGTGGATTCGAGCGTCCATTCGATCAGCAGCGCTTCGATGCGCGAGCGCACTTCCGCGGGCAGCCGCGACTCGATGCGCTCCGCGGACAGCGCGCTGACGCCGGGCCCGAGCCGATAGCCTTTGTTGGTCGACGCATCGAGCGCCACGCCGAGCTCACGCAGCTGCTCTACCGCTTTCCAGACGGCGGCGCGTGTCACCGACAGATCCGCAGCCAGCGCCTCCCCGGATTGAAACGAATGATCGTCGAGACGCTGGAAAACACGCTGCTGCAGCGGACCCACGCCTTCCGAGGCGCTCATGCCTGGCCGCGTCCGAACAGCCACAACTTGCGGGCACGCGGCTCCACGCCCTGGCGCATGCGCCGCACGTTGCCGCGATGGGTATAGATCACGAGCGCGGCACAGGCGAGCGAGAAGGCCAGCGTGGGCGTCAGGCGTACACCGTCGCGCATCAGTAGATAGACGGGGATCGCAAGGGATGCGGTGATCGATGCCAGCCCGATGAAGCCGGACACCATCACGACGGCCAGCCAGCTCGCGAATAGCGGCACGAGCAGAAACAGATCGATGCCGGCGAACGCGCCTACCAGCGTCGCCACTCCCTTGCCGCCGCGAAAACCGTGCCATACCGGAAACACGTGCCCGAGGATCGCGGCGAAACCGCAGGCGGCGGGCAGCCATGCCGCCTGGGCCGGCAAGGACGGCGCCAAGCCGGGCACCGCGAGGCCGGGCAACACGCCGGCGGCGATCCAGCCTTTGGCAACGTCGATCAGGATGACCCACAACGCAAATGCCGGACCCTGCGTGCGCAGCGCGTTGGTGCTGCCGGCATTGCCGCTGCCGAGCTTGCGGATGTCGACGTCGCCCCACAGGCGGCCGACCACGAGGCTGCCAACGATGGAGCCGAGAAGATAGGCGGCGGGAACCTTGAGCAGGATGTCCATTCCGGAAAATTCAGCGCAGAAAAACTTCCGCGAGCATACATCGAACGCTCCCGCCACCGTGGCGTTCAATCACGTCCACGGGCACGGTCAGTACCGCATCAACGGCACCGGACAGCCGCGCGAACTTCTCCGCCGCAAGCGCATACCTCGCGGTGCGCGACATCACGAGGATGTGGAAATCGCCGAGATGCTCGTCCCAGCTGCCGACTTCGAGCATGTTGCCGGCGAAGCCGCACATCTCGGCATTGTCGATGGCCACGACATCGTGGCCCGACGCACGCAGCCGCGTGTCGATGCGCGCGCGATCCGCGGCGTCGATGTTGTCGAGCGCGACGATGGCGAAGCGCGTGCCCACGCTCAGGACCACGTTGGTGTGGTAGATGGGCTGGCCCAGCGCATCGCGGGCTGTAAACAACTCGAGCTCGTAGCCCAGTTCCCGCGCCCATTCCGCCGCGACGTCACCGTCGGTGCGCATTGAGCGACAGGCATATGCCACGCGGGCGCGATGGTCGAGTACCAGGCTGCCAGTGCCTTCGAGATATCTCCCGGCCTTCTCGTAGTGCGTGAAGTCGAGCGTGCGGCGCACTGTGAACCCGGTTTCCCGCGCGACCATGTCGATCAGCTCGGCGCGCCGTTCCGCACGGCGGTTCTCGGCCAGCATGGGGTACAGGACGACCGTCCCGTCGGGGTGAAAGCTCACCCAGTTGTTCGGGAACACCGCATCGGGCAATCGCTGCTCGTCGGAATCGGGGGCGACACACACGGTGACGCCCTCGGCCGCCAACGCCGCGGCAAAGGCGTCGAATTCCGCCTGCGCGTCGGCAACCACGAGGCCAGACTCCCCGGGAGCCTGGAAGCTATTGGTCCCAGCGGTTTCAGCGTTGTAGCCAAAGTGTTTAGGGCGAACCATCAGGACGGCGCCGGCGCACTGTGGTGGGGTTGCGGTCATGTCGAACTTCTACATCCCGTAAGCCGTAGGCACAATAGCGCGCACATGTCAGACGCCGTACCCACATTGGACGCGGGCTCCGCCGAGAGCGCGCACTTCGCGCAAGGACTCGCCGCCGCGTACGCGGAGTACGGATTCGTGATCATCGAGAATCACGGGATCGACAAGGCCCTCATCGCGCGCTGCCTCGAGTGTTTTCAGCGCTTTTTCGCGCTGCCGGTCGAGGAGAAACTCCGCTACAAGATTCCGAACGGCGGCGGTGCGCGCGGCTATACGCCTTTCGGCATCGAAACCGCCAAGGGCGCGCAACACTGCGACCTGAAGGAGTTCTGGCACGTCGGCCGCGAGCTGCCGCCCGGGCATCCATTCAACGAGGTGATGGCGCCGAACATCTGGGTGGATTCGATTCCCGGGTTCCGCGAAACCACGCTCGCGCTGTACCAGGCGTTTGACAATCTCGGCTTGAGACTGTTGTCCGCGATCGCGCACTCGGTGGCGCTGCCGCCGAATTTCTTCGACGACAAGGTCGATCTCGGCAACAGCGTGCTGCGCATCATCCACTACCCGCCGATGCCGCCCGAGCCCACGCCGTCTGTGCGCGCTGGCGCGCACGAAGACATCAACGTGATTACCTTGTTGTTAGGCGCGGAGGAGCCCGGGCTCGAGCTGCTGTCGCGCGGGGGCGAGTGGCTGCCCATCAATCCGCCGGCCGGATCGCTCGTGTGCAATGTCGGCGACATGCTGCAGCGCCTGACCAACATGCACCTGCGTTCGACCACGCACCGGGTCGTCAACCCGCCACGCGAGCGCGCCAGCAACGCGCGCTACTCGCTGCCGTTTTTCCTGCACTTCAATCCGGATTTCCTCATCAAGACGCTGCCGCAGTACATCGATGCGCAGCATCCGGACCATTTTCCGGTACCGATCAATGCTCACGATTTCCTGCAGGAACGCCTGCGCGAAATAAAGCTCATCTGACCCAAACCCATAACAATTCAAGAACAAAGGGATTCCCATGCTGCTAGTCCAGGCCATTTTGGGCATCGCTGCGTTCGTCGGCATCGCCATGCTGTTCAGCAGCAACTTCCGGCGGGTGAACTGGAAGCTGGTGGGATTTGCCATCGCGTGGTGGGCATCGTCACCTGGTTCTGACACTTAAGATCTTCTGGCGCATGGCCAAGCTCTACTTCTATTACTCGACCATGAACGCGGGCAAATCCACCGCGTTGCTGCAGGCGGGCCACAACTACGAAGAGCGCGGCATGCGCACTCTTCTATATACGGCGAAGGTCGACTCCCGCGACGGCGGCCTTATCCATTCGCGCATCGGCATCGAACGCGAGGCGCTGCACTTCCATCCCGGGCTCGACCTGCACGCGCAGATTTTTGCCGAGCATGCCAAAGCGTCGCTCGCCTGCGTGCTGGTGGACGAAGCGCAGTTCCTGACCCCAGCGCAGGCGAAGCAATTGGGCGCCGTGGTCGATGAATTGAACATCCCGGTGCTCTGCTACGGGCTGCGCACGGACTTTCGCGGCGAATTGTTTCCGGGCAGCGCGCAGCTTTTGGCCTGGGCCGACAACCTGGTCGAGATCAAGACCATCTGCCATTGCGGCCGCAAGGCCATCATGGTGGTACGTGTCAAGGCCGACGGCACGGCCGAGCGCGAGGGAGCGCAGATCGAAATCGGCGGCAACGAGCGCTACGTGCCACTGTGCCGCAGACATTTTTCGCAAGCTCTTGCGGGCGCAAAGATTCCTGCCTGAGTTTTTCCGCGCATTGCGCAAGATTCATACAGCTGTCGCGCAATTCATCAGACGTTCCCTGATACGCGCCCCGGAAAGCCTGTTGCGCAAGCGCAGCACGTGAGGAATTTTCGGTTGTAACTCGTGCGTCATGTCATTAACGTGTACTGCATAAAGCGCGCAGGGCCACACAGATGGCCGCGCAAATAACCGGAGAATCCAATGCGTAACGTCAACGGAGCGATGTTGCTCCGATTCCACAGACTCTCTCTTGCCACCGCCATTTTGTTAGGCGTTGGTTTCGCGCAAAACGCGCTGGCGCAATCGACCGGCACCGATGCCGTCGAAGAGAGCATGAGCGAAGTTGTGGTCAGCGCGACCCGCGTGCGGGCCATCGGCATCGTGGGCGATCAGACCGCGCCGAAGTCGCGCATCAGCCTCACCGGTGACTACCTCGAGACGCAGCAGAATGGCCAAAGCGTCTTCCAGAGCCTCAACCAGATTCCGGGCGTCAACTTCACGAACAACGACGCGTTCGGCACCTCGGGCGGCAACCTGCGCATCCGCGGCTTCGACGGCTCGCGTGTCTCGGTGACGTTCGACGGTATGCCGCTCAACGATTCCGGCAACTACGCGCTGTTCACCAACCAGATGCTCGATCCGGAGCTCATCGACCGCGTGGACGTCAACCTCGGCACGACTGACGTAGATAGTCCGACCGCCTCGGCCACCGGCGGCACGGTCGCCTACCGGACGAGCAAGCCCAAGGATGAATTCGGTGGCCAGGCGACACTCGCCGGCGGTGACGAGAACTATCGTCGTGCGTTCCTGCGCATCGACACCGGCGAGTTCGGTCCGCTCG
>DATHJZ010000254.1:0-5539 GCA_035286365.1 Steroidobacteraceae bacterium | reverse complement strand
GGCTACGGGCTCAAGCACACGCTGGGCGAATCCGCCGGCACGCAGGAGTTCGTGTCCGTCCAGTACGCCGACGTGATCATGGTGATCGGCGCGAGTCCCACCGAGGCGCATCCGGTGTTTGCGTCGCAGATGAAGCGCCGGCTGCATGCCGGCGCGAAATTGATCGTGGTCGATCCGCGCGGCATTCCGCTGGTCAAGTCGCCACACGTCGAAGCCGACTATCACCTGCGGCTGCTGCCCGGCACGAACGTCGCCGTCATCAACGCGCTGGCGCACGTCGTGGTGACCGAAGGATTGACGAAAGAGCAGTACATCGCCGATCGCTGCGAGCTCGACTCGTATGAGAAGTGGAAGAAATTCGTCAGCGATCCGGTCAATTCGCCCGAGGCGATGGAGCAGGTCAGCGGCGTGCCGGCTGCCGCGCTGCGTGGCGCCGCCAGGCTGTACGCGCGCGGACCGAACAGCGCTATCTACTACGGCCTGGGCGTCACCGAACACAGCCAGGGCACGACGATGGTGATGGGTATCGCCAATCTCGCCATGGCCACGGGCAATCTCGGCCGCGAAGGCGTCGGCGTGAGTCCGCTGCGCGGGCAGAACAACGTGCAGGGTTCGTGCGACATGGGATCTTTCCCGCACGAATACTCGGGTTACCGTCACGTGTCCGATGACGCAACCCGCGTCTTGTTCGAATCCATGTGGAAGGTGCAGCTGGGCTCGGAGCCGGGCTTGCGCATTCCGAACATGTTCGAAGCTGCGCTCGATGGATCGTTCCGCGGCATCTACATCCAGGGCGAGGACCTGGCGCAGTCGGACCCGAATACTTCGCACGTCACGGCGGCGTTGTCGGCGCTCGAATGCCTGGTCATCCAAGACATCTTTCACAATGAAACCTCGAAATTTGCGCATGTCTTCCTGCCGGGATCCTCGTTCCTGGAGAAAGACGGCACCTTCACGAATGCCGAGCGGCGCATCTCCCGGGTACGCAAGGTGATCGAACCCCTGGCGGGCCTCGCCGACTGGGAGGTCACGGTGCGGCTGTCGAATGCGCTCGGCTACCCGATGAACTACACGCATCCGTCGCAGATCATGGACGAGATCGCGGCGTTGACCCCGACGTTCACGGGCGTGAGCTACGAGAAGTTAGACCGCCTGGGCACGATCCAGTGGCCCTGCAACGCGAAATCTCCCGACGGCACGCCGACCATGCACGTCGGCAGCTTCGTGCGCGGCAAGGGCAAGTTCTACGTCACGGCCTACGTGCCCACCAGCGAACGCACTTCGAGCCGCTTCCCGCTGCTGCTGACGACCGGCCGCGTGCTCACGCAGTACAACGTGGGCGCGCAGACGCGCCGCACGGCGAACATGGCCTGGCACAGCGAGGACCGGCTCGAGATCCACCCGCACGACGCCGAAGCGCGCGGCATCGAGCATGGCGATTGGGTGGGCGTGACCAGCCGCGCCGGTGATACCGTGCTGCGTGTCGAAATCACGGAGCGCGTGGCTCCGGGGGTCGTGTACACCACGTTCCACTTCCCGGAATCCGGCGCGAATCTGATCACCACCGAAAATTCCGACTGGGCGACGAACTGCCCGGAATACAAGGTGACCGCCGTGCAGGTGGTGAAGGTGGCGCAGCCGTCGGCCTGGCAGATGCGGCGAGAGGCGGAAATCTTTGCCAAGCCCCCGGCAACTGAACGAGTAACCTGAGCTCGTGAACATCGAGCGGCTGGTCGCGATGGCGAACGATATCGCCGCGTTTTTCGATGCCGAGCCGGACAAGGCCGTGGCCGCCGAAGGCGTGCGATTTCATATCGCGCGTTTCTGGGATCCGCGCATGCGGCGCGAGATCGCCGCGCATGCGGTCGCCGGAGGCGCGGGATTGAGTGCCACAGCCCTGGCGGCAATCAAAGCGCTCGCCCCGCCGGCTAATAGCTCAAATCAATGAGTTTGCTAACGACCTCGCACCTCCTGGCGCGGCTGCCATGGCAGAATCGCGCCCCATGAATTCAAGCCTCGCGGCCAAAGTGGCCGCCCGCCGGTTCGTCGTCACCGGCGAACTGACTCCTCCGAAAGGCACCGACCTTGCCAAGTTGTTTGCGACCGCCGAGCTGCTGCGCGCCTCGGTCGACGCGATCAACATCACCGAATCGCCGCGTGCGCGCATGACGATGGATCCGCGCGCGGTGGGCAAATTGCTGCTCGATCGCGGCATCGAAACCGTCGTGCAGGTCACCAGCCGCGACCGCAACCGGATCGCCATCCAATCCGACATCCTCGGCGCTGCGGCGCTGGGCCTCAGGAATTTCGTGTTCATGGGTGGCGACTCGCCGGCGAGTGGCGATCATCCCGAAGCGAAACCCGTGTTCGATCTCACGGCATCGGGGTTGTTAGCTGCGGCGAGCGCCATGCGCGCAGGGCACGACTACGCCGGCAACGTGCTCACGGGCGCGCCGGATCTGTTCCTCGGGGCTACCTGTAATCCGGGCGCAATCAACTTCGCCGCCGAGATCGAGAACACGCGCCGCAAGATCGATGCGGGCGCGCAGATGCTGCAGACGCAGGCCGTGTACCACGGCGATGTGCTCAAACGGTTCATCGACGCGTTGAAGCCGGATGGGGTCGCAATTCTTGCCGGCGTGATTCCGCTCAAGTCCGAGAAAAGCGCGCCGTGGCTCATGGCCAATCTTCCGGGCGTGGCGGTGCCGGCGGATCTCGTCGAGGCCATGGATCAGGCGGCGAAGGCCGGCGTGACGCGCGAGCGTGGACTCGAACTCACCGCGCAGGTGGTGCGCGAGATGAAGGACATCTGCCAGGGCGTGCACGTGATGGCCATCGGCTGGGAGGCCGAAGTGCCGCAGATCCTGAAGGCGGCCGGCATTCACGCGTAGCCCGCGTCAACTCAGAGGATGTCGTCCTCGCCGGGGACGCCGCCTTCATCCTCCCAGCGATTCACTTCCCAGACTTCCTCGCGGCTGAACTTGAGACGCACACCGCCGCCGCCGCCATTCTCGGAAATGAACACCACGCCCGCCGCTTCGAGCGTCGCGCGCAGCCGCCGCCGCGTGGTTTCGTCTGCCTTGCGGAAGCGCTTTTCAAAGTCCGCAATGGTCTGGACGTCAATGCCTGCAGACTGGGACAACTGCGCCTGCGACCATTCGATCAACGCGCGGGCCGCGCGGCACTGTGCGGTGGTGAGGGCGGTGGGAACGACGACGGCGATGTTCATGCGCGCGAGCGTACTCCGCGCAAATCCCGCCGCCAATGGCCACGGGCCTGCGCTAATCTCGGCTGCCAGCAGAAAGAGGGGCAGAACATGTTTCGCACGACACTCTTTATCGGCATGACGCTCCTGGGCGCCGCTGCGACCGCCGTTGCCGCGGATCCCGCACCCGCCACGAAGGCGTCGCCGCTGCTGCAGAAGCCACTTACCGGCATCGCCGGCAAGGAAGGCCTCATGCTCGAGGTGACGATCCCGCCCGGCGGTGGCTCGCCCGCGCATCGTCACGACGCCGATGTGTTCGTGTACGTGCTCGAAGGCGCCGTGATCATGCAGGTTGCGGGCGGTGAGCCGCAGACGCTCGGCGTCGGCCAGACGTTTTACGAGAATCCGGCCGATGTACATGTGCGGTCGGAGAACGCGAGCAAGACCGAGCCTGCGCGCCTGCTGGTGTTCTTCGTCAAGAACTCAGGCGCCGCTGCGACGCGCCCGGCAGCGGCAGGAAAATGAAAAGACTACGGTTCGTAGCGTTGACGCTGCTGGGTTTCGCGGCGAGCGCCTACGGTCAATCCCTGTACACCTTGCCCGACGGGGTCGAGACGCGCTGGGCGAGCCCGGAAAACCCGACCGGTGAACGCGGCCAGGGTGCCCCGACGAATGGCGGACGCAAAGGCGCGGCGTTCTTCCCGCTGAAGGCGGGCGAGTCGCGCACGCTGGCGGTAGTGAAATCGGGCAGCGGCATGGTCCGGCGCATCTGGATGACGCTCAACGATCGCAGCCCGAAGATGCTGCGCGGCCTGCGTCTCGACATGTTTTGGGATGGCGCGAAGCTTCCCGCGGTGAGCGCACCGGTGGGGGACTTCTTCGGCATCGGACTCGGGCGCGTCGTGCCGTTTCAATCCGCGCTGTTCTCGAGCCCGGAAGGTCGCAGCTTCAATGCCTCCGTGCCCATGCCGTTTCGCAATGGAATGCGCATCGTGCTGACGAACGAATCCGGCGCAGACCAGCCGCAGGTGTACTACGACGTCGATTACACGCTGGGCGACCGACATCCCGCCGACGCGCTGTATTTTCACGCGATCTTTCGCCGCGAGAGCCCGACCAGGCTGCAGCGAGACTACGAACTACTGCCGCATCTGAGCGGCAAGGGCCGCTATCTGGGTACCAACATCGGCGTCATCGTCGACGGCCAGCGCTACGGCGCGAGCTGGTGGGGTGAGGGCGAGGTGAAGATCTATCTCGACGGCGACAATACGCTTCCGACCCTGGCCGGTACCGGCACCGAGGATTACATCGGCACCGGGTACGGCATGGAGAGCTACTCACACCAGTACCAGGGCGCGCCGATCTCCGATCACGACAAACAGCGCTACGCGTTCTATCGATACCACGTGAGCGACCCGGTGTATTTCCGCAAGGAGATCCGTGTGACCCTGCAGCAGATCGGCTTCATGTGGAGCAACGACGGCACCCCCGAGAAGCCGTTGCTGCCACCGATCTACCGGGCGGGCGAGGGCTTGAAGGAACTCGACCTCAAGCACATGCCGCAGATCAATCTCTTCGAGCGCACCGACGACTATTCCAGTTGCACTTACTTCTATCTCGACCGCCCCGAGAACGGCCTCGCGGTCGTACCCGCCGCACCCGAGCGCATGCGCGGCCTCTGACTACGGGCTCTGGTCGCGCCGTCGACTTCATCATCGAGTACGCCCGCAGG
Organism: Steroidobacteraceae bacterium; assembly: GCA_035286365.1. GTDB lineage: Bacteria > Pseudomonadota > Gammaproteobacteria > Steroidobacterales > Steroidobacteraceae > CADEED01. Next base: position 602 of record DATHJZ010000254.1, on the reverse strand, counting down.
CAGGCTGACTTCTCAATAACCGCAGGAAAATCCATGGGCTAACTGCCTGAAAACGTGACGAGCGCACGTTTTACCGCCCGGGGTCATGGGCTATGCTTTACTTATGTCAACCAGGAGGATCGGCGACATGCGTAAGGCAGTAGTTCTCGGAGTTTTAGCGCTTGCGGGAACGCTAGCATCGCCCGCGTTTGCGGACGAATTTTCCGGCTTCCGGCTGGGCATGACGTTCAATTCGGACAAGCTTCAGGGTGACTTCAACTTCGCCCCCCTCGCCGATACCGCACGCATCAACACGCAGCGTTTCGGCTACGGTCTGTTCGGTGGATGGGCGCTCAATCGCTACCTCGCCTTCGAAGGTGGCTTCCACAGCGGCAACGAATTCAATCAGTCGGTCTTCCCGGCTTACGCCGCTGCATTCAGCGTGTCGCCCCCGCTCACGGACCCGGTAACTCCGGATAGTCCGCCCGTCATGAACGTGCACAACGACATCAAGTCGCTGCAGTTCTCCGCGGTCGGCTCCTTGTGGATCGGGAAAAAGTTCTCGGTGTTCGGTCGCCTGGGCGGCATGTACTGGAAGGCAGAGACATCGATTGGAGTGGGCG
>DATHJZ010000253.1:0-12960 GCA_035286365.1 Steroidobacteraceae bacterium | reverse complement strand
CTTCGGTTGGTAGTGAAGCTCGAACTCCTGGCGCTCGACGGCACCGCGCAGGCGATGCTCCATGGTCATGCGCGACACCACCGCCGAGCTCAGTTCGAGCCGGTGCGGCAGGTATTTCTCGCCGGTGCTCTTGGCGCTGCGCAGCGCGCCTTCGGCGTTCTGCACGAGCGCGTTTGCGTCGTGTCCGTTGTCGGGATAGCGCGCGAAGCCGCACTTCACGTCCACGGGTATTCCGCGACCGTCGACGTTGAACGGGGCGCGGAATATTTCGATCACCTGTTCCTGCATCCAGTGAACGGCTTCGTCTTCATCGCCCGCCGCTTCCATGAGCAGACTGAAGGTGCCGCCACCGAAATGCGCCAGCAGCTCGGTGGAGTCCATGTGGCGTTTCAACCGATCGGCCACCTGCTGCAACAACAGGTCGCCCGCGTGGCGTCCGAAAGAATCGTTGATCGTCGCGAGCTGCTCGATGTCGAGCACCGCGACCGCCGGTGTGCCGCGACGGCCGATCTTCGGCTCGAGCGCTTTCACCAGGCGTTCGCAGAACAAGCCGCGCTTCGCAAGTCCCGTGAGTGAATCGAAATACGAAAGGAATCGAACCTCGTCTTCCTTGTGCAGGTACTGCAAGGCGAACGACAGGTTGGCGACCAGTTCGCGCAGCATGCGCGATTCCTCGTCGCCGACCGCGCCGATGTCGTAGGAGGTGAGCATCAGCGCACCGACCGGCGTGCGATCCACCAGCAGTGGATACGCCACGACGCTCCTGAAACCCGAGTCCATCAACGCGGCGCGCGCCGCCAGCGACATCTCGAGCGACTGCAGATCGTTGCAGATCATGGTGGCGCCGGAGCGCAGCACACGCCCGATCACGCTCGAATCTTCGTTCGCATTTTCGGCGATGGTGAAGGTCAATTGCTGGGCCTGCGTGTTGTCGACGCTGCCCGACCAGGCGGCCGGGCGCGCGGTGCGCGTGCCGGGCTCGATCAACGCCACCACGGCGCTCGCATATCCGCCCACCGACGTTGCCAGGCGGCAGGCTTCGACCAGGATCTCGCGCCGCTGCCGGATGCGCACCATGGCGCTGTTGACGCCGCTCAGCATCTTCAACACGCGGGTGAGCCGGCTGATGTGTTTTTCCTGGCGGCGCCTTTCGGTGAAATCGCGTTCGCTGCCGCGGAATCCGGTGACCTGCCCGTTCTCGCCCAACAACGCCAGCATGTTGCGTTCCAGCCAGCGATAGCTGCCATTGCGATGGCGCCAGCGCGCTTGCAGATTGGAGGCCGTGCGTTGATTGGCACCGAGCGTGTGCATCGCGAAATCGAGCGCCGCGAGGTCTTCCGGGTGTACGTATTGCGAGGCGTTGGTGCCAAGCACCTCGTCCGGACCGTAACCCAGGATGCTGCGCACCGAGTCGCTGCAGAAAGTGAACTTGCCGTCGCGGTCGTGCTCCCAGATCCAGTCCTGCGAGGTGACGACGATGTCGCGCAGCTGCTGCTCGAGCGCCACGCGCGCGCGGCGGATCGAGGCGTCGTTCAGCGCGCGGCGTACGGCCGGCACCAGCCGCGCCATGTTGGTCTTGAGCACGTAGTCGTAGGCGCCGCGTTGCAGGGCGTCGATCGCGCGCTCTTCGCCGATGGTGCCCGACAGGAAGATGAAAGGCGTGTCCGGCGCGACTTCGCGCGCAACCTCGAGCGCCGACAGGCCGTCGAACGCTGGCAGTGTGAAATCGGAGAGGATCAGGTCAGGTTTGGCTTCACGAAGCGTGCGGCGCAGGACTTCTTCGGACTCCACGCGCTTCCAGTTGCACGAGAAACCTCCGGATTCGAGCTGACGGATGGCGATCTCCGCTTCCATCGGCATGTCTTCGACGAGAACCAATCTGACCGGCTGCATGTAATTCCCCGCGACTAGTTAGAGAGACCGTACCCTCGAAGGCCTCATCGTCCATGCCGCCTGTTTCCGCTGCGTCGGCATTCGTCCCCCCGTCCCGACACAGAAGCGCCCAACTTAATCCACTGCGTCGCCCAGGCGTGTGACGCAATCCGCAGACGACGTAAGAGACTACTCAGTAGATAGACACCGGGGGTTGACTAAAGCGTGTCTACATATGTGGGATTCGTCTGACAGCGCGCTTCTCAGAGTCCTCCCTAGGCATTTGGCAATTTCGCTAAAGCGGGCGGAAACTACGCCGACATATAGATGCGGGGATTTTCCTACGCCCTCTGAGTGACCCTTGCACACGAAAATCGCCCAGCAAACTGAACATAAGTTGAGCCTGCTCATCGTCGACGATGAGCCTGCGTCCATGCGTGCGCTGTGCGACACGCTCGAATACGAGGGCTACCAGACATATGGCTTCACGTCGCCCGCCGAGGCGCTGGCGGCGATGCGCGAACGCAGCTTCGACTTGTTGTTAGCCGACTTGCAGATGCCGGGCACCAATGGCATCGACCTGATGAAGTCGGCGCAATTGATCGACCCGAGACTGGTCGCCGTCATCATGACGGGCCATGGCGCACTCGACACCGCCGTCGCGGCCATGAAGGCCGGCGCGCTCGATTACATCCCGAAGCCGATCAAGCTCGCCACGGCGATGCCGGTGCTGGAGCGGGCGCTGGCCGTGCGCCAGCTGCGCATCGAAAAGAAGAAGCTCGAGGACAACGTCCGCGAGCGCACCGAGGAACTCAAGATCGCCAATCGCGAGCTCGAGGCGTTCTCGTATTCCGTATCGCACGACTTGCGCGCGCCGCTGCGCGCGGTGTCCGCGTTCACCCAGGTGTTGCTGGCCGACCATGCCGGCTCGCTCAGCGAGGAAGGCCAGCGGCTGCTGTCCAACGTGAATGCCGGCGCCGCGCACATGGATCGGTTGATCACCGACCTGCTGCGCCTCTCGCAGCTCAATCGCCAGGCGCTGCACCATGTGCCGGTGCGTTTCGGCGAGATGGCCAAGCGCATCATCGACGGCATGACCGCCGAGCGCGCAGGTCGCGACATCGAATTCGTCATCGCCGACTTTCCCACCTGGCAGGTCGACGAGGGATTGATGCAGCAGGTGCTCGTGAACCTCCTTTCGAACGCCGTCAAGTTCACGCGCGAGCGCGCCAAGGCACGCATCGAAGTCGGTTACCGGATGGACGGTGGGTCGCTCGTGTGCTTCGTCAAGGACAATGGCGTCGGCTTCAACATGAAGTACATGAACAAGTTGTTTGGCGTGTTCCAGCGCCTGCACAGCGCCGATCAGTTCGAAGGCACCGGGGTCGGACTGTCGATCGTGCGGCGCATTGTCGAGCGGCACGGCGGCAAGACCTGGGTCGATGGCGAGCAGGACCAGGGCGCGACGTTCTACTTCAGCGTGCCTGATACCGCGGCATAGGGTTTCGGCGCCCGCCTACGCGCGGCGCGGCGCTCGCCGACACGCGGACCCGCACGGGGCCCGCCAGAATCCACGCATGGAAAGCATCGTCATGTCCGGCAACGCCATCGTGTCCGAAGAAGAAGTCGTCCCGTCGCCCGCCAGCCGCCCCACGATCAACCACCGCATCAACGCCCGCACGCTGCACGATGTCACGCGCTACGTGGGCGCGGATCCCGTATTCATCGATGAGCGCATCCGGGAGCTCGAGCGCGAATGGACGCTCGAACGCACGTTCGAAGCCAAGGCGGCGACGCTCGGGCTGGCGGGCCTCGCGCTCGGACTTTCGGTGGATAGACGATTCCTCGCGCTGACCGGCATCGCCTCGGCGCTGCTGTTGCAGCAGGCCCTGCAGGGATGGAGTCCCGCCCAGCCGCTGCTGCGGAGCATGGGGCTGCGCACCGCCGAGGAAATTCACGAAGAGATCATCGCGCTGCGCATCCTGCGCGGCGATTTCCTGGAACGAGTCGACTATCCGGAGCGCGCACTCGCGACCGCGCGCAGCTGGAGCTGAGGGCTCAGCGAGTCGCGGGCGCCGTGAGCGTCATGCCCGGGGCGATGACGGTTTCCATCGTCGGCTGCGCCTGCGCCATCTGCGGCACGTCCGTGAGCTTGGCACCCTCTTCCGCTTCACGAGTCATCACCACGATACTGATGCGGCGATTGACCGCGCCGCGCGGGTTTTCCTTGTCGAACAGCACGGATGATCCAAGACCCACCACGCGCGAGATGCGATCCGTATCGAGCCCCGCGCCTTCCAGCGCGCGCCGAGCGGCGTTGGCACGATCGGTCGACAGATCCCAGTTGGTAAAGCCCGTGACGCCGGCGTACGGCGTGGCATCGGTGTGTCCGGTGATGCTGAGGCGATTCGGCACGGACTTCAGGTAGCCCGTGACCTCGCGCAGGATGTCGTTCGTGTACGCCTTCAGCCGCGAACTGCCGAGGTCGAACATCGGGCGGTTCTGCGCGTCGAGAATCTGGATGCGCAAGCCTTCGGGCGTGATATCGAGCAGCAGCTGATCCTTGAACGGCTGCAGCGCCTGGCTCTTCGAGATCGCTTCCTTCAGATCCTGCATCAGCGCATCGAGTCGCTTCTTCTCGAGTTGCTTCGCGAGCTCGGCCGCTTCCGCCGCCTTCTGCGCGTCGGACTTCAGCTCAATCGGCGTCGCGGGTGATGTCATCACCGTGGCGCCGACCTTGTCGGTCTTCTGGAGCGCGGTCTTCGGCGCGTCGAGACCGCCGCGCATATTGATCGGGGAGGTGCTCGCGCCACCCGGCCCCATCTGACCCGGCGCGGGCTTCACGCTCTTGCCGGGCTCCATGCTCGGGTTTTTAAAGTAGTCGAAAATCGCCGCGCGCTGCTCCTTCGACACGGCCGTCACGAGCCACATCACCAGGAAGAACGCCATCATCGCGGTCACGAAGTCCGCGTACGCCACTTTCCAGGCGCCGCCGTGATGGGCCGCCGCCTGGATCTTCTTCTTGACGACGATGATCGGACGCGGCTTCGATTCGGCTTGTTTAGCGGCAGCCATGGTTTGTTAGTGCGCGCCTTTGCCCGGTGGTGGCTTGCCCTTCAGATGCGCTTCGAGGTCCGCGAACGTCGGCCGCACCTCGCTGAACAGCAGCTTGCGCGCGAACTCCACCGCGACCGGCGGCGCGTAACCGCGCACGCTCGCGACCAGCGCCATCTTCACCACTTCGAAAGCCTTGCCCTCGTCGTTCGCCTTGTGCTCCATCGCGCTCGCGATCGGCCCGACGAATCCGTAAGCCACGAGAATGCCGAGGAACGTACCGACCAGCGCCGCGCCCACCTTGTGGCCGATCGTCGCCGTGTCCGCGCCTTCGATGGCGCTCATCGTGTTCACGATGCCGAGCACGGCCGCCACGATGCCGAAGCCCGGCAGCGCGTCCGCGACCTTCTGCACGGCGTGCGCCGGCTCGAACGCTTCCTTGTGATGCGTATCGAGTTCGTATTCGAGCAGGCTTTCCAACTCGTGCGGGTCGAGCGTACCGCCCACGATGAGACGCAGGCAGTCCGTAATGAAGACGATCATGTGATGGTCTTCGAGAATCTTCGGGTACTTCTGGAACAGCGTGCTGGCTTCGGGGTTTTCGAGATCGGCCTCGATGGCTAACAGGCCGTCCTTGCGCATCTTCACCAGGATGTCGTAGACGAGCTTGAGCAGCGTGACGTAGTCGTCGCGACCGTAGGTCGGGCCTTTCGGCAGTGCAAGCGCGAGCATGAAGGCACGCTTCGACACCTTCGGCGGGTTGCTGGTGAGGAAGGCGCCGAGCGCCGCGCCCACGATGATGAGGATTTCCGTGGGATGCCACAGGGCGAGGATGTTGCCGCCCTCGAGGACGAATCCTCCGAGCACGCAAGCAAGCACCACCACTGAACCCAGAACCTGAATCATGTTGAACCGACCGCTGTAATACGGGCCGGCGACAGTCATCGGCCCTGCATCCGTATCGGCCGCAAATGGTCAAATTGAAGCGCTGGAACGCGCGAAACAGCCGCCCGGTCGAGGCTGTGGCTTCCGGCTCACGATGCGGCAAAGATTTGCCGCCGGGGCGATTCGAAATCCGCTACGGGCGCGCTTGACTTGCGCGCTGCAAAATCAGGTGAGTTTCTCCAGCATCGAATGGATCCCGCTCGTACTGATGCGCGTGGTGGTGGAATCGGCGAGGCGACCGTAGCCGCACTTCTCGCAGGCACTCGCCTTCCAGAAGTCCTTGCGCGCCTCCATCATCGCTTCCGCCGAGTCCTGGAAATTGCCGAGGTAGCGCTTGTCGCTCGGCATGCCGATGCAGCCCAACGCGTGCACCTCGTGGTTGCCGTCCGGCAGCGCTGCGTTGTTGACAAAGTAATGCGACATCGAAGTACCTGCTGTTAGCCACTCGCCTTGAATTCAGTGTCCTCCTTAAGGAGTGTCGCCAGACCGCGAAAAGCCCCACCTAACAAGCTGAAGTGAGAAATGCGTCGCATCGGACGGTGCCCTGCCGCGCAAGCGGAGCACCGGTTGGCAAACCGGAATTGACATCTTGCGGATCGCACCTGGCGCGAAGGAACCTTCGTGATCGATTACCGCCAGCCGGAATTCGCGCCGCTCAAGGCCGAGTTGTGGCTGCGACCTTGCCTCCGTCGTTGCGAAACGGCACCGATGCCGCGATGCTCGAGATGGCGGCGAGCGTGCGCTATATCCCGATGGGCCTCATTGAAGATGAGGGCATGGGTAACGTGATGTGGCTGGCGGGATTGTCGAACCAGTGGAACCAGAAAGGTTGCAGTGCTGGGTCCAGCGGATTGAAGTTGGTCGGGACGCCGAGATTTGAACTCGGGACCCCTTGCACCCCATGCAAGTGCGCTACCAGGCTGCGCCACGTCCCGCCCGAGAAACTTCTGAAACCCGCGGCCGGGGGTCGCCGCGGGGGTGCGCATCATACCTAAGCCGGCCCTTCGGGCCTACCAGAAGTAAATGTATATCGCGGCGATGATCCCCACGATCACGCAGCTGTGGAAAATCTCCCAGAAACCATAGGTCTGGCGGTCATCCGCATTCTGCTGCGCGGACACCGACTTGTAGGTGAGCCCGGCGACCTGCTCGGCCGGCGCCGGCGGCGTGAACTTGCTGACCACCAGGATCAGCGCGCAGGTGAACACGAACAGCAGGAAGCTAAAGTACAGCCAGTTCACATCGACGAACGCCTGAATGAGACTCGGCCACTCGATTCCCTGAGTTTCGTGCGTTGCCTGAAGAATCAGCCGCAGCATGCCAAGGACGAAGCCGGTCGACAGACCGATCAGGCCCGATTTCGGCGTGACGCGGGAGGAGAAAATTCCCAGCATGAACACCGCCGCGATCGCCGGCGCGATGAGCGACTGCACGAGCTGGAGGTAGGTGTACAGACCGCCAAGGTTCTGCAGGAACGGAATCCACAACATGCCGAGCACGATCACGGCACCGGTCGCAATGCGGCCGACCGATACCAGGTGCTGCTCGCTCGAGGCCGGGCGCATCCGCTTGTAGATATCCACGGTGAACAACGTCGCCGTCGAATTGAACAGCGACGCGAGCGAGCTCATGAGCGCGGATAACATTCCGGCGAGCACCAGGCCTCGCAGGCCAATCGGCAGGAGATTCGACACGAGCACGGGGAACGCGCTTTGTGGATTCGTGCCGATCCCTTCAAAGCCCGGCGCGCCCTGCTTCCACAAAGCCACCGCGATCATGCCGGGGAACAGGAAAATGAACACCGGCGCGAGCTTCAGATACGCGGCGAAGATCGTGCCGCGGCGCGCCTGTTTGAGACCTCGCGCGGTCAACACGCGCTGCACGATGTATTGATCGGTACACCAGTACCACAGCCCGATGATCGGAGAGCACAACAGCACACCGAGCCAGGGCGTCGTGCTCGGATCGAACAGGAAGCCGGGGAAGCCTTGGGTCGCGGGCGTCGTCGAGAGGTCCCGCCATAAGTGTGTGGTCTCCGGATTCGCCGCGACCAGCGCATCCATGCCACCGATCTGCCCGAGACCCACGAACAGCAGCACCGCGGAGCCCGTCAGCAACACGGGCACGTGCATGGCCTCGGTCCACAGCACCGACTTCATGCCACCGAGCACCACGAACACACCGGTGATGATCACGAGGAACATGGCGGCGAACCAGAAGAAGTCGGTCTCGCCGAGCAACGGCAGGTCGATCACCTTGTAACCGAGGATCGTCTGGATCGCGAACGCGCCGGCGAAGATCGTCACTGACGCCTTGGTGAGGACGTAGCTGCACAGGAAAATGACCGACAGCACGGTGCGTGTGCCGGGTGTGTAGCGCCGCTCGAGGAACTCAGGGGTGGTGAAGATCTTCGCGCGTAGATAGAACGGCGCGAATACCCAGCCGAGCACCAGCACCAGGTAGGAGTGCAGCTCCCAGTGCGCGAAGGCCATCCCGGATTCGGCGCCGGAACCAGCGAGACCGATCAGGTGCTCCGCGCCGATGTTCGACGCGAAAATGGACGACCCGATGAGGAACCAGCCTGCGCTTCGACTCGCGAGAAAGTAGTCCGCGGTGTCCTTCTCCTTCATCAACGCGCACCAGATGCAGATGGCGGTGTTGGCGGCGAAGTACAGGCCCACGACGACCCAATCGATAGTGCCAAAGGAAACAGCGGTTCCAGTCATGGACAGCCCCTCTCAAACTGGCTTGGAGTATTCGTCAGCCCCCACCGACGAACGCGATCAACGACGCGGTCCGCGATTCAGCGTCTGAGAATTCTCAGCAGCTCTTCGAGCTCGGTGCGCATTTGCTTGACGATCTGCTGGCTCTGGCTCACGTCGACGCGAGCCTCTTCGCCACCCAGCTTGTTGCGCGCGCCACCGATCGTGAAGCCCTGCTCGTACAGGAGGCTCCTGATCTGGCGAATGATGATGACGTCCTGGCGCTGGTAGTAACGGCGATTGCCGCGGCGCTTCACGGGCTTCAACTGCGGGAACTCCTGTTCCCAGTAGCGCAGCACGTGCGGCTTCACGCCGCACAGTTCGCTGACTTCGCCGATCGTGAAATAGCGCTTGCCGGGGATGACCGGCAATTCGTCGTTATTCTTTGGTTCCAGCATAAGCCTCGACTCGCGCCTTCAATTTCTGACCCGGACGGAACGTCACAACGCGTCGCGCGCTGATGGGAATCTCCTCACCCGTTTTCGGGTTACGTCCTGGCCGCTGGTTCTTGTCGCGCAAATCGAAGTTGCCGAAGCCGGAAAGCTTGACCTGCTCGCCGTTGGAAAGCGCATGGCGCACTTCCTCGAAGAACAGGTCCACGAGCTCGCGCGCTTCGCGTTTGTTGAGACCCAGCTGATTGAACAGCGCCTCAGCCATCTCCGCTTTCGTCAGAGCCATGCTTTTATTCTCGAAATCCTGCGCCCAACGTTGCACTCAGATCGGAACGAATCGCGGCTAACAAACGGTCCGCGTCCTCGTCCGCGAGGGTGCGAGAATTGTCCTGAAATATCAAGCCTAAAGCGACGCTTTTTCTACCCATTTCTATGCCGGGACCTCGAAACACGTCGAACACCCGGATGTCGCGTAACAAGCTCGAAGCGGCGAAGGTTACACGTTCATGTAGCTGTCTTAAAGAAACTTTCTCGTCGACCACCACCGCAAGATCCCGCCGCACGCGCGGGAAGCGGGAGATCTCCTCAAAACGCGGCATTTTGGCGGCAAGGCCGGCGCTGTACTCGATCTCGAACAGAATCGGGGCATATGTGAAATCGAACTCCTGCACCAATTGGGGATGCAGCTCGCCAATCCACCCGACGGTTTTGCCGCGGCGCGTGATCCGGGCGCTGCGGCCGGGATGCAGGCAGGGTTGGGCGTCGGCCACGTACCCGAAGTCATCGGCCGCACCGGTACGTGAGAACAAGGCGTCGACATCCTGTTTCACGTCGAAGAAGTCCACCGGGATCGCCTTGGCGCCCCACTGCTCCGGCCGTCGCGAACCCATGGCGATACCGGACAGGAGGTCCGTCTCGGTATTCCCGACGAAGCGCGCGCCGTGTTCGAACAGGCGAATGCGGTCCTGCTGACGGCGCTGATTCTCGAGCGCGGCCTTGATGAGGCCGGGCCACAGTGACGCGCGCATCACCGCCATGTCGCTGGCGATCGGGTTGCTGATGGCTGGCGTCACGACACCGGGGAATAGTTTGTTCTGCAACGCGGGATCCACGAACGCGTAAGTGATCGCTTCCTGATAACCGCGCGTCGCGAGAATTTCCAGAGCTTGGGCTTCGACGGGGGCTTCTTCCGACAACGGCCTCGCCTTTTGTCGGCCGGCGGCGTCGATCTCGGGAATCGCTTCAAACCCCACGATGCGCGCCAGCTCTTCGATCAAATCGGCTTCGATGGAAATGTCGAAGCGGTGCGACGGCGGCGTGACGAGCCAGCCGTCCGCGTCGGCCTTGACGCGCATGCCGAGAGATTCGAGCGTGACTTTTACGTCGTTGTCGGCGATGACTGCGCCCAACAGGCGTGCGATGCGTGCGCGCCGCAGCTGAACCTCGACGCGGCGCGGCAGGCGCGCCTCTTCCTGCACGACCACGACCGGACCCGCGGCGCCGCCGGCAATTTCGAGCAGCAACTGGGCGCCGCGCTGCTGCGCGCGTTCCTGGTGAACCGGGTCCATCCCGCGTTCGAATCGCTGCCCGGCATCGGTAATGAGCCCATAGCGCCGGCCACGGCCGGTAATGGCCGAAGAGGGGAAGAAATTCGCCTCGAACAACACGTCGGTGGTGTCGGGCGTGCACGCAGTCCGCAAGCCGCCCATGATTCCGCCGAGGCCCACGGGCCCGTCGGCATCCGCGATTACTACACAGTCTGTCGCGAGCTTGATTTCTTTGCCGTCGAGCAGCGTGATCGGCTCGCCGTCCGTTGCGAAACGGGCCTCGAGTCCGCCCTTGAGCTTGCCCAGGTCGTAGGCATGCATGGGCTGCCCGAGTTCGAGCATCACGTAGTTGGTCACGTCTACGACGGGGCTGATGGCGCGCAAGCCCGCGCGTCGCAGGCGTTCGCGCAGCCAGGCCGGTGACGAACGTTTGTTGTCGATACCGCGAATGACGCGGCTCGTGAACTTGGAGCAACCTTCCGGAGCCGTGAGCTTCGTCGAAAAGCGGTCCGGAATCTTTTCGGTGACCGATGCCACCGGCAAGCGCACCGCCGACTTCGTCAACGCAGCGACTTCGCGTGCGATACCGAGCACCGACATCGCATCGCCGCGGTTTGGCGTCACATTGAGTTCGAGGATTTCGTCATCCAGGTCGAGATAGGCGCGCAGATCGCTGCCGACCGGCGCGTCCGCGGGCAATTCGAGAATGCCCTCCGACGTGTCAGTGATTCCAAGCTCCTTCGCCGAACACAACATGCCGGCGGAATCCACGCCGCGCAGTTTGGCTGCGGTGATGACCTTGTCGCCGGGTAGTTTGGCACCGACCGTGGCGAGCGCGGTCTTGAGGCCGGCGCGCGCGTTGGCGGCGCCGCAGACGATCTGCAGCAACTCATCGCCTTTTCCGGATCGACCGGTTCTTACCTTGCACACCTGCAACTTCTCGGCCTGCGGATGCTTCACTGCCTCGACGATCTCCGCGACCACGACGCCCGAGAACGCAGGCGCAGCCAACTCCAGCGCCTCCAGCTCGAAACCCGCCATCGTCAGACGCGAGCCCAGCTCCTTTGCGCTCCAGGGGACGTCGACGAACTCACGCAGCCAGGAAAGAGGTACGCGCACGGCCTACCCCGCCCGAAACTGCGCCAGGAAGCGCAGATCGTTTTCGAAGAACAGGCGCAGATCGTTCACGCCGTATCGCAGCATCGCCAGGCGATCGATGCCCATGCCGAACGCGTAACCGGTGTACTTCTCGCTATCTACTCCGCCGGCCTCGAGCACTTTCGGGTGCACCATTCCGCAGCCCGAGATCTCCAGCCAGCCGGTCTGCTTGCAGACGCGGCAACCGGCGCCACCGCACAGCACGCAGCTCATATCCACTTCCGCGGACGGCTCGGTGAACGGGAAGTACGACGGGCGCAGCCGCATTTTGAGGTCGCGCTCGAAGAAGGCTTCGAGGAACCCATGCAGCATCGCCTTCATGTTGGCGAACGTGACGCCCTCGTCGACCACCAGGCCTTCGACCTGGTGGAACATCGGCGAATGCGTGACGTCGTGGTCGTTGCGATACACGCGGCCGGGCGCGATCAGCGCGAACGGCGGCTTGCTGGTCAGCAGCGAACGGATCTGCACCGGCGAGGTGTGCGTGCGCAGCAGCATGCCGTCGGGGAAATAGAAGGTGTCGTGCATCGCGCGCGCCGGATGATCGGCGGGAATGTTCAACGCCTCGAAGTTGTGGAAGTCGTCTTCGATCTCGGGACCGGTTTCCACCGTGAACCCGGCCTGCCGGAACAACTGCTCTATTCTCAGCCGGACCTTGGTGACCGGGTGCAATCCGCCGCGCGCTTCGCCGCGGCCCGGCAGCGTGACGTCCACGCGCTCCTTCGCGAGCCTTGCGGCAACGAACGCCTGATCGAGCTCGGCGCGCTTCTTCTCGATCGCCTGGCTGATCTCTTCGCGGGCGCGGTTGAACCGGGCGCCCATTTCTTTGCGCTCGGCTTCCGCAAGCTTGCCGAGTCCTTTGAGCTTCTCAGTTAGCCAGCCACTTTTGCCGAGCGCGCGAACGCGAGTCTCTTCGAGCCAAGTGATATCACCCGCACTCGAAATTGCGCCGAGCGTCTCCGCCCGGCGCGTGTCGAGGTCCTTCGGGTCCTCTTCAGCCATGGCCGCTCTTACGCGGCTTTTTCGACTTTATCGAGGGCTGCTTTCGCTTGGCTAGCGATGACCGCAAAACCGTCGGGCTGATTCACGGCGAGATCGGCGAGCATCTTGCGATCGATCTCGATGCCGGCCTTCTTGAGACCGTTGATGATCTTGCTGTAGCTCAATCCGAACTCACGCGCGGCCGCGTTGATGCGGGTGATCCAGAGCGCGCGGAAGTCGCGCTTCTTG
>DATHJZ010000252.1:0-35546 GCA_035286365.1 Steroidobacteraceae bacterium | reverse complement strand
CCATCGAACGGCGTCGGTCCGTTCTTCGCGCGCTATGGCGGGGCAATTTTGCCCGCCGGCGCATCGCACCCCGCCGGAACACCGAACGCCACGTCGTCGTGACCGATTGGTTTCACCCGCAGTGGCTGGCGGTCGGCATCGCCATTCTGCTTCTTTGCGGCGCCGACGCTCTCCTGACGCTCACGCTGATCGGCGACGGGGCGATTGAGATCAATCCATTGATGGATCCGCTGGTGCGCGGATCGGGGCACAGCTTTGCCTATTGGAAGGTCGGCCTGACTTCCGTGGGCGTCGTTATCCTGACTCTGCTGGCGCGCCTGCGTTTCTACGGCAAGGCGGTCGGTTGGGTGCTGTACGGCGTGCTGGGAATCTATTCAGTGCTGGTGGGTTACGAGCTCTTTCTTTTACGTAACATTGCCCTAGATTAGGCACTGATCGCCTTTCGGCTGTCGGCCGCTTCGGCTAACATACCGCCCCTTTGTCGCTCCAGGACCTTGAGTCCACAGGATTTTTTCTCGTATGGCCGGAAGCCTTCGCGAGTTGCTGGCATCCACTCCGCTGTCGGGTGGGAATGCGCCATACGTCGAAGCTCTATATGAGCAGTTCCTCACCGATCCGCAGTCGGTCGACCCCAAGTGGCGCGACTATTTTCAGAAGCTTCAGGATGGCCACAAGCTGCGGGATGGCGCGGGCGCCGAACAGCTTCACTCCGCCGTTCAGGCGGGCATCCTGCAGCGCGCCAGCAAGCCGCGCCTCGCGATTGGAGCGGCAGCGCCCAGCGGCGATTCCGCCGCCAAGCAGGGCGCCGTTTCACGCCTGGTGCAGATCTACGCCAACCGTGGTCACCTGGTCGCCAACCTCGATCCGCTGGGACTCCAGAAGCGCGAACGACCGCGCGTGCTCGAGCTCGGCTATTTCGGCCTCACCGATGCCGACCTCGACACCGAATTCCTGACCGGCTCGCGGCCGAATGAGCTCGCGCCGCGGCTCAAACTGCGTGAAATCGTCGCGCAGCTCGAGTACGCCTACTGCGGCACCATCGGCGCCGAGTTCGCGCACGTGTCCAATACCGAGGAGCGCCTGTGGCTGCAGGATCAGTACCTGCTCGGCCGCCTGAAGGGCGTCCTCACCGCCGACGAACAAAAGAACATTCTCTGGCAGCTCTCGGCCGCCGAAGGTCTCGAGCGCTACCTGCACACCAAGTACGTCGGCCAGAAGCGCTTCTCGCTCGAGGGTGGCGACTCCCTGATTCCGCTGCTCGACGATCTCATCCAGATGGGCGGTCAGCAGGGCATCGAGGAATGCGTCATCGGCATGGCGCATCGCGGCCGTCTCAACGTACTCGTGAATCTTCTCGGCAAATCGCCGTCCGTGCTGTTCAACGAATTCGAAGGCAAGTACGACACCGCGCACATGCAGGGCTCGGGCGACGTGAAGTACCACAAGGGCTTCTCGTCCGATCTGCGCACGCCCGGTGGCAACGTGCACGTGGCGCTGGCATTCAACCCCTCGCACCTCGAAGTGGTGAATCCGGTGGTCGAAGGCTCGGTGCGCGCGCGCCAGGAACGGCGCGGCGATGGCAAGGGCACGCGCGTGCTGCCGATCCTCATCCACGGCGACGCGGCGTTCGCGGGCCAGGGTGTGGTGATGGAAACGCTGCAGCTGTCGCAGGCGCGCGCGTTCTACACCGGCGGCAGCGTGCACGTCATCGTGAACAACCAGGTCGGTTTCACCACCTCGGATCCGGAAGACGCTCGCTCGACGATGTATTGCTCGGACGTCGCGAAGATGCTCGAGACGCCCATCTTCCACGTGAATGGCGACGATCCAGATGCGGTGGTGTTCGTCACGCGTCTCGCGCTCAGCTATCGCCAGCGCTTCAACAAGGACGTCGTCATCGACCTCGTCTGCTACCGCCGTCATGGTCACAACGAAGCGGATGAACCGGCGGCCACGCAGCCGGTGATGTATCAGACCGTCCGCAAGCATCCAACGACGCGCAAGATCTACGCCGATCGCCTCGTCGCAGGCGGGGTGCTCAGCGATGCAGAAGCCGCGGCGCTCAGCGAGTCGTATCGCCAGGGTCTCGACGAGGGGCGCCCTCAGGCGCGCGCTTCGCTCGGCATGATCGGCAACAAATACACGGTCGACTGGAGCAAGTATCTCGGCAACGACTGGTCCGAACGCGTGAAGGGCGTAGACATGACACGCCTGAAGTCGTTGGGCGAACGCATCGTCAAGTTCCCGCAGAATTTCGCGCTGCATCCGCGCGTCGCGCAGGTGATGGCCAATCGCGTGAAGATGATTCACGGCGAGCTGCCGCTCGACTGGGGCTGCGCGGAGACTCTTGCGTACGCCAGCATTCTCGAAGAAGGCAACTCGATCCGCTTCACCGGCCAGGATTCGGGCCGCGGCACCTTCTTCCATCGGCACGCCGTGCTGCACGAGCAGTCGACCGGCGCGCGCTACATTCCGCTGCAGCACATCGCCGAGCGTCAGCCGTCCTTCCAGATCACCGACTCCGTGCTCTCCGAAGAAGCGGTGCTCGGCTTCGAATACGGTTACTCGACCACCGATCCGTCGGCGCTCGTCATCTGGGAAGGCCAGTTCGGCGACTTCGTGAACGGTGCGCAGGTCATCATCGACCAGTTCATCAGTTCCGGGGAGGCGAAGTGGGGCCGCCTGTGCGGTCTGGCGCTGTTCCTGCCGCACGGCTACGAAGGCCAGGGCCCGGAACATTCCTCCGCGCGCCTCGAGCGATTCCTGCAGCTGTGCGCCGAGAACAACATGGCGGTGTGCGTGCCTTCGACGCCCGCGCAGATGTATCACATGATCCGCCGGCAGATCCTGCGCTCCTTGCGCAAACCGCTGATCGTGATGACGCCGAAATCGCTGCTGCGCCACGAGTTGTCGGTGTCGTCGCTCGAAGATCTCGCCAACGGCGAGTTCGCCACAGTCATCGACGAGATCGATACGCAGGCCGTGAAGGCTGCGAACGTGCGCCGCGTGGTGCTGTCGTCGGGCAAGGTGTATTTCGACCTGTTGAAGGCGCGCCGGGCTTCCAGCAACACCGATGTTGCGCTGGTCCGCGTCGAGCAGCTGTATCCGTTCCCGGTGCCGGAAATGGAAGCGGTGCTCGCCAAGTATCCGAACGCGCGCGATGTGGTGTGGTGCCAGGAAGAGCCGCAGAACCAGGGCGCGTGGTACCAGATCCGACACCGTCTCGCGACGTTGGTCGGCAAGCGCGAGCTGCTGTACGCAGGACGCCCGCCGGCCGCCGCGCCCGCCACGGGTATTTCGAAAATGCACGAAGCCGAGCAACGCGGCTTGATCGAAGCGGCGCTGACGGCAACCAGCACCGAAGACGGAGCTCGCGAGACCAAGCGGTTATTGCCTGTTTCGGGGGCAGCTCCGGGAGCAACACCTGCGTCCGCGGCTGCCACGTCGAGATAAGCCACAATGGAAAAACAACATGGCCATTGAAATCAAGGTTCCGCAATTACCCGAGTCGGTTGCCGACGCGACTCTCGTCACCTGGCACAAGCAGGCCGGGCAGACCGTGACTCGCGATGAGAATCTCGCGGACCTCGAAACCGACAAGGTGGTGCTCGAAGTCCCCGCGCCGGTGAACGGCGTGCTGAAGGAACTGCGTATCGTCGCCGGCACTTCGGTGACCAGCGGCCAGGTGCTCGCCGTACTCGAAGAGGGTGCTGCTGCCACCGCTGCGGCTCCCGCCGCGGCAGCCAAGCCCGCTGCCGCCGCGCCGCCACCTGCCGCTGCGAAGCCGGCCGCCGCGCCTGCGTCGGGCGGTGACAAGCTCGCGCCGTCGGTGCGCCGCATGGTCGAGGAGAAGCAGTTGGACCCGTCGAAGATTCCGGCGTCGGGCCGCGATGGACGCATCACCAAGGGCGACGTGGTCGAATATCTTGATCAGCCCGCCGCCAAGGCGGCGGGAGGCGCTAAGCCTGCCGCCGCGGCGGCTAACAAGGCGGCTGCGGCTGCCGCGGTCAGCGGTGCCGCCGGCCGCCAGGATCAGCGCGTGCCGATGACGCGCCTGCGCGCGCGTATCGCCGAGCGCCTGCTCGAAGCGCAGCAGACCCAGGCGCAGCTCACCACGTTCAACGAGGTCGATCTCAAGGCCGTCATGGACGTACGCGCGAAGTACAAGGACAGTTTCGAGAAGAAAAACGGCGTGAAGCTCGGCTTCATGTCGTTCTTCGTGAAGGCAGCGGTCGAAGCGTTGAAGCGTTTCCCGGCCGTCAACGCCTCGATCGAAGGCAATGACATCGTCTATCACGAGTACTACGACATCGGCGTCGCGGTCTCGACCGAACGTGGCTTGATGGTCCCTGTTTTGCGCGACGCAGACCTGCAGAGCTACGCGGACATCGAAAAGAACATCGGCGCGTACGCCGCGCGGGCACGCGAAGGCAAGATCACGATCGAAGAACTCACCGGCGGCACGTTCTCCATCACGAATGGCGGCACGTTCGGTTCGCTGCAATCGACGCCCATCGTCAACATGCCGCAGAGCGCGATCCTCGGCATGCACAAGACGATGGAACGTCCGGTCGTCGTGAACGGCGAGATCGTCATCCGGCCCATGATGTACGTGGCGGTGTCTTACGATCACCGCATCATCGACGGCCGCGAGGCCGTGCAATTCCTCGTGACCATCAAAGATTGCCTGGAAGATCCCGCCCGGCTGCTGCTCGGCGTCTGAGGAATACAGCATGGCAAAAGAAGACGATGCCAAAAAATTCGATGTAATTGTCATCGGTGGCGGCCCGGCCGGGTATCCCGCCGCCATTCGCGCCGGTCAGAACAAGCTCAAGGTCGCCTGCATCGACGAGTGGAAGAACAAGGACGGCACCGCGGTGTTCGGCGGCACCTGCACGAACGCGGGCTGCATCCCTTCGAAGGCATTGCTGGAATCCAGCGAGCTGTATCACAAGACGAAGGAGGAACTCGGCGTTCACGGCATCAAGGTCGGCAGCGTGGACTTCGACGTCACGCAGATGCAGAAGCGCAAGACGGGGATCGTGAAGGCCAGCACCACCGGAATCGCCATGCTGCTCAAGGGCGCCGGCGTCACGCCGCTGCAGGGCCACGGCAAACTACTGCCCAACCGCATGGTGGAATTCACCGCGCACGATGGATCCAGGCAGGAGCTCAGCGCCAAACATATCGTGCTCGCGAGCGGCTCGGTTCCCACGGAACTCAAAAGCATGCCGTTCGATGGCAAGAACGTCGTCGATTCCTGGGGTGCGCTCGATTTCGAATCCGTGCCGAAGAAGCTCGCCGTGGTCGGCGCCGGTGTCATCGGCCTCGAGCTCGGCAGTGTGTGGCGCCGCCTGGGAAGCGAAGTCGTGGTGCTCGAAGCGCTCGATACCTTCCTCGCGGTGGCCGACCAGGGTCTCGCCAAGGAAGCCGCCCGGCATTTCAAGAAGCAGGGCATCGACATCAAGCTCGGCGCCAAAGTCTCGGGCGCACATATTTCCGGTAGTTCGGTCGAGGTCAGCTACTCGGACGCAACCGGTAGTCAGACGATCACCGTCGACAAGCTCATCGTGGCCGTCGGCCGCCGGCCGTTCACGAAAAGTCTGTTGGCCGACGGTACCGGTGTGCAGATCGACGAGCGCGGCTTCATCAAGGTCGACGACCACTGTCGCACCGGCGTGGAAAACGTCTGGGCCGTGGGTGACTGCGTGCGTGGCCCGATGCTGGCGCACAAGGCGAAGGAAGAGGGCGTGATGGTCGGCGACCTGGTCGCCGGAAAATACGGTCACACCAACTACAACACCGTGCCGTCGGTGATCTACACGCATCCGGAAATTGCCTGGGTAGGGCAGACCGAAGAGCAGGTGAAGGCCAGCGGCCGCGCCTACAAAACCGGTCAGTTTCCGTTCGCGGCGAGCGGCCGCGCGCGCGCCATGGAAGCGACCGCGGGTTTCGTGAAGCTGATCGCCGCGCAGGACGATGACGAGATTCTCGGCGTGCACATCATCGGGCCGATGGCCGGCGAACTGATCGCCGAGGCCGTGCTGGCGATGGAATATTCAGCCAGCAGCGAAGACCTGCAGCGCACGATCCATGCGCATCCGACGTTGTCCGAGGCGCTGCACGAAGCGGCGCTGGCCGCCGACAAGCGCGCCATCGACAACATCAATCGATAGGAGCTCAGGCTAGTTAGCCGCGTCGAACACCAGGCGCGCCTTGCCCTGCGACGCCACCGCCACGCCGTTTTCCTTGCGCGGCTCGTACACCCACTTGCGCACCGCATCCAGCGCGGCCTCGTCGAAAGTGCCCTGCGGAGTCGACTCCAGCACTTCGACGTCGTTTACGCGTCCCGACTCGCTGATGGTGTATTTGACCAGCACATAACCCTTGGTTTTGCGCGAGATGCCGCTGGGTACTTCGGGCGTCACTCGTTTCACGATCTTTGCCATGACGATATCGACGGGCGCGGGCGGCGTTGCGGCGGGCGGCGCGGCCGGTGGCAGGTTGACGGCCGCTGAGCCGGCCGCGGCCGGTGCGGGCGTTATTGCTGCATTGGTCGCATTGGTTGTCGGCGCGGGTGCGCGCGTCGCGGAATTGTCGCTGGCCTCGATGGTGCGTCCGCTGAAGGAGTTGTCGTTGCGTCGCATCGTCGTGGTCGGCGGCGCATTGATGGGCGCGTTCAGCGGCAGCGATTCGCGCGGCACGTCGCCAATCGGAGCTCCGTAGCTGCGGGTCAGCGGCGGCGACGCGTCGCGCTGCGGACGTTGCGCCGTGGTGCGATCGGGCGCGCGCGACACCACACGATCCGGCGTGCGATCGGGTGTTCGCTCGGCCGGCAGCGGCCGCGACGCGGGGCGTTGCTCACCGCCCGCCGGCAGCACCGCTGCCTGGGCCGGCGCAGTCTTCTTGTCCACGCCTGGGGGTGAGAGCTTGGCGAATTCGACGGCGCGATCGATCGAAGCCTGCAGGAATTCGCGGCGCGGATGATCGGGCGCCTTTTCGATCAGCGTCGCGAGTTCGCGGCGCGCGGTGTCGAAGTCGTTGTTCATGATTGCCTGTTCGATGTCGACTTCGATCATCGTCAGGTTGTCGGTGACCTTCAGCTGCTCGGACATGCGCGTCATTTCGGCCGCGATGAATTGTTCGCGCGCGCGTGCCGCCGGGTCGTAGAACTTTTCGATGAGAAAGACAATGGCGCCTGCGACCACGATGGCGATGCCACAGGCGGTGAACAGGCGTTGCCGTTTGCGGCGCGAAGCCTCGTCCACGACTTTCTGCTGCACGCCGAGACGCGCCTGTGCCGCGACCGCGGCGAAATCGTCTTCAGTGGGAGGTTCAGGAGTCCACGCCGGCAATTGCGGTGCCGGCGCATTCATCGGCATTGGCGGCATTGCCTGCATCGGCGGCGCGGGCGCGCGCATCGGCGTCGGCGCCGCGGCGCGAGCGGCAGGCGCGCGCAGCGGTGGTTCTGGCACCGGCTGCGCGACGCGCGCCGTGGCATACCGCCCGGACGCGGAAGTCATGGGCACCGGCGCCGCTGACATGGGTGGCGCAGGCGGTGGCGACGGAACAGCGGCCAATGGCGCCGGCGGCCGTTGCGGAATCGGTCCGCGCGGCACGGTGCCGGTCGAGGGAATGCCGCGTTCGTCGAGCACCACGCGTTCGATGGTGCCGTCGGTCTCGTCGTCCGGGCCGCCCGTCACCTGCGCAATGGCCAGCCACAACTCTTCGAGATCGATCGGGTAATTGATGGTCCTCTGCACCTTGAACGGTGCGAGGCGCGGGCCTAACAACTGCAGGCGTTCCGGAGCGGCGGCGAAAATTCGCTTCAGGGGGACGGCGGTGCGGGTAGTTCGGCCGAGCAGGTCCAGGCCCGAACCGTCGATCGCGCGCTCACAGGCGATGAGCACGTCATACGTGTTCTGGCGCAGCAGCAGGAGCGCATCGCCCTTGCTGGTCACGCAGTCGAGTTCGAGCACTCCGCGAATGGCACGCGCAATGGCCTCGAGACCCTCTGAGTCATGATCGACCAGCAGGACACGCATGAACGGTCTTGTACCCCGGATTGAACGAGAAAAATCCCTTGCAAGTAGACGCGAAACGACGATTTTCGGCGTCGCAACACGTCACGTTTCGACCCCGGTCAGGAGCCGCCCTACGGGTTTAAGTTAACCCGAGCGGCGCACCGAAAGGACACTTCCCACCTTCCGGATACGCTGCAGTAAACGCGTCAGATGCTGCACGCCGTCAATCGCCACACGCACGTCGATGGTAGCCGTCGACTGCGCCCGGTCGGTAGTGGTGTGCATCATTTCGATCGAGATTTTTTCACTGGCCAGCAGGTCGCCGATGTCCCGGACCAGTCCCTGTCGGTCGATCGCGACAATATTGAGCGACACGGGCTGTGTCTGCGCGGCATCGGCCCACTGCGCGGATATCAACCTGTCGGGCCGGGTCGCGCTCATGCGCGCAAGGCCCGGGCAATTCGCCCGGTGGATGGTCACGCCGCGCCCGATCGTGGCATAGCCGGCGATGGGCTCGGGTTTCACCGGCGCGCAGCAGCGCGCAAAGCTGGTCGGCAGGTCTTCGACGCCGCCCAGCAACACCGGCGAGCGGGATCTCTTGCGGACCGAACCCTTGCGTCGGGGCGGCGCGGGTACGGGTCCTGCTGCGGCGGCGACCGGCGCCGGGGCGGGTGCGGTGCTGGCGCTGTTGGTGGCACCTTGGGCGGCTTCCTCGTCTAACTTCCGGAACCAGGCGCGCACCTTGGAACGAGCGCGGGGGCTTTTCATGAACCCTTGGGTTTCGGACAGCCAGTCGCGGCTCGGCTGCGGATATTTGTGCGTGATGATCTCGACTATTTCGCCGTTGGCCAGCGCGCGCGTCAGCGGCACGATGCGCCCGTTCACGCGTGCGCCACGGCAGCGGTGCCCGAGGTCCGTGTGCACGTGATAAGCGAAATCGAGCGGCGTCGCATGCAACGGCAGGTCCACGACCTCGCCCTTGGGGGTCAGCGCGTAGACGCGATCCTCGAACAGCTCCGCGCGCACTTCGTCGAGGAAATCCTTGTCGCCCTGCGTCGGCGCAAGGAGCTTGCGCACCCAGGCGATCTTGCGGTCGTAGCTGACGTCGTGAGCGCGCGATTCCTTGTAGCGCCAATGGGCCGCGAGACCGAGATCGGCCTGGTCGTGCATTTCGCGCGTGCGGATCTGCACCTCGACGACCTTGGCCTCAGGTCCCGACACCGCGGTGTGGATGGAGCGGTAGAAGTTGTCTTTCGGGGTGGCGATGTAGTCGTCGAACTCGCCCGGGATGTAGGTGTACCGACCGTGCACCAGGCCCAGCACCGCGTAGCAGTCCGCCACCGTGGCGGTGACGATGCGCACCGCGCGCAGATCGAACACCTGCTCGAACGACAGCTGCTTGCGCTCCATCTTCCGGTGGATGCTGTAGATGTGCTTCGGCCGGCCATACACCTCGCCGCTGATCCCGGCGCCGCGCATCATGGATTCGAGCAAACGGCACAGTTCGGCGATGTAAAGCTCGCGATCGGCGCGCTTCTCGGCGAGCGCGGCGGCGATGCGCCGGTAGTCGTCGGGTTGCAGGAAGCGGAAAGCCAGGTCTTCCAGTTCCCACTTCAATTGCCACAGGCCCAGGCGATTCGCGAGCGGCGCGAACACCTCGCGTGTTTCGAGCGCGAGACGCTCGCGCGTCGCCACGTGCCCGTCCTTCGAGGCATTGAGATCCACGAGTTGCCGCGCCAGGCGCGCCAGCACCAGCCGAGGATCGCCGACCACCGACAGCAGCATCTTTCGCAGGGCTTCGGCCTGCACGGGTTCGAGGTGGTGCGTGGTTGCCGCGACCGGCGTGAGGCGGATGTCACCGAAATGCGCGAGCTCGCGGCCCAAGGCGCTGACGGTGGGACCGAAGTGCAGCTCGATCTCGCGCGCTTCTTCGGGGGCCGCGTTGAAGGCGGCTTGTGCGAGCAGCGCAGCGGCCAGCACGGAGTCCTCGGTCAGCGACGCGACGATGACGGCCGCTTGCGCGGCGTGATCTAAGCCTGAGCGCGGCACGCCCCAGCCGGCGAGTGTGGCGACGTGAGCGTCTATCGAAGCCTGGATTTCAGCCGAACAGGAATGGAGGTTGTGCACGGAAAACGCGGTCGGCGAAGCGTGAGGCGCGACGGATTTGCGGCTATGATACGCGCAGTTTTTTCCAACGGGCGCAGGCATTTAAGGCAGCGATGGCGCGATACCCGATGAGATCATCCTGGCGCGCATTCCGACCCGATGAGAGGTCGATCGCTCCCGTCGTCGCGCGGATGTTACCCGGTGGTTGCAAGCGCATTCTCGGCCTCGATCCGGGCAGCCTGCGCACGGGCTTCGGCGTCATCGATTGCGAACACGGCACGGCGGTGCTGGTCGCGCAGGGCTGCATTGCCACGGCCGGCGGACCGCTCGCGGATCGGCTGCGCATCATCTACGCCAGTGTCGCCGCGCTGATTGCCGAGCATCGGCCACAGGAAATCGCCGTCGAGCGCGTGTTCCTCTCCAAGAACGCCGACAGCGCGCTGAAGCTCGGCCAGGCACGTGGCGCGGCGCTCGCCGCGGTACCGGTCGCGCTCGGCGTGCACGAATACGCGGCCCGCGCGATCAAACTCGCGGTGGTGGGGGTCGGTGGCGCGGAGAAAGCGCAGGTCGCGCACATGGTCAAACAACTGCTGCGCGTGGAAATGAAGCTCGCGGCGGATGCCGCGGACGCACTCGCCGTCGCGATCTGTCATGCCCATACCCGCCGACTCGAGATGATCGCTTGATCGGGTTCCTGCGCGGCAAACTGGCGGTCAAGGCACCGCCACATCTCACGGTGGACGTCGGCGGCGTGGGCTACGACATCGAAGCGCCCATGTCGACGTTCTACACCTTGCCCGCGGTGGGCGCCGACGTGCGCCTGCTGACACATCTCGTCGTGCGCGAAGACGCGCATATCCTCTACGGCTTCGGTTCGCAGGAAGAGCGCGCGCTGTTTCGCAATCTGCTCAAGGTGTCGCAAGTCGGCCCGAAGCTCGCGCTCGCAATTCTGTCGGGCGTGAGCGTCGACGGATTTGCGACGTTGGTGAAACTCCAGGACACGGCGGCACTCACCAAGATTCCCGGGGTTGGGCGCAAGACCGCCGAGCGCGTGCTCATGGAAATGCGCGATCGCCTCGAGGCCGTGGCAGCCAGTGCCGCGACGATGCCCATGGGCGGCAGCGGCGTGGAAGGCGAGGCCTGGAGTGCGCTGGTCGCGCTTGGATACAAGCCCGCCGAAGTCTCGCAAATGCTCAAGCCGTTTGCCGGGCAGGGCGGCTCCACCGAAGACCTGATACGCCGTGCGCTGCAGGGCGCGGTGCGACCGCAATGACGTCATCGGAAAAGTTGGTTCCCGATCGCATCGTCGAGGCGGTTGCGTTGAAGGAGGAAGAGGCCGTCGATCGCGCCATCCGGCCGAAGAGACTCGCCGACTACATCGGCCAGGAACAGGTCAAGGCGCAGCTCGAGATCTTCGTGAAGGCGGCGGTGAATCGCGGCGAAGCGCTGGATCACGCCCTGATCTTCGGACCACCTGGATTGGGCAAGACTACGCTTGCGAATATTCTGGCCAGCGAGCTTGGCGTGAACCTGCGCCAGACTTCGGGCCCCGTGTTGGAGCGGCCGGGGGATCTGGCGGCCCTGCTGACCAACCTGCAGCCGCGCGACGTATTGTTCATCGACGAGATCCACCGCCTCTCGCCGGTGGTCGAAGAAGTGTTGTACCCGGCGATGGAAGATTTTCAGCTCGACATCATGATCGGCGAAGGTCCTGCGGCGCGCTCCATCAAACTGGCGCTGCAGCCGTTCACGCTGATCGGCGCCACCACGCGCGCCGGCCTGCTCACCTCTCCACTGCGCGATCGCTTCGGCATCGTGCAGCGGCTCGAGTTCTACACGGTCGGCGAACTCGAAAAGATCGTCACGCGTTCGGCCGGAATCCTCGGTGTACCCATCGACCCGGCGGGTGCCGCGCGCATCGCGACGCGTTCGCGCGGTACGCCGCGCATCGCCAACCGGCTGCTGCGGCGCGTGCGCGACTTCGCCGAGGTCAAGGCCGACGGCCGCATCGATGAGATCGTAGCGCGCGCCGCGCTCGACCTGCTCGAAGTCGATCCGCAGGGCTTCGACGCACTCGATCGCAAGCTGCTGTCGACCATCATCGAAAAGTTCGATGGCGGGCCGGTGGGCATCGAAAGCCTCGCCGCCGCGGTGGGTGAGGAGCGTGGCACGCTGGAAGACGTGATCGAGCCTTTCCTGATCCAGCAGGGATTCCTGATGCGCACCGCGCGCGGGCGCATGGCGACGCGCAATGCCTATCTGCATTTCGGTCTGAAAGTGCCCGAACGGGTGCAAACGCCCTTGCCCTTGTTCGAGGCCGAACGGTGACAGAATTCTCCTGGCGCACGCGCGTCTACTGGGAAGATACCGATGGCGGCGGGGTCGTCTACTACGCCAACTACCTCAAGTTCATGGAGCGCGCGCGGACCGAATGGCTGCGTTCGCTGGGGCATTCCCAGCTGGAGCTCACCGAGAAGCATGGCTTCGTGTTCGCCGTGGTCGAGGTCAAGGTGAACTATCGAAGGCCCGCGCGGCTCGATGACGAACTGCTGGTGAGCTGCGTACCGGTGCCGCAAGGGCGCGCGTCGATTTGTTTCCAGCAGACCGTGACGCGCGCGGATGCCGTGGTTCTCGCCGACGGCGAGGTGCGGGTCGCCTGCGTCGATGCGAAGACATTCCGGCCGCGGCCGCTGCCCGATTTCGTGCGGGTCTCTTAACTCGAAGGTGCTCGATGGACAATGAAATCTCGATAGTCAGGCTGGTGCTGCAGGCGAGTCCCGTGGTGCAGGTCGTGATGGGCCTGCTGATCCTGGCATCGCTCATGTCCTGGACAATCATCTTCCGCAAGCGCGCACTGTTCTCGCGCGCCAGCGACGAAGCCGAAACCTTCGAAACCAATTTCTGGAAGGGCGGCGATCTCACCGCGTTGTACCGGCAAATCGAAACTCGCGGCGGCGCCACCGGCATGTCGAGCATCTTCGAGTTCGGTTTCCGCGAATTCGCGCGCCTCAAGCAGGGCAACATCCCGCCGGAGCAGTTGTTAGAGGGCGCGCGCCGCGCGATGCGGGTCGGCCAGCTCAAGGAAATCGAGCGCCTCGAGGAAAGCCTGGCGACGCTCGCGACGGTCGGATCCACCAGCCCCTACGTGGGCTTGTTCGGCACGGTGTGGGGCATCCTCAATTCCTTCGTCGCGTTGGGCGGCGTGCAGCAGGCCACGTTGCAGATGGTGGCGCCGGGTATTGCCGAGGCGCTGATCGCGACCGCCATTGGCTTGTTTGCCGCCATTCCCGCGGTGATCGCCTACAACCGCTATGCCGACAAGCTGAGCCGTCTCGAGCTGCGTTACGACGCCTTCATGGAAGAGTTTTCCACCATCCTGCAGCGCTACGCCGGACGCGGAGGCTGAAACATGGCTCAACAGCACAACCCGCGCCGCAAGCGCCGCCTCATGGGCGAAATCAATGTCGTCCC
Organism: Steroidobacteraceae bacterium; assembly: GCA_035286365.1. GTDB lineage: Bacteria > Pseudomonadota > Gammaproteobacteria > Steroidobacterales > Steroidobacteraceae > CADEED01. The sequence goes on along the minus strand of DATHJZ010000252.1, from coordinate 21,945 downwards.
CTACATCGACGTCATGCTGGTGCTGCTGATCATCTTCATGATCACCGCGCCGCTGCTCGCCGAAGGCATCAAGGTGCAGTTGCCCAAGGCCGGTGCGCGGCCGATACCGCCCGAGATGATGAAAGACGTGAAGCCCATCATTCTCAGCATCAACGAGGCCGGCCAGCTCTTTCTCAACTACAACAAGCCGGACACTGAACCGCTGACTGCAGCCGCAGTCGAAGCGATGGCGGGTGCGGTGTTGCGCCGCGCGCCCGAGACCGTGGTGCTGGTCAGGGGCGACTATCGGGTGGCTTACGGAGAAGTAGTTGGGGCAATGACAATCCTGCAGCGCGCTGGCGCGGACAAGGTGGGCTTCGTGACCGAAGCACCCGACAAGAAGCGAGCCCGCTGAGCGCAATGCCGCCCCGACAGAAGACGCTGACCCAAGGGAGCTGGCGCGCGATTGCGCTGTCTGTGCTGCTGCACGCCGGCATCGTCGCCGCGGCCGTGTACAGCTGGTTTACCTGGAAGCATCGTCCGCCCGAAACAGCGACGCTGGCCATCGCAGGCACCGTGGTCGACGAGCGCACGTTGCCAAAGGGTGCGGCGCCGCCTCCGGAGCCCGCGCCACCCGAGCTCAAACCCCCCGAACCAACACCCCCCGAACCCACACCGGAGCCTGTGCCCGTCGAAGAGCAGGGCCCGCCCAAGCCCGATCCGGCCGAGATCGAGCGTAAGAAGGAAGAAGAGCGCCTGGCCGCGGAGAAGGTCGAGCAGGAAAAGCGCGACGAAGAACGTCAGGCGCAGGAACTGAAAGAGCGCGAAGTCGCGGACCGTCGCGAGGCCGAGAAGCAAGCCGCTGCCAAGGCTGCGGCTGACAAGGCGACCGCCGAGAAGGCGGCTGCGGACAAGAAAGCGGCCGAGAAGAAGCGCGCCGACGACGCGGCCGCCGCGAAGAAGGCCGCCGCGGACAGGGCGCGCGAGGCGAGCGAAGCTGAACTGCGCCGCAATCTCGAAGCGGAGGAACGCGGCAACGCACTGCGCAACAGTGACGAAGCCAATCGCTGGCATGCACAGATCGTCGATCGCGTGACTCGGGCATGGACCCGTCCGCCCTCGGCACGCCCGGGCATCTCTTGTATTGTGACGGTCACCCAGGTCCCGGGCGGTGACGTGACGGCCGTCCGCGTCGACAGCTGCAGCGGCGGTGACGACGCCTTTCGGGAATCGGTCGAGACCGCCGTTTATCGTGCCTCGCCACTACCCATACCGCCTCCTGGTGTGCCGTTCGAACGCGTTTTGGAGCTAACATTCGCCCCCAATGAGTAACCGCATGAAAAAACTAGCGACCTGCCTCCTGATGGCCGCGTTTTGTACCACTCCCGCGTTCGCGCAACTGCGGCTCACCATCACGCAGGGTGTGACCAATCCCATTCCGATCGCAGTCGTACCGTTCGCGCGCGCGGTGCCCGCCGACGGAGGTATCGATGTCGCTGCGATCGTGCAGCGCGATCTCGAGAGCAGCGGCCGCTTCAAGGGCATGGCACGCGCCGACATGTTGTCGACACCCACGGCTTCCGCCGACATCGACATCGCCGGCTTCAAGCAGCAGCGCAATGACTACGTCGCAGTGGGGCGCCTGGCCGCGCTCGGCAACGGCGATATCAGCGTCGATGTCGAGTTGGTCAACGTGCTCACCGGCCAGCGCGTGCTCGGCCAGAAGTGGACGGTGAAGGCGGCCAACCTGCGCAATGCGGCGCACCGCGTTGCCGATGCGATCTACGAAAAGGTCACCGGCGTGCGCGGCGCGTTTGCCACGCGCATCGCCTACGTGTCGGTGGACGGCAAGCCGCCGTCGCAGCATTACCAGTTGATCGTCGCGGACGCCGATGGTGAAGGCCCGCGCATGATCCTGCAGTCCGACCGTCCGATCATGTCGCCGGCCTGGTCCGCGGACGGCGAATGGCTCGCCTACGTGTCGTTCGAGCGGCGCGTGTCGGCGGTGTACGTGCAGCAGGTGCGCAGCGGCACGCGGCGCATGGTCTCGGCGCGCACCGGTATCAACGGTGCGCCGTCGTGGTCGCCCGACAGCAAGAAACTGACGTTGACGCTCTCCGGCACCAACGGCAACCTCGACATCTATCTACTCGATCTCGGCACGCAGGCGCTGACGCGGCTGACCGACGATCCGTCCATCGACACCGAAGCGGTCTTCACGCCGGACGGTACGGCGCTGTATTTCACGTCGGACCGCTCGGGGAATCCGCAGATCTACAAGCTCACCCTCGGCGGGAGCGACCGACCGCGCCGCGTCACCTTCACGGGCGCGTACAATGCGCGCCCGCGGATCTCGCCCGACGGCAAGAAGCTCGCGGTGCTGACGCTCGATCAAGGCGCATACCGCATCGGAATCCAGGACGTCGCCAGCGGCACGCTCAGTGTGTTGTCGAAGGGAAGCCAGGACGAATCCCCGAGCTTTGCGCCCAACGGTGACATGGTGATCCTCGCCGGTCGCGAACGCGGCCGGGGCGTATTGCAAACGCTTTCGATAGATGGTCAGACCTCGCTGCGGCTCAATGCCGATGCGGGTGAAGTTCGTGAACCGGTGTGGGGACCCTTTCTTCCCTGAAGGCTTCCCAAACCGCCGATGTTCTTAAGGAGTAACAATGAAAAATCTCGTCTCGACAGTGTTAGTGCTCGCAACCCTGGGGTTGCTCTCGGCTTGCAAGGACAAGCCGCCCGAACAGCCGCCGCCGGCGCCCCAATCCACCACGGATACCAGTGGTGTCGACAATTCCGGCGCCACGACGGATAGCACCGAAACGCAGGGTCCATCGGGTGAATTGCTGTCGAAGCGCATCGTGTATTTCGATTTCGATCGTGCCGACATTCGCGCGGATTCGCAGTCGGTGGTTTCGGCACACGCCGCATACCTCGCGAAGAATCCCAGCCAGAAGGTGCGCCTCGAAGGCCATGCCGATGAGCGCGGTTCGCGCGAGTACAACATCGGTCTCGGCGAGCGCCGCGGCCAGGCCGTGCGCCGCGCGCTGCTGCTGCAGGGTGTTGCCGAAGTGCAGTTGTCGACGGTGAGCTACGGCGAAGAGCGCCCGGCCGCCGCGGGCAGCGACGAGCAGGCGTATGCGCAGAACCGCCGCGTCGAAATCGTCTACTTGAAGTGAGAGCGTCATGAGCCGAAGAATCGCAGCCCTGTGCGCCGTGGCGGCGGGGTCGTACATGCTCATCGGTTGCGCCGTGTCGCCGGAAGAAGACCCGGTGTACATCCGCATGAACGATCTCGATGCACGCGTGCAGCGCATCGAACGCGTGGTGACCAACCAGAGCCTGATCGAGATGGCGCAGCGTATCGACGCGCTGCAGGCGGAGTTGCGCGCCATGCGCGGCGAAGTCGAAGTCCTGCAGAACCAGAGCGAGGGCGGCAAGACGCAGACGCGCTCGCTCTATGGCGATCTCGAGAAGCGCATTGCGGCGCTCGAAACGCTCGGTGGCGTGGCGTCGGGAGCAGGCTCCGCGGGTGTCCTGGCGCCGCCGGCGGGTATTACCAGCGGCGGCGGCACCGAGCAGGCGAGTTACGACGCGGCGTTCAACGCGCTCAAGGGTTCCGACTACGCGCGCGCGATCGCGGGCTTCAAGAACTTCCTCAGTACCTATCCGTCGAGTGGACTTGCCAGCAACGCGCAGTACTGGTTAGGCGAGGCGTACTACGTCAACCGCGAATATCCCAATGCGATCACCGCGTTCCAGAAGGTGATCAGCGACTGGCCGGATTCGCGCAAGGCACCCGACGCGATGGTGAAGGTGGGCTTTACGCAGGCGGCACTGGGCAAGAACGCCGAGGCGCGCATCACGCTCGAAAATGTCTCGCGGCGCTATCCCGGCACGGAAGCCGCGAGCCTCGCCGCGGACCGTCTGAAACGCATGTCGAATGGAAAATGAATCGGCCCGTCTGAAGATCACTGAAGTTTTCCATTCGCTGCAGGGCGAAGCCGACACCGTGGGTTTCCCGACGGTGTTCGTGCGGCTCACGGGCTGCCCGCTGCGTTGCCAGTTTTGCGATACCGCGTACGCTTTTCATGGCGGCGAGTGGATGACCATCGACGGTGTGCTCGCGCGAGTGGCGGAGTTTGCCCCGCGCTACGTGTGCGTGACCGGCGGCGAGCCGCTGGCGCAAATCAACTGCCTGCCCTTGCTCACGCGGCTGTGCGACGCCAACTACCGCGTTTCGCTCGAAACCAGCGGCGCGATGCCGCTCGCCGGCGTCGATCCGCGCGTCAACCGTGTGGTGGACGTGAAGACGCCCGGGTCCGGAGAGGAACAGCGCAATCGCTACGAGGAACTGACGCTGCTGCGCGCCGAGGAGCAGATCAAGTTCGTGATCTGCCATCGCGCCGACTATGAATGGAGCCGCGAGAAGCTCGCCGCGCTCGAGCTTGCCCAACGCTGCACCGTGCTGTTTTCGCCGAGCGCCGAGCAGCTGCCGGCGCGCCAGCTCGCCGACTGGATCCTCGAGGACCGCCTGCCGGTGCGCTTTCAACTGCAGCTCCACAAAGTGTTGTGGGGCAACGTTCCGGGCAAATAGTGGTGCCGGGCAAGGGTTTCCGGGGGTCATGAACACACGCGCCGTGGTGCTACTCTCGGGCGGCCTCGATTCCGCCACTGCGCTTGCAATGGCGAAGGCCGCGGGTCTCGAGTGCTACGCATTGTCGATCTCGTATGGCCAGCGTCATCAAGCCGAGCTCAATGCCGCCGCGCGCATCGCGCATGCCCTTGGCGCGCGCGAGCATCGCATCATGCACGTGAACCTCGGCCGCATAGGCGGTTCGGCGCTCACCGATCCTTCCATCGACGTACCCCTCGAACCATCCGCCGGCATTCCCGTAACCTACGTTCCCGCGCGTAACACCATCATGTTGTCACTGGCGCTCGCGTGGGCCGAGGTACTCGGAGCGCGCGAGATCCACATCGGCGTGAACGCGATCGATTACTCCGGATATCCGGATTGCCGCCCCGAGTTTGTCGCCGCGTTCGAGCATCTCGCGTCGCTCGCCACAAAGGCGGGGGTCGAAGGCGACAAGCTCGCGATACGCGCGCCCCTGATTCAGCTAAGCAAGGCGCAAATCATCCGCGAAGGCGCGCGATTGGGCGTCGACTACAGGCTGACCGTTTCCTGTTACCGAGCCGACGCGAAGGGCCAGGCCTGCGGCAGTTGTGACTCCTGCCGTCTGCGGCGCGAAGGCTTTGTTTCGGCGGGCATTTCCGATCCCACTCGCTATGTCCAAGCGGGCCCCCAAATCGGGTAAACTGCGCGCCCCAAAAATCCGGGTCGGTAGCTCAGCTGGTAGAGCAGCGCCCTTTTAAGGCGTTAGTCGTGGGTTCGAGCCCCACCCGACCCACCATCTCCGAACTGTGAAATCGGTTGAGAGATGCAGTTCACCAACCGTTCCAGGAAACACAAAAGCGACACGATTCCGAACTCGCCATCCGGTAAAGTTGCACCGCAACTTCGCGTTCTCTCCACCCACCAATTTTCATCTACGAGCCACTCGATGTTTTCATTCTCGATTGCACGATTCACGGCGGTTCTCACTGCGTCCTTGATCTGCTGCCAGGCGGCGTTGGCCGCCACGCCGGCAGCGGATGTTCCCATCGTCGACCTGCGCGATGCGACTCACGCCGCCGTGAAGAAGAAAGTGGCCGCATTGAAACCGAAGGGCCTCTCGCTGGCATACGCCGGCTCGGAGGAGAAAATGGCGGACTTCGTGCGCGAGGTTTCCGCGCAAGCAGCCGCTGCCGGCTACCCGGTGCTGCGCGTGGTTCTCGTCCAGCCGGAAGCCGGCGAGGGCGTCACCTTGCTGAAGCCGAACGGCGATCCCATCGGGACGATCATTCCGGCGACGACGGCCGAGCTGCGCACCGAAGCGCGCGCGCGCGTGGCGTTGTTCGCGAGCGAGCGCGCGGGCGCGCAATGCAGCCAGGCACCGGCGACGGGTTCGATCATGCGGCAGAAAAAGGTGTGCAACATCACCCGTCGCCCGGAACCGGCGCGCGACGCCTCAGAAGAAGCTCCACTGCAGCAGGGGGGCGACCCGACGGAGCCCGTTCCCGGCAACTGAGATCCGCGCTGCCCGCATGAGCGGGCCATGGCGCTACGTGCCGGATCGAATCCAGGCCGACGCCTTCTCCGCGATCATCAATGTCGGGCTATTGGTGTTGCCGCTGACAATCGTCGGCATGATGCTCGCGTCCACCACGCGCAAGCCCCTCACTCCGCGTACGCGCAAGTGGCTGTCGACCACGGCACCTGCGTCGTCCGCCGCGCCCATGCGCGCCGTGCCCACCGGATGAAAGATGGTAGTGGCAATACGGCCACCCACGCGCAACAGATCCTCGTCGCTGACGAATTGCGGTCCCGGCAGGTGCTCGGTCGGTGTGTAACGCGCGAGTGCGGGTTGCTCCACGATGCGGCGTGTGACGCGAATGGAATCTACCGCGACGCGCCGGTCTTCGTCGGTCGCAAGATAGTTGGGCGCGATGCGCGGCGCGTCATGAATGTCGGCGCTGCGAATGCGCACCGAGCCGCGACTGGTGGGATTGAGATTGCAAACGCTCGCGGTGAACGCCGGGAATGCGTCGGGCGGTTGATCATAGGCGCGCAGCGACAGGGGTTGCAGATGGTACTGAAGATTCGCGTGCACGCGTGCTGCGTCGCTGCGCACGAAGGCGCCCAGTTGTGAGGGCGCCATGCTCATCGGACCGCTACGGCGCAGGGCGAATTCCAGACCGATGGCCAGCCGGCCCCAGAAGCTATTGGCGAGCACATTGAGCGTGCGCACGTTGCGCACCTTGAACACCGGCCTGATCTGCAAGTGATCCTGCAGGTTTGCACCCACGGCGGGCTGATCGAGCAGCACCTCGATGCCGTGTTCCCTTAAGTGCGCTGCTGGCCCGATGCCGGAAAGTTGCAGTAGTTGCGGCGTGCCGATGGCACCCGCGGACAAGATCACCTCACGGGTCGCGACCACCGCCGTACGTTGACCGGCATGGATCAGCGTGGCACCCGTGCATCGCAAGACGCCATTGCTGTCGCGCTCGCAGCGCAAATGCTCAGTCAACGTGTGTGTCCGCACCTCCAGATTCGGGCGTGAACGCACTGGTTTCAAGAATGCCTTGGCGGCGCTCACACGCAAGCCGCCGCGTTGATTGACATCGAAATAGGCGACACCGGCATTGTCGCCGGTGTTGAAGTCGTTGACGGTCGCATACCCCGCTTCTGCTGCCGCTGCGGCGAACGCATCGAGGATGTCCCAGCGCAAACGCTGCCGGCTCACGCGCCACTCGCCCCCCGAGGCATGGTGGTCATGCGCGGATGCCCCGGCATCGTCGCCCTCGAGCCGATAACTGCATTCGTGCGCGCGAAAATCCGGCAACACGTTCGACCACCGCCAGGCGTCGTCACCGGTGAGCGCGGCCCAGCCGTCGTAGTCGCGCGCCTGGCCGCGCATGTAGATCATGCCGTTGATGCTCGAGCTGCCGCCGAGTGTCTTGCCGCGTGGGTACAGCAGTTCGCGACCACCCAGGGCCGGCTCGGGTTCGGTGCGGTAACACCAATCAGTGCGCGGATTTCCGATGCAGCGCAGGTATCCGACGGGAATGTGGATCCAGGGGTAGCTGTCCGGTCCGCCAGCTTCGACGAGTAACACGCGGTGCGCGGGATTGGCGCTCAGACGATTGGCGAGCAGGCAACCCGCAGTGCCCGCGCCGATGATTACGAAGTCGTAATTCGGATCGCTCAAGTAGGACCTGCGGAATTGGTTTTGTAGGTCGACACGGCCGGTGCCAAATTAGCGCAGCGGCGCCCGCGCGTCGAACCTTTCAGCGGCGCCGCCGATTGCATCGGCAAGTTCGTGGGAATTGAAGCTGAGGGGCCTGCGAGGCGTTTCGCCAGGCGGACGAGCACCGGATTCTGCATTGCCTGTCCTACAGCCGCTCGATTCCAGCACGCGAAGTAGCTAGAACCCTTAATGATTTCTATGTCCGTTGCGTGGAGCATTTCTAGTCCGGACTTCATGCTCAATAGGCGTAGATTGTCAGTTTGCGTCGCCACGACCTTCACTGAGCGACTGAGGCATTCGCAATGGATCGTCAATCTGGATCGCCGATCAACATTGTGGTCGTCGACGACCATGGCATCGTGCGTGACGGTCTCTCCGCGTTGCTCGACGGGCACTTCCACATGAAGGTGGTCGGATCAGTGGCGAATGGGAAGGAAGCTATCCTGTCCGCCGAACTGCTCAAACCCGACGTGATCGTCATGGACCTCGTGCTGCCGGAGCTGAGCGGAATCGACGCGACGTTGCGCATTCTTGCCACTCTCCCGCTCACGCGCATTGTCATTCTGTCGGCGTGCGATACCTCAGAACACGTCTTTCAGGCTTTGCGCGCGGGCGCGCGCGGCTACGTATTGAAGGAAGGCGCCAGCGCCGAGCTCGTGCAGGCCGTGTTGGCCGTGGTCGCGGGCGAACGATATCTGAGCCCGCGAATCACCGGCGTCGTCATCGACGCGCTGCTCAGCGATGCCGCGCCCGCGAGCATGAGTCCGATCGAGAGCTTGAGCGCGCGGGAGCGCGAGGTGCTGCATCTGACTGTCAGCGGTGCATCGAGCGCCGAGATTGGTGAGAAGCTCTCGCTGTCACGCAAAACCGTGGACACCTATCGAAGCCGAGTGATGGGGAAGCTCGGAGTCCCGGATCTGGCGGGCCTGATCCGCTTTGCCGTCGCGCACGCCATGACGCCTGTCTAAGGGTTTCCTCTGGGTACCCCTGTGACCGGGCGCCCAATTAGACGTTGACGACGGCCGGTGTCCAGTTGTCCTGACATCGCGGCGGGGCCCGACTATCTACAGTGGGTTATTGACGATTCCCGCAAGGAGCAGATACGTGACACACATGAATGTGGAACGCGAGAGGAGGACTTTCTCGGCCCTCGAGACGGCTGCGTTCGATGGGCAAGCGCTCCTCGAGCGGGGTACTGCACTCCTCGAATACGAACCGCCGGCGCCAAACCCGGGCCGCGCGTATCTCAAGCATTGCCGCAGTCAGCACTTGTCGCCGACGGCGCGCCTGCGCAATGCCATCGAAAACCACGAGCTGAGTCTGCACTACCAACCGCAATATGCGATCAGCGGCGGCCGCTTTTACGGTCTCGAAGCCCTTGCGAGATGGTTCCTGCCGAGCGGTGAATCGATCGCGCCGACGATCTTCGTCCAGCGCGCCGAGCAGAATGGTTTGATAGGAGCACTCGGTGCGTGGGTGCTCCACGAGGCGTGCACGACCGTGGCGGCCTGGCATCGAGACAGCGAGCTGCTCCCGATCTTGTGCGTCAACGTCTCGCCGCGGCAGATTTCCCATGAGTTTTGCTCGGTCCTTGCGACCACGCTCGAACGAACCGGATTCCCCGCCGCGCGACTCGAGCTGGAAATCACCGAAGGCATTCTCATCGAACAGCCGGAATTGGCGCTCGAATGCCTCGCGCAGTGGAAGCGGCTCGGAGTGCGCATTTCGCTGGATGACTTTGGAACGGGATATTCGAGCCTGAACTATCTATCGCAATTGCCCGTGGATCGAATCAAGATCGACAAGTCGCTAATTCACCGCATGTCGGCCGAGGTGAAGACCGCCGCCATCGTGCGCGCCATCATTTCGCTCGGCGCCGATCTTGGCTGTGCCGTGCTGGCGGAAGGTGTCGAGTCCGAAAGGCAGCTGACAATGTTGATCGGCATGGGCTGTCAGCAGGTGCAAGGGTACCTGCTCGCGCGGCCGGCGCGCGCCGATAAAGCGCGGGCATTGCTCGCGGCAAATCAGGGCAAGCGCCCGATCCCACATCCTTATCCCGCGGCGTGTTCCGCCACTGCGAGCTCACATGCATTCTGAACCCGTCAATTCAACTTCGCCTGGCCCACGAATCGACATGCACGAAACGAGCATTGTCTTGCTGGCGGATCCGGCGCTGCCTTGCAACGTGCTGATCGTCGATGACGACCCGCATGTAGTCCTGCGAATTACCAGGTTGCTCAAGTCGGGAGGTTATGAGGTCTATTCGGCCGGTACGGGCGAGGAGGCCTTGCGCTTGCTGGACAGCACGGTGTGCCAGATCGTGCTGACCGACTGGCACATGCCGGACATGGATGGACTGGCGCTGTGCCGCAATCTGCGCCTGCGGCAAGCGGATGGTTACGTCTATATCCTCATGCTCACTGTCCGCGACAGCACCAGCGACATCCTGGCAGGTCTTGCTGCCGGAGCAGACGACTATGTGATCAAGGGCGCAACCTCCGAGGAGATCCTGGCGCGGCTCGAAGTTGGCCGGCGCACTACAAATCTCGAACGGTCGCTGCGCAGGAGCAACGAAGAGAATCGGCGCATGTCCATCACGGACGCGCTGACCGGGGTTCACAATCGACGTTTCCTGATGAAGTACCTCCCGCGAGAGCTCGAACGTTCGCGACGCTACAATCATCCGCTCGCCGTCATCACCTGCGACCTCGACAATTTCAAGCGGATCAACGATGGCTTCGGCCACGAGGCCGGCGATGAGATTCTGCAGGCATTTGCCACCCGTGCTGGTGACTGCATCCGGCAGGGGATCGACTGGATCGCACGCTCCGGTGGCGAGGAGTTCATCATCGTCCTGCCGGAAACCTCCCTGCAGGGCGCGAGCCACGCCGCGCAGCGGCTTCGCGAGGCGCTCGCCGCACATCCGATATCCACGTCTTCAGGTCCACTCGTAGTCACCGTCAGCATGGGCGTCACGGCGCTCGAGACCGCGCAGGAGCTGAGCGCGGTGTCCGTGTCGGAGCTGCTGCGGGCAGCCGACCGTTACCTCTTTACGAGCAAACACCTGGGCAGGGATCGCGCAACGGTGGCGGCGGTCGGTTGTACCGCCACATTGTCCGAAGAGCATTCAGGAGGCAGGCGTGCCACTCATTGAACAACCGCAAGCCGGCGGCGCGAAGCCCACAGTGCAAGACCTCACATACGAAGATGTGCGCCAGTCTTTTCTCATTCGCCTGCACGGTGAGCAGTCGCAGCTCCTGGTACTCAGCGATTCGCTCGGATCCGCCGAAGTCGCGCCCGCGTCAGCCTTCGGAGACCTGGAGGGCTTCGCCCACCGACTACGCGGGGCGGCAGCGGTTTTCGATTTCCCAGAGCTCCGCGACGCCGCGAAGGTGCTGGAAATCGCCGCCAGTGCCGCGCTGGTCGAGCAAGCGCCTCTCAACGAGCCTCGCGTCAGGACAGCCATAGGATCACTGGTGACGCGGCTATCCTGGCTGACAGGGGGCACTTCGCCAGCGGATGCTGCGGTGTTGCTGGCACCTGCCAACTAGACACCGAACACTCCGCAATGTGGGCTCGCCAACGGTGAAGCGGCCAACAAAGTAGCTCTATATACGCTCGGCCAGAGCCACGACCTGCGCTCGGCTCAAGCCCTGACCTCCCTGACTGAATTCCAAACGAACGGAAATCGCGTTGTCGCTGTATCGAAAAATGCAAATCGGGCTCTTCGCAGTCTTCGCGACTCTGCTCGTGGTCAGCGCTGCTTCTTATCGTGCGTTGCTGGCGGCCAAGGAGAGTCAGGAATGGGTGACGCATTCGAACGAGATCAGGGTGCAGCTCGCGAAACTGGACTGGGCAATCGAGAACACACAAGCCGCATCTCGTGCGTATGCCTTGAGCGGAGAAGCTGAACTTCTGCGCGCCGCCCTCGCAAGCAGATCGCGTGCCGACGAGCAACGAATCGTTCTGCTGGCATTGATGGCTGACAACCCGGATCAGCTGCGCCGCCTCGGTGCGCTCGCAGGTCTTGCGAACCCGATCGCTCTCGAGGCAGCGAAGACGATCGGAAACGGGTCAATGGCAGCTGAACTCGAGGCATACCGAAAAGTTCCAGGCGAGATCGAGCATGCAGAGCTTCAGCTGCTGGCGGAGCGCGAGTCGGAGACGGAGCGGCATTTCCGCCAGGTCAGGTTCTCGGTGGCCCTGGGGAGTGTCATCGGATTGGTTTTCTTCGGATTGGCGAGCGAGAACGCAAGGCGCGACAACGCGGCGATGACGAAATCGAGGACGGACAACGACGAGCGAATGCGAGTGCTAGTCGATGGCGTGCAGGACTATGCCATCTTCATGCTCGATCCGAAGGGTACGGTAGTTAGCTGGAACGACGGCGCGCGGCGCAACAAGGGTTACCATGCCGCCGAGATCATCGGCCAGAACTTCTCCCGTTTCTATCCCCAGGCGGACATCGATGCAGGACTGCCGGAGGCGGAACTGGTCATGGCGGCCGCCAACGGCCGGTCGGAAGTCGAACGCTGGCGGGTGCGCAAGGACGGCTCGCGGTTCCTGGCGAGCATGGTGTTTACGGCGGCGCGCGACTCGGCCGGCGCGCTGATCGGCTTCTCCGAAATCAGCCGGGACATTTCCGAGCGCAAAGACACTGATGCAAAGTACCGGGGCCTGCTCGAGGCAGCACCCGATGCAATGGTGGTGGTCGACCAGGGCGGCAAGATCGTGCTGCTGAACGTCCAGGCGGAAAAACAATTCGGATATCGCCGTGACGAGTTGGTGGGCCAGAGGATTACGGACATCGTTCCCGAGGGTTTTGCGGAGCGCCTGATCGCTGATGGAACCCGCAACGCGGCGGATGCGTTGGCGCAGCAGATCGACGCCCGTATCGAACTTTCCGGCCGCCGTAAAGATGGCAGCGACTTTCCCATCGAGATCACGTTGAGCCCGCTCGAGAGCAAGGAAGGAATCCTGGTGACCGCGGCGATCCGCGACATCAGCGCCCGTAAGGAAGTCGAAGCGCATCTGGCGGAAATGGAGAGCCGCTATCGCGGGCTGCTGGAAGCAGCGCCCGAGGCGATCGTGATCAGCGACCCCAATGGGCGCATCCTGCTGGTCAATGCCCAGATGGAAAAAGTATTCGGTTACCGTCGCGAAGAGTTGATTGGCCAGGCCGTCGAAATACTGGTGCCCGAGCGGTTTCGCGCCAAGCATCCTGAGTACCGTATTGGATACCACGCACATCCGCGTGCGCGTTTGATGGGCGAAAGTCTGGATCTTCGAGGGTTGCGCAAGGATGCCAGCGAATTTCCCGTCGAGATCACGCTAAGTCCGCTGGAAAGCCCGGAAGGACTCCTGGTGACGGCAGTTGTCCGCGACGTTACCGAACGCAAGAAATTCCAGGAACACCTGTTGCAGACGGTGGGTGAGCTCAAGCGCTCCAACGACGAGCTGGAGCATTTCGCGTACGTCGCATCCCACGATCTGCAGGAACCGCTGCGCATGGTTGCCAGTTACACCCAACTACTGGCCAAGCGCTACAAGGGAAGACTGGATTCCGATGCAGATGATTTCATTGCATATGCAGTCGCTGGCTGCAACCGCATGCAGCGGCTGATCAATGACCTGCTCGCATATTCGCGCGCGGGAGCAAATGGCAAGACCCCGCGCAAGATCTCGAGCGAGCTCGCGTTGCGAGCGGCGCTCAACAACCTGGAAACGAGCATTGCAGAAAGCGGTGCGCTGGTCACGCACGATCCACTGCCGATCGTCACCATGGACGACACGCAATTGACACAGGTGTTTCAGAACCTGATTGGAAACGCTGTCAAGTATCGCAGCGCCGCAGCGCCGCGCGTCCACGTCTCCGCCGCAACGAGCGATGGCAACGAATGCGTCTTCTCAGTGCGGGATAACGGGGTGGGCATCAACTCTCAATACTTCGAAAAGATCTTCATTCTCTTTCAGCGCCTGCATGGGCGCGATGAGTTCGAAGGCACCGGCATCGGCTTGGCTGTCTGCAAGAAAATGATCGAGCGGCTCGGTGGACGAATCTGGCTCGACTCCCAGCCCGACAAGGGCTCCACATTCCACTTTGCCGTGCCAGAAGGAATTACGAAATGACCGACACCACCGGATCCCGCCTCGCGCCGATCGAAGTGCTGCTGGTCGAAGACAGCGCCGGTGACGTGCGGCTGACACGCGAGGCGATGAAGGACGCCAAGGTGCACATCAGCCTGCATGTCGCGAAGGACGGTATTGAAGCCATGGCTTTTCTGGAACGCCAGGGAGTGCATGTCGATGCTCCACGCCCCGATCTGATCCTGCTCGATCTCAATCTGCCCAAGAAGGACGGCCGGGAGGTCCTCAAGGAGATCAAGGAGAGTGCCACGTTGAAGAGTATCCCGGTTGTCATCCTGACAACTTCCTCATCCAAGGAAGACATTCTCAACAGCTATCAGCTGCACGCAAACTGCTACATCACCAAACCCGTGGCCCTCGAGGGTTTCCTGAAAGTCGTGCAGAGCATCGACAATTTCTGGCTGTCCGTCGTCAAATTGCCAAAAGTGTCGAGCACACCGTGAAAAAAGCACTCGAAGTTCTCGTGGTCGAGGACAACGCCGGCGACGCACGTCTGCTGCGGGAAATGTTCAGCAAGGAGAAGCCCGGCAGCTTCCACCTCACGCATCTGCTGCGCATGAGCGAGGCGTTGGTTCATCTCGAGAAAGGCGGCGTGGATATCGTTTTGCTGGACATGGGATTGCCGGACGGGCACGGCCTCGACACTGTGCGACGCGCACAGTCGGTGGCCCCGGGTGTCCCGATAATCGTATTGACCGGCCTCGACGACGAGGCACTCGCGGCCGAAGCCATGAAGGAAGGCGCGCAGGACTATCTGATCAAGGGCCAGATCGAAAGTCGCGCGCTGCCGCGGGCGCTGCGTCATGCCATCGAGCGCCACCGCATGCAGTCGGAGACCGACCTGATCCGGATCAACCAGTTGCAGTTCAAGGACAATTTTCTGTCGCACGTGTCGCACGAGCTGCGGTCACCGCTCAACGCTATCTACCAGTTCGTGACGATTCTGCTCGACAAACTGGTGGGTGAGCTCAACCCCGAGCAACGCGAATATCTCGACATCGTATTTCGGAATGTGAAGCAGCTCCAGGCGATGATCGAGGACCTGCTCGAAGTCACGCGCGGCGAGGGTGGAAAACTGACGATCGAGTTGCAGCGAACTTCGATCGAGGAGGCAATCGCATACGCGGTCAATACCCTGCAGGGTGCCGCCGCCGCGAAGGGAATCACGCTCTCCACACAGCTCGCCTACGAGCTCCCCATGTTGTGCGCGGATCCGACCCGCGTACGGCAGATCCTCATCATCCTGCTCGATAACGCAATCAAATTTACGCCGACGAACGGTGCGGTGAAGGTCCGCGCCAGCGTGTTCGCGCAGGATCCGAACCAGCTGGTGCTGCAGGTCTCCGACACCGGCTGCGGAATCAATCCGGACATGACCGAGCAGATCTTTGAACGCCTTTTTCAGGCTTCGGATCCCGCGCAGGCAGGGCGTCGCGGCCTCGGGCTGGGGCTGCATATCTGCAAGGAGCTGGTGACGCGGCAGGGCGGACGCATCTGGGCCGAGAACGCTCCGGGACAGGGTGCGGTTCTCTCCGTGACGTTGCCGGTGTTCTCCATGCGCAACCTGCTTGCACCAACGCTCAAGGTCACCAACGGCGCGACGGGTCCCCTGATGTTGATGGTCGCGCAGATCGTTTCACCGGCGGGTTGGCTGTCCGATGCCGCGCGTGCGGAGCACTCGCTGGGCGCGCGCGAAATGCTGCAGCGCTGTCTACTGTCAGATCAGGATGTCCTGCTGCCGAAGATGGGCTCCTCGGGAGGGGCGGAACTGTTTTTCGTCGTGGTTGCCACGGACCCGGATGGCTGCGAAGCGTTGATCAAACGATTTCGACAGCAGTTCGACGAGCGTGAGCTCGAGCAGAAGGCAGGGCTGACTCTGTCGACTTCATGCCGCACCGTGGAGACGACACGACGTAACAAGAGCGACCCGAAAGGTGCGTCCTTCGAATGGGTGGCCGCTACATTTCAAGCACTCGTAAACGAGGAACTTTCTTCAAGGATGGTGGCAAATGGCTAACAAGAAAATTCTGCTGGTCGATGACGACCCCGATGTACGTCTGGCGATGCATGTGCGCCTGAAGGCAAACGGCTACGACACTTTCTTCGCGTCTGATGCGCTTACCAGCGTCTCGGAAGCCCGCAAGAATCAACCGGACCTGATCATTCTCGACCTGGGTCTGCCGGGCGGCGATGGCTTTGTGGTGATCGAAAGGCTCAGGCGGCACCCCGCACTTTCGGTCATCCCTATCATCGTGGTTTCAGCACGTGACGTGAGCGGCAACCAGGAGCGTGCGATCAAGGCCGGCGCAAAGGTCTACCTGCAAAAGCCGGTCGACAACGCCGAGCTTCTCGCCATCATCCGGCAAACCTTGGGAGAGCCCGAGCAGCCTGGGGATTCCAGCGTCACCGGAAACTGGAAATTATTCGCCTAGGGTTTCTCGCGGTCTTTGCTACACTTGCCCGCCATTTTCAGGGGGCACGACAATGACCAGGACGTTGCGAGTCATCGGCGCGAGTGTGTGTTTCTTGGCCGCGAGTGTCGCCGGCGCGGCAGACGCCGCACCTGGCTGGAAGCCGATATTCAACGGCAAGAACCTCAGCGGCTGGTCCGTTCATTACGCATCGAAGACCGCCGCCGACGCGCCACCCGCGACGAGCATCTTCGAAGTGAAGAACGGAGAGATTCACGCCTATCCCACCCAGAAGGCGGGCACGGAACAGCCGAACGCGTACCTGCTCACCAACGCCGACTACAAAGACTACGTAATCAGCCTCGAATACAAATGGGGCGAGAAGAAGTATCCGCCGCGGCTCGAGCAAGTGCGCGACGCCGGTTTGCTCTACAACGTGTATCGGGAAATTCCCGCCAACTGGCCGGCGAGTTTCGAAGCACAGATCCAGGAGGGTGATACGGGCGATTCGTGGGCCGTGTCCTCACAACTCTCGAGCTTCGTCGATCCGAAAGCCGGCTTCTATGCGTTGCCCGAGAACGGCGGCGTGCCCACCACCGTGGGAAAGAACGGCGACTTCCAGCGCACGCGCCATAGCCGTGTCAACGAATACCCGGGCTGGAACACACTCGAGGTTATCGTGCGCGGCGATCGTGCGACGCACATCGTCAACGGTCTTGTGAACATGCGCGTCAGCGACTTCAAAGGCTGGGATCCCGCGACCAACAGCTGGGTCAAGATCGACCACGGCAAAATCGCGCTGCAAGCCGAGAGCGCCGAGCTTGCCTATCGCAATATCAAGATTCGCTCGCTTACGAATGCCGATGACATGCCGCCGGAACCGAAACTCACGGAAGTGTGGTTCCCCGTGCCGGCGAAAGTGACGCCGGGCGCCGCGCCGGGCGCGCCGCCGTCCGATGCCATCATTCTGTTCGACGGCAAGAACGTCGACGCGTGGAAGAGCGCGAAGGGCGGCGATGCGAAGTGGACCGTTGCCAATGGCGAAATGGTGGTCGCGCCGGGCACGGGCGATATCCAGACGAAGGCGGCGTTCGGCGATGTGCAGCTGCACGTGGAGTGGTGGGATCCCGAACTGCCGGCCGACAAGGTCAACCAGGATCGCGGCAACAGCGGCATCTTCCTGCAGGACGTGTACGAAGTGCAGGTGCTAGACAACTTCAAGAATCCGACCTACGTAAATGGCATGGTCGGCTCGATCTACAAGCAGTTCCCGCCGCTCGTGAATGCCGCCTGGCCCGCGGAGCACTGGCAGACATACGACATCGTCTGGACCGCGCCGCGCTTTGCCGCGGACGGATCATTGACGTCGCCCGCGCGCGTGACGGTGCTGTTGAACGGCATCCTGGTCCAGAACAACTCCGTGCTCAAGGGCGGCACCGCGTACATCGGTGCGCCTAGCTACTTGCCGCACGGCGACATGCCGATTCGCCTGCAAGACCACTCCCACCTCGTGCGTTACCGCAACATCTGGCTGCGCAAGCTCTGATGAGCGCTTCGCCAGGAATTGGGGACAATCCCCATTTCCTGGCAAAAGGGGACGCGCCTCACTGCGCAGGCCTGTCACCCTCGTCGCGGCGGCTGAGACGGCCGTCACAGGCGCGCCGGGCGGCAATTTCCTGCCACTGCGCAGGCCCCCGGCTCAACTACTGCCGTGCAGCAATGACTTAAGGGAAGCCTCGTTCTATCCGATAAACCCACTGGGCAAGCGGGCAACAGACCCCGCTCATCGCCCATGGACGGAGCTTTCATGAACGACGCGCGCCACGAAGACACCACCGCCGAACACGCCACGACGGACCTGCCTCTGCAGGCCCAGCTCATGGGGAGCCTGGCGCTGGTGTTCATTCTGAGCGCGATCGCCGGGGTAGTCGGCTACGCCACTTTCGACGCGTCGTCGCTCGAAGCCAGCGTGCGCGCGAAAGAGACGATGTATACCTCGAACCTGACCGCGCAGTTGTACGGCGCCGTGGCGACCGGTGATATGGGCCTGGCCGAGGAAGTCATCCAGCCGCTGGCGAGCGACCGCAACGTCTATGGCGTCGCGGTGTACACGCCCGGCGGGCGCCGGCTCGCCGGCATCGGCCGCTATCCCGCCTCACTCGTCGCGGGCGCCAAGGTGAAGCTCGCTGACGACCGCGTACTGCTCTCGGTGCGCGATATAACCGTGGGCGAGGGCATTGCGGGGCGCGTGTTCCTCGCCCTATCTACCGAACACATTGTAACCGCGCGTTTCAGGGCTGCGCAGTTCCCCGCGATGACCACGGCCGTGGTGCTGCTGTTCTCCATCCTGCTGGCGCTGGCGCATTCCTTCAGCGTCATGATGTCCGAGGTGGTGCGCATGTTCGAGGAGCGCCGCCAGATGGAGCGCACCGAGAAACAGCGCCTCGAGAAGCTGGTCTCCGAGCGTACTCGCGAGCTCGAGCGCGGCCGCGAGCAGTACCGGCTGGTCGTCGAGGGCATGCAGGCGATTCCGTTCGCGCTCGACGTCGACGATGGCCACTTCGAATACATCGGGCCGCAGGGTCCGCAGCGCCTCGGCTTCAGCGAGGAGATCTGGAAGCAGATCGGCTTCCTCGACAAGCTCATGCCGCGCGACCGCAATGGTCCGGTGCGCTCGCGCATCGACGAGAGCAAGAGCGGCAATTTCGAGGTCGAGACCACGGTGTTCACGCAGGACGACCAGCGCGTGGACCTGCGCTGGGTCGCAAGCTGCGAACACAGCGACACCACCGGCCAGCACAAAGTGCTGCGCGGCATGATGCTCGACGTCACCGACCAGCGCCGGCTCGAGAGCGAGTTGGCGCAGGCGCAGAAGCTCGAAAGCGTCGGTCGGCTCGCGGCCGGCGTCGCGCACGAGATCAATACCCCCGTGCAGTTCGTCTCCGACAGCGTGCACTTCGTGCGCGAGGCGATGGACGACTTGTCCCAGATCGTCGACAAATATCGCGAGCTGCGCATCGCCACCGAGAACGGCGCAGGCGTCGCCGCCGCGGCGAAGGCCGCCGAGGAAGCCGAAGACGAGGCCGACCTCGACTACATCCTCGAGAACGCGCCGGTTGCGCTCGACCGTGCGCGCGACGGCCTCGGTCGCGTCGCTGCCAT
Organism: Steroidobacteraceae bacterium; assembly: GCA_035286365.1. GTDB lineage: Bacteria > Pseudomonadota > Gammaproteobacteria > Steroidobacterales > Steroidobacteraceae > CADEED01. Next base: position 2,393 of record DATHJZ010000252.1, on the reverse strand, counting down.
CGTGCGTTCGATGCGGGAGTTCGCGCATCCGGACCGCAAGGAGATGGCGCAGGTCGACATCAACCAGGCGATCTCGAGCACGCTGGTCATCGCCACCAACGAGTACAAGTACGTCGCGGAAATGGAGACGGATTTCAGCACCTTGCCGCCGGTCAACTGTTACGCGGGGGAGATCAACCAGGTGGTCCTCAATCTCATCGTCAACGCGGCACACGCCATCGGCGACGTCGTGAAGGGCACGGTTGACAAGGGCAAGATCCGGGTCGTGACACGGGTGCTCGGCGACCAGATCGAGATCGCGATTTCAGATACTGGCAGGGGCATTCCGGTGGAAGTGCGATCGCGCATCTTCGATCCGTTCTTCACCACCAAGGACGTTGGCAAGGGCACGGGGCAGGGACTGGCCATCGCGCGCAGCGTGATTGTCGACAAGCATGGCGGAACGCTGCACTTCGAAACCGAAGTCGGCCAGGGTACGAGCTTCTACATCCGTCTGCCGATCGCGGGTCCCGCCGGCGCAGTCGTCGCGGCGGCCTGAGGCCTCGATGCCGCTCGCCAAGGTCTCAACCAGCCACATTCAGGCGGTCACGGGCACGACCTTCGTGTCGACGCTGAGTTCGCTGCTGTTTGGCTACTGCACGGCGGTGATTTCCGGCGTCGTCGGCGCGATCGATCGCAATTTCATCGAGCCGCGCGGCATGAACGAGACGGCCGCGAACTTCCTGCTCGGCTTCACCGTGTGCGCGGCGCTGCTCGGTACCATCCTGGGTGCGCTGGCGGCGCGCCGCACCGCGGAGTTGTTAGGCAGGAAACGCCCGATGATCCTCGCCGCGGTCCTGTTCATCGTGTCGGCATTCGGCTCGGCATTTCCCGAGATCGGCATAGCGCCGGTCGGCGAGATGGGCCCGGCGGCGATCTGGCCATTCATCTTCTATCGACTCATCGGTGGCGTCGCCGTGGGCCTCGCCTCGGTCATCGCGCCCATGTACGTGAGCGAATTCGCGCCGAGCGCCGTGCGCGGGCAGTTAGGCGCGTACCAGCAGATCGCCATCGCCGGCGGCATCGCGATTGTGTTGTTCGTCAACTGGGGCATCGGGCTGCAGGGCGACGACAAATGGGTGATCGCGACCGGCTGGCGCTACATGATGGTGTCGATGGCGGTGCCGGCGCTGGCATTCTTCTGGCTGAGCTTTACGGTGCCCGAAAGCCCGAGCTGGCTGGTGAAACACGGCAGGGTCGAGCAGGCGCGCAGGCAGCTCGCGCGCTCCGCGAATCCGGAAGAAGTGCGGGTGATGCTCGAGGACCTTGCCGCCGACAATCGCAACCTTGCGAAACCCGAACCCTTGTTCGCATTCGGGGCACGCGTCGTGTTCGTTGGCGTGGCCTTGAGCCTGTTGCAGCAGCTGATGGGTCTCAACGCGATTTCATACTACGGCCCGCAGATCCTGCAGCGCATGGGTTTCCACATGGACGCCGCGTTCCTGGGCGTGCTGATCGCGCGTTCGCTGAACCTGCTGGCCACCATGATGATGGTGCTGATCGTCGATCGCGTGGGGCGCAAGCCGCTGCTGATCTTCGGCGCGCTGCTGATGGGGCTGGCGATGATGGCGATCGGCGCGCTGTTCCAGGCAGACAATACCGGCGCCTTGGGACTGACCGCCATCTGCTGCTATCTCGTGGGGCTGGGCGTGTCCTTCGGCCCCATCGTGTGGATCATGATGTCCGAGATCTTCCCGGCACCCATTCGCGGCCAGGCCATGTCGATTGCGGTGGCTTCGCAGTGGGGCGCGAACTTCCTCGTGTCGGCCACATTCCCCGTGATGTTCGGCGACAGCGCACTCAATGCGTTCGCGCACGGTGGCTTTGCATTCTTCGTCTATGGCGGGTTCGGTTTGTTAGCTGCGTTCGTCGTATTGCGCTACGTGCCCGAGACCAAGGGCCTCGACAACGAGCGCGCCGGTGCGTTCTGGCGCCGCCAGGCCGATGCCACTCCGCTCCCCGCCAAAGCCTGATTCAACGGAAACGCGCATGAAACTCGCGAAGGTCTCGACAAGTCACATACAGGCGGTTACCGGGACCACTTTTGTGGCGACGCTGAGCTCGCTGCTGTTCGGATACGCGACCGCGGTGATCGCGGGAGTGGCGGAAGCGATCAATCACAATTTCATCGAACCACGGCATCTTTCGAACACCGCCGCCGATGCGTTGCTGGGCCTGACGGTGTGCAGCGCGCTGGTCGGCACGATTATCGGCGCGCTGATCGCGCGGCCGACCGCGGAGTTGTTAGGTCGAAAGCGGCCGATGATTTTCGCGGCCGTGCTGTTCCTCGTGTCCGCGGTGGGTTCGGCCTATCCGGAACTGGGCATGGCGCCGGTGGGCACGATGGGGCCGGA
>DATHJZ010000251.1:0-18658 GCA_035286365.1 Steroidobacteraceae bacterium | reverse complement strand
ACTTCGTTGGCTTTCTTCTTGCGAATCATATTCGAGCAGAATACCTAAACAGTCCGGTATGGCCAGATTATATATACGTTGTCAGGCGATAATAGAAGATGCTTTGTGAAAGACTGTGTCGTACGGCCTCATGGTGGCTAGAGATCGGTCTGACCAGTTTTCTGAAGAAGTAGCACTAGGCGTATTTCGCAGTTTGGAAGGCTTTTTCCGTTACGAGACTGCAGCAGGCCGCCCGTGACCACTTAATCGTCGGGGTGCAGCGTTCAAGCGCCGTGCGATGCCGGGCGTCTCCTATCCAGTGGAGCACGTCATTTGATTTTCATCGAATGCGACGGCCGCCGACGATGTGGGCAATCGCTGACTTGGACCTGGCGTTTCGGCGTGACACGACTCTGTCGCGAACCAGACATCAGGACTGATGAAAAACAAGATTCACTTGGCTGACGCGACGCTCGGATTTGACTTCATCGGCGCCGGCGCTATCGCGCATTTCACGCAGCCGCGCGCGGCGGGCGGCTTGTTGGCGTCGTGAGCCGCCGTCGCGCAACGGCGGACACGTTCGGCGTGGAGCTCGGACGCGAAGCGCGCAATGCGGTCGCGCTCGTGCGTGCGCTTTACGGCTCGGCGGCGGGCGGTCAGCAAGTGCGCCTCTCGTGACGGGATCAGTTCCTTTGCTCTTTGCATCCGGCACCGCGGGTCGATCATTGTGTCCAGGGCACGCTATCCCATCTGATGACAGTTTCGACCTTCACGAGACGTCACGCCCCAACAACAATCTGCTAACTAAACGCCACGCCATCATCGTCTGCACCGAATCGACGAATGCTCGGGGGCTGAAGAGCAAAGGTGCCAACACGCGAGGCAACATTCCGCTAATACCAATGAATGCAGATGAGGAAAGCGCCGGGAATCCACGCAATCGCTGAACCGATAGGGCAGAAATCGCATAAAATGCCGCAACATTCACAATGGTCGCGAGGGAATGGGGATCAAGCTGCCATGAACGCAGTAGCGAAGCAGCGCCCGCCGGCATTGCTCTCGCCCGCGAGGCTCAGGTTGATCTGCGTGCTAGCGGGGGCAGCGATGCGGCCGAAGTTGCCTTCGCCCCCGCCTCGCAATAAGGTTCCAGCCTGGAGGAGACTACTATGGCGAAAAAGAATTCGAGGCCGTTACTCGGCGATTCAGAGAAGCGCACGACGATCGCGAATGCGATCCGCCGGTTCGCGGACCGCGTAGAACGCGGCGATTATGACGTCACAGAACTTTCGACCGCGCGCCAAGTCGAAAGCGCTTGTTCGTTTCGGGAGATCGGGATGCTTTCAATCCCGTACGGACCAGAGTCTCTGACAATCAAGTACTACCCGGCCATGTCGAGCATCGAGCGGACGAGCGTGCGGAACAACTCAGCCGCGAAGAGAAAGTCGCGCTAGCGATTCAACTGGCGCTCGTCCAACTCTTACCGTTCCGCTCACTCTGCAGTCGGGACAATAGGACGTGGATGCTCGCCTGCGGAGTTGAAAATCGTCGATGTCGAGAATCCGCCTGTGGCCTCGAGAATGAGCTTCACCGGCTTGAGGGATCGATTCTGCCAATACCAGCCGTGAATGCCGGTGAACGGAGCGACATAGCGTCCCTGCATGATGGCCGCATCTCCGACGCCGTAGCTCTCGGTCAGGTCGGCGCCGCCTTCGAATGGGTGCGCATGCAGGTCGTAATGCAGCGGTTGGCTTGATCGCCACTTGAAGGCCATGCGTTCACCTTGCGGTATTGTGTATTTGAACTCGATGCTGTCGTAAGCACCGAACTCGAATTCCCACCGGTCCTTTTTGCCGGCTTCCGCTGCCGGCGATTGATCCAACAGGGTCAACACCCCGTTTCGTCTGGCGCCGCGCTGTAGTTCGGGGCTGGTCGCAGGACTGCTGATGCTGATGAGCCCCGTCATTCGCCCGATACCAGTCGGATCGATACCGAATTCGGCCGGCAGAACGAACGCGATCGCGATGCCGGCGGCCGCGATTATCGCGATGGCGCCTCCGATGAGCAGCCTCTTGCGAGAGGGGGGCACGGGCGGCGTTGTTACTTTGATCATGAGTAAATGTATCCAGAAATCTGTATGCCCGTGAGTAACAGACCCGCCACGATGAGCAGCCCATTGGCGTAGCGGGCGCCTGCCGCAAAGCTCGGCGATGTGCGCCACAAGTTGAGGAGGGTCACGACCACGAGGAGCACCAGAATCTGGCCGATCTCTACGCCGAGATTGAAGCCGACGAGATTCACAAGAAGGCCGTCCGGCGAGATGGACAGATCCTCGAGCTTGGTTGCCAGCCCCATGCCATGAAACAGGCCAAAGACGAAGATAGCCACTTTCGTATTGATCGACAGGCCGAGCCTGCTGAAGCCACCGATATTTTCTACGCTCTTGTAGACCACGGACAGGCCGATGATCGCATCGACAATATGGGCGTTGGCGCCGATCCCCGAAAGCACGCCGCCCATCAGCGTGAGCGAATGGCCAATCGTGAACATCGAAACGTAGATCACGATGTCGCGCAGGCGGTAGAGGAAGAAAACAACGCCGATCAGGAACAGCACATGGTCATAGCCAGTGATCATGTGCTTGGCGCCAAGATAGAGAAACGGGATGAATGCGGGACCCGCGACGCTCTCGACAAACTGCCTGTCGCTGATCGCGACATCGTGCGCTGCGGCGACAGCTGAGAACAAGAATGTAACGGTGAGGGCGGCCCTGACTGCGCGCGCTCCCGGAAGGCTCACTGCTCTTTACCGCCCTCGGCTCGTTGCGCTTGCGCTTGCGCGGCACCCGGCAGGTAAACCTGATGGCAGGCTTCACACACCTTGTCCATCGTATCGCCCACTTCAAGGACCGCGGCGGGATTCCGATCGGCTGCAGCCTTCTCCGCCAGCATGCCGATTTCGACCAGCGATCTCGCAAACTGATTCCAGTCCGTGCCCCGGCCTTCTGCAAATTGTGGCGTCATCAACAGATTGCCCATTTCAGCGACAGTCGCAGCTGCGCTTTGAGTCGCGAACCAGCCTTCGTCAGTCGTCGGAGTGAGGTCATGCTGACCGCTCGCGTCATTTATCGTGCCGGAGGAATTCCAAAAGACGTCCGCTTGTGGGTCGACCACCACCTCCATGAGGTGATGGATATCGTGAGCTCTGACGTAATCGGGCACTACGATGGTCTTCTCGGGGGGCGGCGTCCGGTCGCAGGCAGACAGGGCAACTACCATCGCCAGCCAAGACACAATTCGCCTCATACGCACTCTCCCGATGTCATCGCCAGCCGCGCTCAGTATTTGAGTCTGTCAGGGTCTCGACCATCGCAGAGCTCGATAAGCGCGAAGTTGGTGGCGTAGGGCAGGCGACGCCACGTGAAATCGTACACGTAGGGAGTTTTGAGAAATTGGGGCTCGGTGATCGTGAATCTGGCCTTCAGCTCCTCGCCATTTTTTGCAAGTCTGAATCTCTGAGTGATGCGAGTTGTGGGTAGAAAGGGCAGAGTCGTCACGGACCCGTGGCCGGGGTAATCTGCAAAGCCGACAGAGTCGACTACCAGTTCATCGCCCTCCCATCTACCGACGGAATAGCCGGTCAAGCTCAGCGAGGCAGGAGCCGGATTCGGCTGCTCACGTCCAATGTAGACGTGCATCGGCGCCGAGCGCTTTTCATAGAGCAGGATCATCTTGTCGCCGTCATGCACGATGGTGATCGGTGCAGACTGCAACAGCATCCAGGGCTGCCTGCGCGGCAGACAGTTCACGTCATCGACGCCGATGCCGTGTTCGGACCAAATCTTCTGCCCCGGGGTGAGCTTGGGATTCAGTGCCTCAAGAGCCCGCGGCGTGAAGGCGGGTGGAGCGAGCTCCTTCGTCGGGTTGGCGATGCGCTCCCAGATTCCGGAGAAATTCGGATGAGCCCCTGAAACAGGCGCTGCGAAAGCGGGGTTCGCCGCGAGCAAATTGCAAATCCCGAAGGCGATAGTGGTCGAAGCAACGACCGCAAGACGCTTGGAACTGAACAAGAACATCCGAGTCATCAGCGACCCCTCTTGAATGAAGCGCGACGTTTGGCTAATGAAGGCCACAAGACACACTAGTTGCCCGACTTCCCGGGTCGAGGATCCTCGCCAGGTGGATAGTTACCCACGCCGTTGGCGCGAGGGTCGCAGTAATTGGGGGAGGCAGTGTAATTCTCCGGAATCCTTTCATACGTCCAGGAGTACCGATAAGGCTCCTTGTACACGTCGGGATCGGTCCAGGTAGAAGCGACCACAAGCTCTTTCCCATTCTTGGACACATTGAAACGCTCAACCAGCTTGGCCTTCTCGGTCCGCGGGGCGCCATCCAGCCCAAGGCCCGCAGTGAACATATCCGTCGTGACGACCAGGCTGTCGCCCTCACGCTGTCCGGTAGATAGGCCAACGGGTGTGAAATCGTAGACATCTGACGATGGTCGTTCATCCAACTTGAAGTAGATGTGGCGCGGAACGGCGAGGCGCTCAGCGATGATGATCGTCTCGCCGACAGACTGGCGGATTTCAATTGGGCCGGCGCTGTCCATCACGTACGGCATGCCTTGAAAGATGCACCAGCGATCGCTCTCGAGATCAACATCGCCTTTGCGATCAGGTTTGCTCATCTCCGCCTTCGCCGCAGATGTAAGAACCGGTGTTGAGGTTCCCTTATCTTTGAGGCGCCAATACCCACTCAATCCCGGTAGTCGTTGGTCGTCGGCTGCGTGCAAAGCAGTTGCAGTCAACGAACTCAGCCCAACACACAAGAGCCAAACCGCCGCTCGACTGAGCACAGGAATAGAGGGAATTTTGGACCTCAAACTACTCTCCTCCACCTCGCAGCCCTTGCGAGGCGCGCCAGGCGACACGAAAAAGACACGATCAATACGCAGGCTTATCACCGGGTTTTTTTCCGCCGCTGCGTTCGGTATCGGGGTAAAGCTTTTTACCGCTCTTGTCGATTGCGTAGACCAACGCACCGGCCTTCTCGCCGGCCCTCAGCGGGTTGATGACGAGGACGATCTTGTCGCCGGCTTTGAAACTGCTCTTGTTCCAGCCCTGGCGCGTCATGATCGCGACGCTCGCACATTCGATATCCCACGTCCCGGGTAAGGCTGGCGCCTTCGCGCCATTCGGAACATCGACGAGGATGTGCGTGTGCGGATTCTTCCACCGAAATTCGGTAACGGTGCCTTCCAGTGTGACCTGTTTACTCGCATCGAACATCGCGAAGGAGTGATGAGCGATTGCGGAACCAGCCGCCAAAAGGGCGACGCAAGCGCCGGCAAGATGCCCGATCTTTACAGCCATTTTTTTCAGTCTCCAACTGAGAATCGAAATTTCGCGTAACGGACCCGCGGCCTTACCGCGAATGTTGGCGCGGTCACAGACCGCATGCTAGCGCAGTTGGCGCTCCCATGGCCTGACCGGCGCCGACTCTAGAGTAAGGTACCGACCAGAACAATCCCAGACCAGCATCGCGACACACTTGTCATGCCTTTTTACGATACATGGGCTGACCACAAAATTGGAAGCTCACGTGGGCTTGTGCGGATCGGTTTCGACAATTCTTACAGATTCTTAATTGAGCGTCACATCACGGCGGCCTGCGATTCGCCGGCGCTCGCGCTCATCACCGATGCTGTTCGCGCGAACTGCGAGATCGCCCGCGACGGAAGAAGCGTCGTTTGACTCGGAAATTGGGCGGATTTAGAACCGAAGAACCCTCCGCCGATGCTTCCGTCGAGGTTCGCAGCAGAGACTATCCGGATCCTCCAGGGCGCCGAATGGCGGCCCTGGCGTCGATTTGCTTGTAGCTACAGCCTGTCGACCACCGCAGTCAATACGTACAGCACGACGTTGCCTTTGGTACAAACAAAGCGGCACGCGGTGCAGGCGACACAGCATTGGTAAGACCTAATTGGTCGCATGCGGATAGACCACTTCGAGGCAACTTGAATTGACAGGTATATGACTGCATGACAAAGTGGCGCCGCTTGAGCGGACGTTACATCCGATCCACTTTCAAGCTCACGATAAAGAAACAATCTTGATCAGCGCGGGGGCGTAAATGAGCATTTCCAAGTTCGACGGCGAGTCATCACGTTTGGCTCTGTTGGCGGCTTTACTTCCAACCTTTTGCGGCGTGGCCACAGCCCAGACAAATCCTGCAGCAGATGCGGCGGTTCCGCCTGGTGCCGAGCAAACTGAACCGCCGGTCGACACCATCATCGTTTCGGGCACCCGGCGCGAGTCCGACGTGCAGGACGTGCCGGTCGCGATCAGTGTCGTTGGAGCGTCTGAAATCCAGAGGGCGGGCATCAATAACCCCTCCGACATCGATTCCGTGGTCCCCGCGGTGACCTTCAATCCGGCGATTGGCGCCGGCTTTCTGATTCGCGGTATTGGAAGTCAGAGTTTCGAGTACAACCTCGAAAAGGCCGTCTCGGTCGTCGTCGATGACGTGGTGCAGGGGCTTCCTCGCAATATCGGTCTCAGCATGCTGACCGATGTCGAGCGCGTCGAGGTCCTGAAAGGCCCGCAGGGAACGTTGTTCGGCAAGAACGCCACGGCCGGCGTCCTCTATTTCGTTACGCGCAAGCCGCAGATCGGCGAATTCAGCGCGTTGGGCAGCCTTCGGTACGGAAGCGGCAACGAGACCGTAATCGAGGGGAACATCAACCTGCCGGTGTCGTCGAACTCGGCCGCCCGGCTGTCGGCCGCATACCAGCAGCGAGACGGGTATCTTCCCAACAAGTTCAACGGCATCGACGGCGGCGGATATCAAGACGTTTCGGTGCGCGCGAAGTACTTGTGGGAGCCCACGGACAATTTGCAGGTCTATCTTCTCGGCGAGTTCCAGGATCACAAGGACGAAGGAACAAACGTTCTCGAGACCATCACCAGCTACCCGACTCCAGCCAACCCGATCCCACCGAACAGCACCACGCTGCTGAATTTCGGCGGGCTTCTCGGGGCGTACGGCATCGAATTTGGCCCCGATAATCGCGACTATGCCGACAATGACCCGACAACGCAGTACATCCAGCAAAAGTCCGCTCAAGCCACGCTGACTTACAACCTTGGTGACTACACGCTGACATCCATCACCGCTTACAAGTCCCAGGAAAGCGGCAACCGGACGGATGGCGACAAGACGCCGACCGATTTCAACAAGTACAACGTCGGCGACGTGGAGGCCCAACAGTTCTCGCAGGAAGTCCGGCTCAACTCACCGGTTGGCGGATTCGTAGACTACGTCTTGGGTGCATACCTGTTCGATCAGGACGTGAACGCCCTCGAAAACCAGGGCGGCTTGCGTGGCCGAACTGACCTGCCTCCGAACACCTACGTCGGCACCGACGGCGGAACGCAGGCCTACACTGCCAGAACGAACAGTCTCGCGGCCTTCGGTCAGGCGAACCTGCACTTTACGGATTGGTTGACGCTTGTCATCGGCGGACGGTTCACGGACGACGAGGTCGGAGGCTCCTATGCCTACGCCGTCGATCCGCGCTTCAACTTCGTTGGCCCGCACCCGGCCGACACTTCCGCGGAAGAGAAGAAGGACGACTTCTCGTACAAGGCGGCACTGCAGATCCAGGCCTCGGACAACATCATGTTCTATGGCGGCTACTCGCAAGGCTACAAGGCGCCGGCGATCGGAACCTCTGCCGGCGCAGCCCGGGCAGTTCTTGCGGAAACCGTCGATAGCTACGAAGTCGGTGTGAAGAGCCAATTCTTCGATCGCCGCCTGACGGCGAACCTTGCAGTGTTCACGCAAGACTTCACCAACATGCAGACCACGACGATCGTCTTCCTGCCGGATGGAAACTTCGAGACGGTTCTGGACAACGCGAGGGGCGTGGAGTCCAAGGGCGTTGAACTCGACCTGTCCCTGCGCGTTACGCCCGACCTCGTCCTCTCCGGCCGCTACTCGTACAATCCCGTCGAGTTCAAGAAGTTTCTAACTACCTGCTATCGGGGGCAGGTCGTCAATCCTGAGCCGGGTCCCGGTTGTTACCGGCCGGTGCCGGGGGGCGGTACTGTCAATGACGTGACGGGCCTTCCGTCGGTCAACGCGCCCAAGACGGGCTACAACGTCGCGGTCTCTTATAGTCCGCAGATTGGTGCCAATTTGCGGGGATTCGCAAACGCCACCTACTCACATCGTTCGACCGCATGGACTGTTGCCGGTGATCCCAACACCATCCTCCCCGAATATGGGGTCTTGAGCGGCAACATCGGTGTCGGCACGCTGGATGAGAAGCTCCGCTTCTCGATCTACGGTCGCAACATATTGAACGAGGAGTATCCAATCCGGATCAGAAGTTTGAGCTTCGCCGGCGTGGGAAGTTACCGCACGACGTTCAGCAGGGAGTCCGAGCGCAGCGTTGGCGTCAGATTGGACTATGCGTTCTAGAGAGTGTTGAGCTTCGCTTTTTCTGGAAACAGCGTCGATGGGGAAATGAAGCAATGGAACGCAAGCGATACTCGATCAATCGCCGGGCATCCTTCGGTGCATCCGTTGTAGCAATGGCGTTTACCGCCGCAGGCGCTTGGGCTCAGGCGCCTGCGGCGATTCCACCGGATGTGTTTCCAGCCGACAGTGAAGAGCAGCGCATCGCAGATTTGGTGACCGCCAACCACATCCTCGCGGATCAGAACGTGCTCGACAGCTACGGACACGTAACGGTCAGGTCCTTCAAGAACCCAAAGCATTTCCTCATGTCGGGAAATCGGGCGCCCGCGTTGGTGACGGCGGACGACATCATGGAGTTCGACGAGAACAGCATGCCCGTCGATCAGCGTGGGAGACGGGTTTACAACGAACGCTTCATCCACGGAGAGATTTATCGGATGCGTCCGGATGTCGTAGCGGTGGTGCACAGCCACGCGCCGGATGTCCTCCCATTTACCGTCACCGATAAAGTGCCTTTCAAAGCTTTGATCCATATGGCGCACTTCATTGGTTCCGAGCCTGTTCCAGTATTCGACCTCGAGGATGTTGAAGGCCCGAACAACAACATGCTTGTTCTCAATTCGAAGTCTGGCGAAGCGCTGGCGAAGAAGCTTGGTGATCGCAACGTCGTGCTCATGCGCGGTCACGGCATGACGGTCGTCGGCCCCAATGTCCGGCGCGCAACTTACAACGCGGTTTATACGCAGGTGAATGCGCGGGTTGAGATGGATGCCCTGAAGCTGGGACAGCCAAAGTTCATGAACAAGTTTGAGGTGCAGAGAGTTGGTCAGATCAATCGGGCGTGGGACGGTTGGGCGGATCAAGTCAAGGGCGCTGGCCGTTGATGCAATCTAGAATTCCGTTGCCCGGCGCTCACCGCTCGATTGCCTACGGGGAAATGCCACCCTTCTTCAAAGCTGCGCCGTCGAAAGTTGCGCACGAGGCGAAGCCGTGAAATTGGTGAGCTTTGACAAGAATCGACTGGGGGTTGTTCGAGGCCAAGAGGTCATCGACATCTCTGACCTGGCGGCGAGTCCGGCAGAAGACTGGCCGCCAGTTGGCATGAACCGGCTGATCCGGCGCTTTCAGGGCGCCATCCCCGAACTGGAGGCGGCCGTCGCATCGCGTTCCGGTCGGCCGTTGAGTGAAGTGAGACTGGGAACGCCAGTTCCCTGGCCAAGCAAGGTCATCGCCTATCCCGCTAACTATCATGCGCATGCGCAAGAAATGGGGCGGGAATATCGAGCCAATACCCAGGGGTTCTTCCTTAAGCCGCCGTCGGCGTTGAGCGGGCCCAATGATCCGATCGTTCTGCCGGTCAATTCCGGTCGGCGCATTGATCACGAATGCGAATTCGCGATTGTCATTGGTCGTACCTGCCGCGACGTACATCGCGACGATTGGCGGGAAGTTGTGTTCGGTTACACCCTTCTCATCGACGCCGTCATTCGCGGTAAAGAGGAGCGCGTAGCGCGAAAGGCATTCGATACCTTTTGTCCCGTGGGCCCATGGATCGTCACGGCGGATGAAGTGGGGGAGCCCAACAACCTGCGTGGTCGCCTTTGGGTGAACGACGAGTTGCGCCAGGACGCCAATACACGCGACCTGGTGCTCGATGTGCCGGGAATGATCGAAATGGCTTCGTCGGTCATGACGCTTTTCCCTGGCGACCTTATTGCCGCGGGTACGCCGGAAGGTGTTGGCCCCATCCGCGATGGCGAGACGGTAACCATCGAGTTCGAGCGCATCGGCGCGATGACGTTAAAAGTAGTTCAGGGCGATACCGGAAAGTTTTCGCTGTTCGCGAAAGAGGGAACGCCCTGATGAGTGACAGACCGTCCGCAAGCGAACCCAACCCGGTCGCGGCGCTCGAGGCATTCTCCCGCGAGATCGGCAACATGGACATGATGCCGTTGTGGGAGCGGGAAGCCAGCGCGATGACGCCTGGGACGAAATGCGTTCCGCGCCTCTGGCGTTACGCCGATGTTCGTCCCGCGCTGATGCGCTCCATTGGCCTCATCAGCAAACGGCAAGCCGAACGGCGCGTGCTCGTGCTCGAGAATCCGAGCCTGCGGGGTACCACATACGTCGTCAATTCACTCTATGCCGGCTTGCAGGCGATCGCACCGGGTGAAATCGCGCCCTCGCATCGGCACTCGCCAAACGCGTTGCGTTTCCTGATCGAAGGAGAGGGTGGCTACACCGCTGTCGGCGGCGAGATGTCAACGATGCGCCCGGGGGATTTCGTGGTCACTCCAAGCTGGGCCTGGCACGACCATGGCAATCTCGGGACGGGACCGGTGGTTTGGCTGGACGGGCTGGACACCGCAATCGCGAAATTTTTTGGCGCTGCGTTTCGCGAAGACCATTCAAATGAAACTCATCGCATCGTGAGGTCCGAAGGCGAATCGTTTGCCGCTTACGGCGCCAACATGCTTCCGCTGGTCGACGATTCCGAGAGGCTTCATTCGCCGATCCTGCTGTACCCCTACCAGCGAAGCCGCGAAGCGCTCGAGCAGATGAAACTGGCCGATCGCATTCATCCGGCTCATGGTGCGAAGCTGCGTTACAGCAATCCCCTCACGGGCGGACATCCGTTTCCAACGATGTCCGTGTTCATGCAGCTGTTGCCTGCCGGTTTTCACGGACGCAACTATCGCAGCACCGACAACGCCGTCTTCGTCATCGTTGAGGGACGAGGAGTGGTGGAGATCGCGGACCGTCCATTCGAGTTTGCGCCGCACGATGTGCTGGCGGTGCCGGCATGGTCGCGCATTCGTTTCGCCACCGAAGAACAGTCCGTGATCTTCAGCTATTCCGATCGTTCGGCCCAGGAAAAGCTGGGCTTCTGGAGAGAGGACGTGGAAGGCGGCAATGGGTCGCCCCATGCTTAACGTTGCGGTCCTCGACGATTATCAGGGCATTGCCAAGCGGTTCGCCGACTGGAGCCGCGTGCGGGCGAAATGCGCGGTGGAGTTCTTCGATCGGCCGCTGAGCTGTGTGGATGAGGCGGCGACGGTCCTGGCCGATTTCGACATCATCTGTCTGATGCGCGAGCGCATGCCCATGTCAGGCGCGCTGATTCAACGCTTGCCCAAGCTGAAACTCATCTGCGTGACAGGAGCGCATAACCGCACTCTTGATCTACATGCGGCGGCAGCTCGAGGCATCGTGGTGTCCCACACCGAGAGCGCCTCGACCGAGCATCCCACGAGTGAACTGACGTGGGCGTTGATTCTGGCCGCTGCTCGCCGGATTGTGAGCGAGAACCAAAGCCTCAGGTCCGGAGGTTGGCAGACGACAGTCGGTCAAACACTGCAGGGCCGAACACTCGGCCTCCTCGGCCTGGGTCGAGTGGGCAAGACCGTAGCTCGCATCGGCACGGCGTTCGGCATGAAGCTCCTGGCCTGGAGCCCTAACTTGACGAAGGAGAGGGCGGCAGTGGTCGATGCTCGCCTGGTTTCGAAGTCTGCACTGTTCGCCGAGAGCGACGTTGTAACGCTTCACATCGTGTTAGGCGAAGGTACGCAAGGCATCGTGGGCGCTGAAGAGTTGGCGCTCATGCGCAAAGGCAGCATCTTGGTCAACACGTCCCGCGGACAGCTGATCCAGGAACCGGCACTGATAGACGCGCTGCGCGAGCAGCGCATTGGCATCGCTGCACTCGACACGTTCATCTCCGAACCGCTGCCGGCGGAACATCCGTTCCGAACGATGGACAACGTGCTTGCAACACCGCATCTCGGTTACGTCACCGAAGAAACCTATCGTCGTTTCTACGCGAGCACGGTTGAAAACATAGAGGCGTTCCTGGCGGGCGATCCTATCCGCCCATTGCGCCACTAGATTTGTAATCGCTTCAGTTATCAGATCGGAAAAAACCATGCAGGAAGTTGAAGCGGTTACCCGCACTTTGGCCAGTTACGTCGTAAATGCCCGGTATGCGGACGTTCCAGTTCCTGTCCGCGACGAAGCTTTGCGCTCGTTGGTGAACTGGGCAGGCTGCGCCATTGGCGGTAGTCGTCACGAGGCAGTCAACCGCGCTCTGGCTGCGGTGAGGCCGTTTTCGGGTACGCCGGAGAGCAGCATCTTGGGCCGCACGGAGAGGATCGACGTACTGAATTCCGCACTCCTGAATGGCATCTCAAGCCACGTCTTCGATTTCGACGACACGCATCTGAAGACCATAATCCACCCGGCGGGTCCGGTTGCATCTGCACTCATACCGTTGGCGGAGCGCCTGCCGATCACGGGGGTTGAGCTCCTGCACGCCTTCATCCTTGGCGTCGAGGTCGAATGCCGGATCGGCAATGCTGTCTATCCAGCGCACTACGACATTGGTTGGCACATCACGGGTACAGCCGGTGTGTTCGGCGCTGCGGCGGCTGTCGGTAAGGTCTTGGGGCTCGATGTCCAGCAAATGACCTGGGCGTTGGGCATCGCTGGAACCCAATCGTCCGGCTTCCGCGAGATGTTCGGGACCATGTGCAAGAGCTTCCATCCGGGACGCGCTGCGCAAAATGGTCTGCTCGCTGCGCATCTGGCCAAGCAGAACTTTACGAGTTCCGATCGAGTGCTCGAAGCGCCACGTGGATTCGGCTTCGTGATGTCAGCGGATCGCGACTTCAGCGAAGTGACCAAAAACCTGGGTGAGCAGTTTGAGATCTCGCTCAATACGTACAAGCCGTTCGCCTGCGGGATCGTCATCCATCCGGCAATAGATGGAGCGATACAGCTGCGTAACGGGCACGGCCTGACCGCGGAGATGATCGAAAGCATCAAACTACGCGTAGCACCATTGGTACTCGAGCTCACCGGCAAACGCACTCCGCGCGTCGGGCTCGAAGGCAAGTTCAGTGTGTTTCATTCGGTCGCCGTCGCCATCATCCGCGGCGCCGCGGGTGAGTCTGAATATGCCGACGACGTCGTGACGGACCCCAACGTGATTGCGCTGCGAGACCGGGTCGATGCGCATGTCGACCGCGGCATCCGCGACGATGAGGCCCACGTGTCTATCACTCTCAAGGATGGTCGCGTCCTGGAACAGCACGTCGAGCACGCGCTGGGCAGTCTCGAGCGGCCGATGAGCAACGATGACCTTGAACGGAAGTTCCTGCGCTTGTGCGAGGGAGTGCTATCCGCACAACAAGCGCAGCGCGTGCTCGCCAATTTCTGGTCTGCCGATCTCATCAAGGATGCCAGCGAGCTCGGTCGGGCGACTGTGCCCGTTTGAGACTTAAAGGCCGGGTCCGGCATTTGCGGGGAAAGTGATCATGGCTACACAGACACTCGGTGTTGCGAAAGTAATAGATGAAGGGTCACTGAGTGCCTTTCAGATCCGCGTGGTTGTGCTGTGTGCGTTGATCGCCTTTGCGGAAGGCTTTGACGCTCAGAGTGCGGGCTTTGTGGCGCCTACATTGGCGCGTGTCTGGTCGCTGTCCCCGAACATGCTGGGACTGTTTTTCTCCTTGGGTCTCGTCGGACTCATGCTGGGCGCTCTGTTCATTGCGCCGCTCGCGGACAAATTCGGGCGCAGACCGCTGCTCCTTGCCTGTCTGGTCGGATTCGGATTGGGCAGCATCGGCATGGCGGAAAGTTCGTCGATCGAGGTGCTTTACACCTTCCGCTTCCTGACCGGCCTCGGCATCGGCGCCGCGATGCCCAACGTGATTGCGCTCACTTCCGAATACGTTCCGCGCCGAATTCGATCCTTCATGGTCGTATTGATGTTCAACGGTTTTATTCTCGGGTCGATCACCGCCGGCCTGACGGCCGCGCGGCTGGCGGTCAGCATCGGCTACGAGCCGGTATTCCTCATCGGTGGAATAGTGCCGCTCGTGCTCTCGGTGATCATGTTCTTCCTGTTGCCCGAGTCCATTCACTTCCTGGCGTCGCAAGAAGGGCGACAAGACAAGGTCGCGGCATTGATGCGCAGGATCAACGCGTCATTGCCGGCAGGCGCCCGATTTACGCTCGGGGAGAGCCGCGCTTCCCGAATGTCGGTGAAAGCGCTGTTCAGAGATGGTCGTGCGGGACGCACGATACTGCTTTGGATACTGGTTTTCTGCAGCCTCCTCGTCCTCTTCCTGTTGACGAACTGGCTACCAACGCAGATTCGAAGCCTGGGCGTTGCGCTTGGGATCGCAATTCTCATGGGCGCGCTGCTTCAGCTCGGCGGCATGGTGGGAATCGTCCAGGGCTGGATGATCGACAAGTGGGGGCCCGCCAAAACTCTCACGATGGCTTACCTCATCGCAGCTTTCGCAATTGCGGGTTTGGCCTTTGCAGGAAACAGCGTGCCGTTGCTCGCTCTCACCGTGTTTTGCGCTGGCTTCGGGATCATCGGCGGGCAGACGGCGGCCAATCCCGTTGCGAGCATGGCTTATCCAACCGAGATCCGCTCTACCGGCGTCGGCTGGTTTCTCGGAGTCGGGCGTTTGGGGTCGATCGTCGGGCCAGCGCTCGCTGGCCACCTGATCACGATCGGCTGGAGCAGCAAGGAAATTTTCCTGTTGGCGACGATTCCGGCCTTGATTGCCGCGGCCGCCGCTTTCGCTCTTTCGAAGCATGAAAAGGCGATCACCGAACAAAGATGACCGCCTTGTTAGGCGCTTGTTTCACGAGGGTAGTATGGTCCGCTTGCTGATTTCCGGTATTGCAGTCGGTTTGTGCCTTGCTACTGCTGCACCTGCATCTGCCCTGGTAACACCCGAGCAGTTTTCGCCGCGTGTCCGCTCGCTGCTTGAATCAATGACTCTCGCCGAAAAGGCGGATCTCATCACCGGCGCTGACGATCCAGACGATCGGGGCCAGTCGGGGTACGCGCCCGGGGTGCCACGTCTGAAGATTCCGCCACTGCGATGGGGAAACGGGCCTGTTGGAATCGAGGTCAAGGCTGACGCCACCGGAGTACCAGGTGGCTTGCCGCTCGCGGCAACCTTCGACGCCGACCTGTCCCGACGCGTCGGCGTCTTGTTCGGCCTTGAAGCACGCGCGTTGGGTCTCGATGTTCTCAACGGGCCCCAGATCGATATCGCACGCAATCTGCTCTGGGGCCGCAACTCGACGTCCCTTGGCGAAGACCCATTGCTGGCGGGCCGCCTTGGCGCTGCGCAAGTCGAAGGCATCCAGGCGCAAGGCGTGCTGGCGACGCCGAAGCACTATGTCGGCTACACGCAGCGACAGCATGTCAGAAGCTCGACGCGGCAGAACAACATTCCCTACGACTTCATCATAGATTCAAGAGCACTCCGCGAGATCTATCTACCGAGCTTCGAAGCGGCCGCGAAGGCAGGGGCAGCTTCGTTCATGGCCTCGCACATGATCGTGAATGGCAACTACGGCTCGGAGCACAAGTTTCATCTCACCGATATCTTGCGAGGTGAGTATGGCTGGGACGGTTTCGTCGTCTCCGATTGGCACGGTACGCACAGTTCTTATGCACTGGTGGCGGGCGTCGACGTGGAAATGCCGGGATACGGCACCGAGGGCGCGCCGCGTCGTCCTTATTATTTCGGGGACAAGCTGGTAGCCGAGGTAACTGCCGGCCGGATTCCGCAAGCCCTCGTGGATCGCGCGGCCGGGCGGTTGTTAGGGCAGATGGAAAAGTTCGGGTTTCTGGACGGCACGCGCGTTCAGCGACCAAACGCCATCGATGTCGAGGCTGGTGCCCGGGTTGCCCGCGAGGTCGCAACCGAAGGTGCGGTCTTGCTGAAAAACGATGGGATTCTGCCGCTGCGGTTGAATCGCAACTCTGCGCCCGTGCTGATCGGCCCTACCGCGGGTCAGCTCGCCGTCGGCGCAACGGGTGGACGAGCCTATGGCTTCGAGGCTCGAGAGATTTCTCCATTGGCCGCAATGCGGCGCATCGCTCCCCGCACCGCCTACTCAGTTGGAAATTCCCAGACCGGCGAGACAATTCCCACGGCGGCACTACCTCGGTCCGGGAAAGTGACTGGTCTCAAGCGGACATCGAAGGCGGGCGAGTCGGTCGACCCGACGCTGGATTTCGTCGGCGACAAGGCGTTGCCTCCCGGGACCGAGGCCAGCTGGGCCGGCACTCTCTCGGTACCCGAACCCGGCATCTATCTACTGATGATTCAATCCTGGGGAGGGACTGCGGCTTTAAAGATCGACGGAGCACAAAAGGCGGTGTCGGCCGAGCTCGGCGCGCACGGTTTCGCGCGAAAGTGGACGAGCCTGGCGCCTACCACCGACGGACTCGATAACGGGCAAGCCACGGTGCGTCTCGAGGCGGGGCGGCCTTATCAGGTTGATG
The DNA here is from genome assembly GCA_035286365.1 of Steroidobacteraceae bacterium. Classification (GTDB taxonomy): domain Bacteria; phylum Pseudomonadota; class Gammaproteobacteria; order Steroidobacterales; family Steroidobacteraceae; genus CADEED01. The sequence continues at coordinate 1,882 of DATHJZ010000251.1, read as the reverse complement.
TCCGTGCAATCGGTACTGGCGACCTGCCGGTGCAAGTCCGATTGGCGTGGGTAACGCCACAGATGCGGCGCACCCAGATCGCCGACGCTGCGAAGGCGGCGCGCGCAGCGGAAACGGCGGTGGTGTTCGCGTGGGCCCGGAGCAGCGAAGAGATCGAGGCCGATGCGCGCCTCGTTCTTCCCAACGACCAGGATGAATTGATAGCAACGGTCGCCGCGGCGAATCCAAACACGGTCGTGGTCCTGAACACCGCGGGTCCGGTTCGAATGCCGTGGCTCGGCCAGGTGCGAGCGGTCCTTGTCACCTGGTACCCGGGTCAGGAGGGCGGTTGGGCAACCGCAGATCTGCTGACTGGACGCGCGAATCCCGGCGGCAAACTACCGATCACCTTTCCGGTCAGGATGGAAGACTCGCCGACGGGAGATCCAAAACACGCTGAGCGCTCCATTGGCGTTGACAGCAAGGTAATTCAGAGCGAGGGAATATTCGTCGGCTATCGCCACTACGATCGCAACGACATCAATCCGCTTTTCCCTTTCGGACATGGTCTGTCGTACACCGCCTTCGCCTACTCGGACCTGAAGATCGGCGCAACAGATAGCGGGCTGGATGTGGAGTTCACCGTCAAGAACACGGGCGCGCGTGCGGGCTCCGAGATACCGCAAATCTATCTCGGACCGCCCAAGACGAATGTTCCAATGGCGCCAAAGTCGCTGGCTGGTTTCGCGCGCGTCGACCTTGCGCCGGGAAAATCTGAACGCGTTCGCGTCCATGTGCCCGACCGACAGCTTGCGTATTGGTCCGTCGAGGATCGGAACTGGATCAAGCCCGAGGGTCCCAGACCGATTTACGTCGGTGCATCGTCTCGCGATGTCCGCCTGACAGGCGTGGTCAATGGCGAGAAGTGAAACATGAACCGACGGGAGCTCATGGCAAGTGCAGTGGCGCTTGGAGTGGCGAGCTCGACCGACGCTATTGCCTCGAGCTCCACCATTCGGGGCGTGAAGATCGGACTCATCACCAGCTCGCTGAGGCCGCTGCCGAAGATACCGGGTAAAGATGATGCAGACGTCGTCATCGATCAATGCGTGGCGATGGACGTCGAGAATGTCGAGCTGGGATCGCGCTTTTTCGGTCCGGAACTGCTGGGTCTGGTCCGCGGGCGCGCGCCTGTAGTTCCGACGCCGGATTATCTGAGAACACGCGCTGTGCAGCGTGCGTGGTGCCTCTCGCCAGGTTCGCTGGACGAGTTCGTCGCAGTCAGGAAGAAGTTCAAGCGCGCGGGCCTCAACCTGTTCTCCATCTCGAACACCTTTTACGACGATTGCACGGACGCCGAAATCGACGCCGTGTTCCGTCAGATGAAGGCGCTCGGCATTCGGGTCTTTCAAACCAATCAGACTCGCGTGCCGATGGGACTGCGCCTCGCTCCGGCAGCCGAGAAATACGGGATCAGTGCGGCCTTCCATCCGCACGCTGAAATCCAGGATCCGGATGAAGTCGCCTCGCTTGCGAGTCTCACCAAGCTGCTCGCGTTCTCGCCCGCCTTTCGAGTCTGTCTCGACATCGGCCATTTCGTCGCCGGCAACAACGATCCAATCGCTTTTCTTCGAGAGCACCATGAACGGATCACCCACATTCATGTGAAAGACCGCAAACGCAACAAGGGTGCGAATGTGGCGTGGGGCGAAGGCGACACTCCTATTGAAGAGTGTCTTCACCTGATTCGGGACAAACGCTGGCCGATCATCGCGCTGACCGAGCGCGAATATGACGACGGCGTCGGGACGCCGTACGAACAGACGAGAGCAAACATACAGGCGATGAGGGCGATGCTGGTTTCCTGAGAATTCGCCGCGCATCGATGCCAAACGAACTGCTG
>DATHJZ010000250.1:0-28425 GCA_035286365.1 Steroidobacteraceae bacterium | reverse complement strand
CAAGATCCCGGTCATGGGCTTCATCTTCCGCACTGCGCGCGCGATTCCGATTGCGTCGGCCCGCGAAGATGCCGGCGCGCTGCAGAAGGCGTTCGACCGCATCGACGCCGAGCTCGCCGATGGCGAAGTCGTTTGCATCTTTCCCGAGGGCAAACTGACGCGCGATGGCGAGATGAACGAGTTCAAGAAAGGCGTGGAGAAGATTCTCGAGCGGCGTCCTGTGCCCGTCATTCCGATGGCACTGCGCGGGTTGTGGGGCAGCTTCTTCAGCCATCGCGAGGGCAAATCCGCGATGACGCAGCCGCCGAAGCGGTTCTGGTCGCGCATCGAGGTCGTCGTGACCGCGCCCGTGCCGGGAGATGATGCCAGCGCGACCAGCCTCCAGCGCATCGTTGCCGGATTGCGCGGCGAGTGGCAGTAGAGGGGACATTCCTGGTTTTCGTTGTGAAAAGGGGGACATGCCTGCTATTGACTGTCACTTGTTAGCCGCAAGCTCGTCGCCCACGACAAGCGTGTCCCCTTTTCACAACGAAAACCAGGAATGTCCCCTCTAAAGGCCGACGTATTCGGCACCATCACCCGCATCGGTGACACGGTGGTCCGCGACGCGCGCGCGGCGCGCCCCTGGGCGCGCTGGCTCGCGTTACGACTCATGCGTCGCGAACACCGTGCTTTGACCCGACTTGCTCTCAAGCAAGGCACCGCAGGAATTCCGCGCGTGCTCGATCTCGCGCCCGGCATCCTCACTCGCAGCTGGATTGAAGGCGCGCCCATGCAGATCGCCAAGCCAAGTGACGCCGCCTATTTCCGCGCCGCGTTGAAACTCGTCCGGCAACTCCATGTCGCCAACGTGATCCACAACGATCTCGCCAAGGAAACCAACTGGCTGGTCACGCCCGACGGCCGCCCCGCCCTCGTGGATTTCCAGCTCGCCATGACGCTGACACATCGCGGCCCGATTGCCCGCGCCCTGGGCCACGACGACATTCGCCACCTGCTCAAGCACAAGCGCACCTATCTTCCCGAACGGCTCACCGCGCGCGAACAACGCATCCTGGCGAAACCCTCGCTGCCGTCGCGGCTGTGGATGGCCAGCGGCAAGTGCGTCTATCTATTCATCACGCGGCGCATATTCCGCTGGCGCGATCGTGAAGGCGCCGGCGACCGCGCGGCGTAGCAAAACTCCACACCCTTGCACCGCGCCGCGGATCCACGCAGGATCACCCGCATGAAACGCACTTCCCTGTTCGCGCTCGTGCTTATGACAGCGGCCGCGGCGCTGGCCGACCCGACCGAGCAGCAGCGGGCCCTTACGCTCACCAGTCTCATGCGCACCGACGAATTGCTGGTGAACGCGGCCAAGGACGGGATCCGCCGCGCGCATTCCGCAGGAAAAATCTCGGCGCAGGCGCGCAGGTGCGCGGAGCAGATCGATCGCGCGCCGTTCACCGCTCTCGTGGTGAAAGTATTTGCCGAGCGCCTCACCGCCCAGGAGCTCGAGACGGCGATCGAGTTCTACCGCACCGAGGCCGGAAAGAAATACACGCGCTACCAGTTCGACCACATGGACGGAAAACCCGCCGGTCGATTCACGACCGGCGAGGAAATGCGCCTCAACCAGTTCGGTCAAACCAAATTCGGCCACCAGCTTCTGACGAGCTCGATCTTCGAAGGCGTGGAAGAGATCCGCACGATCACCGCCACTGCCATCAACGATTCAATCGTGAAGTGTGGCGAACCGGCGGCGCCTGCCGAATAGTCGCCGCGCAATCAGACTTTGTGCGGCTTGACCGCGATTCTGAACACGTTGCCTTGAGCCGACGTCACGTTGACTGTCGCCTCATCGTTGTCGCGGACGAGCAGCTTTGGCGTCGAGACGAGCGCGAACTGCTGATTCGCGAACTCGTATACGCGCAGGGAAACCGCCACGCTGCCATCGGCGTTGATCGCCGACGACAAGATCACTTTTGCCTGGCCTTCCAGGCGAATCTCCGAATCCTGGCCTTCGTCGGTGACCAACTGGTGTTTGCCGAGCTCAGTGCCGTTCAAAGAAAGTGTCACGGCCAGCGAAATCTCGCTTGCGACCGCGTCGCGCGTCAGAAATGCCCCGATCGTGACGAGCAGCGATGCTGCCGCAGCCGCGCTCAGGTACCACGCCCGGCGCGATACGCGTGGATTCGTTGCAATGGCTGGCCGCAGCTGCGAAACATCCACTTCGAAGACGGCCGCGATGGCCTTGGCGGTTTCATACGCACAAGCGCCCGTCGTTTCGACGCGCTGGATCGTACGCAGGGCGACGCCCGCAACTTCCGCGAGTTGCTCCTGGCTCCAGGCGCGCTTTTCCCGTTCCGAACGAATCCGATTTGAATCGATTTGCATGTCCACGCAAAAGCCCTCCGGTTGTTCGACCGGAGGATCCGGCCTGGAGGGCTTCGCGGCTACGACAGTACTACGTCAGCGTGCCGCCAGCCTTGCGACTTCAGGCCACTGCAAGGATCTGGGGCGGCGCGGCGGGACGTGCGAGATACATCAAGTGTGCGAAAGCTGCGACCGGCAGGCATACGAATACAAAGGTTATGCTATCGAACTGTGGACGAAAATCGGGCGGGCCGAAAAACATCCCCGCGATCCAGCCCACGATCGTCAGCAGAATCGGCGTGCCGATGAGAGCGGCCCCGAGCGCCTTGCTCTCCAACGCGCGACCGAACACCACATAGCGCAGCCCGAGAAACAGGCCGATCGGCCCGATCACGCCCACCACCGCTCCCGCGATCATCATCGAGATGATGAACGCGCCGCCAGGTAGCGGCAGATACCAGCGCTCGACGTCGGCCAGGCTGTGGTGAATGAGACCGGGCTGATCGAACGTAAACAGAGACCACCCCAGCGTCAGTGGCCCGAAGCAGCCAAGTATCTCTACCAGCATCACCCAACGGGAAATCCGAAAATCTCCAGTATTCATGGGAGCCCACCTTTGTTTGATCGCGGCAACGACACAACCGAACGCCCATGACAGGCGCTCGCTCTCACCGACATGTTGAAACTCGGAGTGCATCGCGCGCGCCCACTCGGAGTGTTCCTTGCGTAACAGCCACGAGGCGAATTGCAAACAGATGGAAGCGAGCGCGCTCATGCGCGACTCAGCGAGCGCTTCGGGCCCGCGCCGACTTCATCCGAGATTTCGAATTGTTCGACGGCGTGCTTCGCGCCCTTGGCCGTGAGGCGATACACGTGTCGTGGCGGCCGCCCCGCTTCCTGCGAAGGCAACCACTTGTGCTCGAGAAAACCGCGGTCGGACAAACGCATGAGGATCGGATACAGCGTGCCGGACAGCAGGTCCGTCGCCTTCGACAGTTCGTAGCCGTGATGCCACTTGCGCGGCTCGTCCATTAGGGCGCGCAGCAGGTTGAGGGTCTGTCCGGAGGAGCGACGTATGCGTTGCATGGCGCATAAGTCTACATATATGGCCTTAGAAGTCCAGTGACTTACTTCTCAATCCGAATATCGCTGCCTCAGGGCCTTCACCGACGCATGCGCCAGCTTGCGCAGCACCGCCAGATCAATGTCTTCGAGCGTCTTGATGTACAGACAACCCGCGCCTCCCTTGTGCCGGCCTAACTGCTTCTTCAGCCCCTGATCGTCGAGGTACGGCGCGAGGTAGAGCACGAGTTCGGGCTTGCGCGGCGAGAAGCCGAGCAACGGGGCATCGCCCTCGCGCCCGCTTTCGTATACATAATGGTACGAGCCGAATCCCACGATGCTCGGCCCCCACATCTTCGCCGGCTTGCCGGTCACTGCCTTGAATAGGTTGACGAGCGTCTGGCATTGCGCGAGCCGCTCACCGCTGGCTTTCTGCTTCAGAAAATCCGCGACCTTGAGGGTGGTCGGCTTCGTCTTGTTTTCGGTCACCCGACTACTCCTGCGCGCACACTTTGCGCCGCTCCATCAAACATCCTTGGCGTAGACGATGAACCCGAAATGTTTGGCGACCTTGTCGTACAACGTGCGCCCCGGGGTGTTGGTCGTGTGCGTCTGCCAATACACGCGTTTGCAACCGTGCTCCCTGGCGATGTCGTACACCGCCGAGATCAGCGCGCGGCCGATGCCATGGCCACGCTCCTCGGGCGCGGTGAAAAGGTCCTGCAGGTAGCACACCGGCTCGAGGCGCGACGTGCTGCGGTGATAGAGGTAGTGGCAGATGCCGACCACCTTGTGATCGCGTTCGGCGACGACGCAGTGCACGGGTTCGCTCGCATCGAAGAACCGCCGCCACAGGGCATCGTTCACCTCGTCGGACAGCGCGGTGGGGCCGGTACGTTCGTAGAACGCGTTGTACTCATCCCATAGCGGCTTCCAGGCATCGTAATCATCGGGTTTGACCGGGCGGATTTTGGCGGGCGCTCGCTTCTTCGTCATTTTTTCTCTTGGGGCTTCGTCGTGGACACGGTCTGGGCGGGGGGCACGAGTTGCCCGAGGCATGCGGGAAATTCTTCGTACATCTCGTTGACGGCCTTTTCGTACAGGTATTCGTCGAGAAAAGAATTGCCCGTATTCTGCCGCTGAATGGCCGCTCGCTTGAGCCACCACTTCTGGACCATGCCGACCTGCCACGCCTTGTTCATCCGCGACAGTTGCAGACCCGAGGTCTTGCCCTTCGCTGTCGCAAGCACATACACCTGAGCGGTGCACGTGGGCCCCTCTTCGCAGGGGCACGCGGTCACCACCGGCGATATGTTCACGAGCTCGCGAGGTAGATAGCTGACCGCGATCGCCTGCACTTCGCGGACTTCTTCGTCGCTGATGTTGAGATCGCGCAGCGGCGTATTGCGCCGCCCCGGCAGCAGCTCCAGCGCATGCTGCGAGATCTGCTGATAACGTTTGCGCTGCTCCCACCAGTACTGGCGATCGTCGATGATCGTCCGGTACTGCTCGGAGGTCAGTTGCTTCCTGTCGGCCGACTGCGGCTGTGCGCCGGTAGCCAGCATCAATCCCATCGCGAGACCCAAGACCACACGCATACGAGCTCCCTTATCCCCCGTCGGATCGTATTGGCGGCAAGTGTCTACAAGCAATGCGGCCGCCTGTCCGGTAGACGGCTTTTCCGGGGAAAGGATTGAAAACAGTGGCTTGGTGGCCGAAATGGTCCGCTGGCCTGGCCCCGGCAAATAAGAATAACTGTCATCCGGGCCCAGGAATTGATTCAGCCAGCCCGATATCTCCCAGCCAGCCGCCCGCTCCCATCCACGAGAGCGCGGAACGCGAGCCAACCCGCTTATCTATGTGTGGTTTTCGGCCACGAGGATTGCCGTGGTTCCACCAATGCGCTGCTGGCTTTGCCACTTCCGTGCTGTTCACCGCGCGCGGCTTTCTCATCGACAACCTGATGTACCTCGACGCCCGGCTTCACGGTCGGATCGCGGGACGATCGCCGCTTCGACGTCGACGTCACCACGTCCGTAACCCGCGCCAGTTCACGCCGAAGATCTCGGTCCACGCTTGCGATCGGAAGCAGCGCTTCGTAACCTAGGGCCGCCTTCGGCACTCGCCGACTGGAGAATTCATGGGTATCGCGGCTCCTCACAACCTGCGTCGTCCCGACGCGGGCATTCAGCGTCCGTTCGGCGTGCGCATCACGCTCAAGGTGGGCGATCCGTTCCGCAAGTTGCTGGGCGCGGACTGGAACAAGACGCATTGGTACGGTACGGCCGCCGAGCGTGACGCCGCGCTCATCGACATGGCGCGCAAGCACGAATATTCCCGCGCTGGCGACAAACCCGCACTCAAGTTCGACAAGGTCGAGAAGCTGCACGAGTCGCGCGGCCTGTGAGTTAAAGGGGACATTCCTGGTTTTCGACAAAAGCGATGTGTACAAACAACGCTTTTGTCGAAAACCAGGAATGTCCCCTCTAGAACGTTCTTCCCAGGAACAGGTAGTAGGCCGAGCCGCCCCCATCGTCGAAGCCGGTCGCGAAATACACGGGACCGAACAGAGTATCCATCCCGACGAACACGCTGCCATTCGTCCGCGCGCTGCTGAATGAAATATCCCGGCGCGAATTCCAGACGTTACCTTTCTCGATAGACGCGCCCAGGTACACGGGCACGTTGAGGAACCCCTGACCACCCCGGCCGATTTGCCGGTAGTAAATACCGCGCGCGATCGCGAAGTGCGGGCCGACCAGTGTCTCTGGCGTGATACCCGACATGTTCAAGAAGCCCCCCAACGAGAAGAACGAACGCACGATCGTGACGTTGGAATCGAGCCGCGTGCCGGCAGAGGTCCAGAGGATGCCGGTGTTGCGGCCCCACGAATGCGCAAACAGCCAGTCGTACTGCAGCAGGTCCGCGCTGTCGGCATCACCGCGGCCCTCCCGTTCGCCCGTCCAGCCCAGGGAAAACTGGTTGCCGTGTCGCGGGAAATTCACGTCGTCGACGCTGTCGTAGCGGTACTCGGCGAAGAAGTTGTGCGCATCGAATTCCGACGACGGCAACAGCGGATCACCAACGCGCACGCGCGCCTCGCCCACGCTGCGCCCGCCGCCGATGCGCACCTCGCCGTAATTACCGAGCTCGCGCCCGAGATCGACCCCGTAGTCGGTTGAGCGCACGCGGTATTCCGCCAGGATCCGCTCCTGCTCGTCAGCGATGGGCACCGTGCGGATCTGGAATTGGGCATGCGGCGCGACGAACCAGCGCGAACGATATCCCACGGGTAGATAGACTTCGGTGGCTACGCGCGGCGTCTCGCCGATCTGCAAATCCCACAGCCATTCGCCGCCGTACTTGGTGATTTCGGCGAGCGTACCGCGCGCGGCAGCATTGAACGAAGAATTGCCTTCGAAGTCGTTCTGCAGCTGCAATCCGAAGCGCAGATAGTTGGGACCCCACGAATTGCGGCGCGTGGTCAACGCCAGGCCATACTCCGGGGCCTCGCCGGGCAGCGGATCGTTCTGCATGAGCCGGTAGTCGAAGATCTCGAGGTTGCCCTGGCCATACAGCTCGCTCACGCGCTTCGCGAGGCGAGTGCCGTCCGCGACCTTGCCGATCTGATCGCCGAACAGGGATTCGATGGCGCCGGCATAGCGTTCGGAACCGGGCTCGATGCGCAGGAACCCGACGCGCGGCAGGTCGGTGCGCTTGGCGGCGCGCGCAGCGACAATTTGCTGGAACTCCTCCGGGGCAATCGACAGGGCCTGCAGCCGGCCGAGGACGGCGCGCGCGCCCGCCTCGCCGATGTCCATCGCCTTCTCATGTTCGGTGAAATCGAGCGACGAGAAGTCGCCGAGCGCGGGGTCGATGACGATGTCGCGGTCGATGAGCGTCTTGCGCTGCAGCGCGGTGTTGTGGCGAATCAGAATCGCGAGCATCTGGTTGGAGACGGTCGCGACCGACTCGAGCTTGCCGCGCTCGAGCAGCGGAAAACCGCAATCGACGACGATCAGCATGTCCACGCCCATCTCGCGCGCGACGTCCACCGGCAGGTTGGATGAGAGGCCGCCGTCCACCAGCATGCGCCCGTCGAGATCGACCGGCGAGAACACGCCCGGCGCCGACAGGCTGGCGCGCATGGCGGTAGCTAGATCACCGTGATCGAGAACGACGCGCTCGCCGGTGACGATATCGGTGGCCACGGCGCGAAACGGGATCGCCAGGTCGTCGAAGCTCTGGATCTGCGCCACCGGCAGCGTCAGCGAGCGCAGGATCTGCGCGAGCTTCTGTCCCTGGACCAGGCCGCGCGGCAGCCGGAAGCGCCGGCCCTTCAACCCCAGCGGAAACTTGACGAGAAAATTCTGGTCTTCGAGCTTGCGGCGGAAATTGAGGTCGGTGCGCGCCGGACTATCGCGAAATGCGTCCTGCCAGTCGACCGATGTCATCACCCGCTCCACGTCGGCCGCCGAGAGACCGGAGGCGTACAGCCCGCCGACCACGGCTCCCATGCTGGTGCCGGCGATGGCATCGATCGGAATGTGATTTTCCTCGAGCACCTTGAGCACGCCGATGTGCGCGGCGCCGCGCGCGCCGCCGCCCGAGAGCACGAGTCCGATGCGCGGCCGGCCGAGAGTGCCCTCGCGCGGCGCTTCCTGTGCGGGCAGCGAGCCTGCGAGCCCAAGGCAGAACACGACGAACAGCGTTGTCTTTCCTGCTTTCTTATTCATCTGTGACGTGGCAAGGATAGTCGTTCGCAGTGATAATCGCTTAACCAATCATGCGCACTCCTTTCATCCTATTGGCGTTGCTGCCGCTCACCGCAGCCGCCGCGATCGAGCAGGCAGACGAAGAACTCGAAGGGATCATCGACCCGGCGATCGGTCATGAGCGTCCGTACGAGACGATCGTGGTCACGGCGGACCGGGCGGCACGCGCAGCTTCGGAAACTCCTGCAAGCGTCTCGCGCATAGGCGCCGACGACATTGCCGATCTGTCGGCCAAGCATCAGGACGAAATCCTCAATCGCATCGCGGGCGTGTACGTCCAGCATGGCAGCGGCCAGGAAAGTCTCGGCGCGATCCGTTCGCCCGTGCTGGCCGGCGCCGGCGCCTGTGGCGTGTTCCTGGTGGCGGAAGACAGCTTGCCGATCCGCCCGACCGGCTTCTGCAATCTCAACGAGATGTTCGAGATCAACTATGAGCAGGCGGCGGCGGTGGAAGTGCTGCGCGGGCCGGGTTCGGCGTTGTTCGGCGCGAGCGCCGTGCATGGCATCGTCAACGTGCTGACGCCCGGCATCGAAGACATCGCCGCATTTTCGAGCGGCCTCGAGTTTGGCCCTAACTCCTTCAAGCGGGTGCGGCTGGCGTTGAGCAGCGACATGTCGGACGACATCGGCTTCGGGCTGTATGGCACCGCGACGCGCGCGCCCGGCTGGCGAGATGCGTCGGGAGTCGACGAGGCCAAGCTCAACCTCGCAAGCGACGTGGACGGATTCGCCGGCGGCAAATTACGCGTGCGCGCCGCGGGCACGGTGCTCAACCAGGAAACCGCCGGGTTCATCCAGGGATTCAACAGCTATCGCGACGACGCGATCGCGCGCAGCAATCCGAATCCCGAAGCCTTTCGCGACGCCTCGAGCGTGCGGGTTTCGGCCCACTACGGCCAGGGCACTTGCGAGGCCGGCAACACCGCTTCCTGCTTCGAGCTCGCCGGCATCTACCGGCGCTCGCGCATGGATTTCCTGCAGCACTTCCTGGTGGGCAAACCGCTCGAGCACAACGCGCAGACGAGCTACATGGTGAGCGGTTCGTACGCGCTGCCGCTCGGCGAGAAACTGCGCGCGCGGTTTGCGTTCGATGCGGAAACCGCACAATCGGAGCTCACCGAGTTCCAGCCGGGTCCGGCGACGGATGGTGCGCCGGCGGCGAATGCGATTCGTCCGGCCGGCTTTCACTACAACTACAAGGTCGATTCGTCCACGCTCGGTGCGTCGGTCGGCCTCGAGTATCACCTGCTCGAGAACCTGAGCATCGCGGCGGCGCTGCGCCTCGATCGCACCGACTACGACTACGACAACCGCATGATCGACGGCAATACGCGCGACGACGGCACGCCGTGCGCTGCCGCCGGTTGTTTGTACGCGCGCCCGGCCGACAGCAGCGACGACTTCGACAACCTGGCGCCGCGCGTCACGCTGTCGTGGGCGCCGGCTCCTGCGCACCTGCTCTACGTGAGCGCATCGAGCGGCTTCCGGCCGCCGGAGATGACCGAGGTGTATCGCCTGCAGCGCCAGCAGACGGTCGCAGATCTCGACAGCGAGCAGCTCGACGCCGCCGAGCTCGGCTGGAAATTCGGCAGCTCCGATCTCGCCGTCACCGCGGCGCTCTACGACATGAAGAAGAAGCACGTGATCCTGCGCGATTCGAACGGCTTCAACGTCAGCGACGGCTCGACCAGCCACCGCGGCTTCGAATACGAAGCACACTGGCGGGCCAGCGCCTGGCTGCAGCTGTACGCCGCGGGCACCTATGCGCGCCACGAATACACCTTCTCGCGCTCCATCGAAGGCGGCGAGACTATCGTGAGTGGCAACGACGTCGACACCGCGCCGCGGCACATGCACAACGCCGGCGTCGAGGCACGGCTCGGTCAACAATGGCACGTCGCGCTCGACGGCTCCTATGTCGGCGGCTACTTCCTCGACGCCGCCAACACGGCTACCTACCCGGGCCACAAGGTTGCGAACGCGCGCGCCGGCTGGACTGCCAGGCTTGGTCGCTACCAGGACCTGCGCGTAGTGCTGCGCATCGACAACCTGTTCGACAAGGCCTATGCCGACCGCGCAGACTTCGCGTTTGGCAACTACCGCTACTTTCCGGCGCAGGGTCGCGCCGTGTTCCTGTCGGTAGATTTCGTATCTCGTTAGGAGTTCAGCAGCGCCATGTTTCCGCTCTATATCGTCTCCGGCCTGCTCTCGTTAGGAATGATCGTCCACTGCATCAAGACGGGCGGTAACACCATCTGGGTGTACGTCCTCGTGGTGCTGATGTCGATGCCGTTCGTGGGCGCTGCCTTGTACGCAGGAGTCGAGATCCTGCCCGGACTGCTGCGCTCGCGCACCAGCCAGCGGGCGATGCGCGGCATCCGCAAGACGCTCGATCCGGAGGGCGATCTGCGCAAAGCCGAGAGTGCGGTACAGGTGAGCGGCACCGTGGCCGCGCGCCAGCACTACGCCGACGAACTGGTGAGGCTCGGACGCGCGGCGGAAGGGGTAGCTATCTATCAGACTTGTCTGACAGGCGTGTTCGCCGACGATCCCAAGCTGCTGCTGGGCTTCGCGCACGCCCAGTTCGCGGCCGGCGACCCGGTGGCGGCGCGCAAGACGCTCGACGAGCTCATCCAGAAGAATCCGGATTTCAAATCGCCCGACGGACACCTGCTGTACGCACGTGCGCTCGAAGCGGAAGGGAACGTGGAACAGGCTTTGGGAGAATTCGCGACACTCGCCGAGTACTACCCGGGCGCCGAGGCCGGCGTGCGCTACGCGAAATTACTGAAGAGTGCCGGGCAGCGGCCGCTGGCCCAGCAAACGCTCAAAGCGCTGCTGGACCGGGCCAAATACGCTCCCGCGCATTACCGGAAGGCCCAGCGAGAATGGCTGGACGAGGCTCATCGCGAATTGCAGGGCTGATTACTTCTTGCGGTTGATGGAGCGGAAAGAAACGCCTTCCATCATGGCTTTGTAACGCACCGCACCGGGCGAACGACCCAGCTTCTGCGCGGCGACGCGCGCCGAAGTCTTCGCCTTCGCGAAGGCGCGCAACTTCTTCATGTCGCCCTCTGACCATTCGCGCATGTGCCGAGCACCTTTCTTCTTGGCCATTCCGGAGTCCTCTCGAACGTGTGGTGGGAATTTAAGGGGGGTAGTCTAACAACAATTACCGGGGTAGTAGTCAATCGTCGCCGGATGCCGACAATGCTAGGACCGGGGCCCCGCCTATCAACCTTACACGCCGCCTCACACCAACTTAATAGTCTTGGGATCGAAGTTAGGAGCCGGAAATCTGAGCGGCAACTGCTCGAATTCGTAGATAAGCAGCTGTGAGACCGCGAAATCGCGGAACCACTTGCGATTTGCGGGCACTACGTACCAGGGCGCGTGGTCGGTGGAGCAGCGCGCAAACATCGCCTCGAAGGCCCGCGTGTAGGCCAGCCACTGCTGCCGCTTCTCCAGATCGCCGGTATCGAATTTCCAGTTCTTGCGCCTGTCAGACAAGCGCTCGGCGAAGCGTACGCGCTGCTCTTCCTTGCTGATCTGCAGGAAAATTTTTACAACGCGCGTGCCGCAGGCATCGAGCAGACGCTCGAAATCGTTGATCTGCTCATAACGTCTGCTCCAGACGTCCTCCGGCACGAGGTCGTTGACGCGCACGATGAGCACTTCCTCGTAGTGCGAGCGATTGAACACTGCGATCTCGCCCCGCGGAGGTGCATGTTGGTGGATGCGCCACAAGTAGTCGTGGCGCAGTTCCTCTGCGCTCGGTCCCTTGAATGCCGTGACCGTGCACCCCTGCGGGTTGAATGCGCCAAACACGCGGCGGATGGTGCTGTCCTTGCCGCCGCCGTCGATCGCCTGCAGCGCCACCAACATCGCGAAGCGCTGGTCGGCGTACATCTTGTATTGCAGCTCTTCGAGACGCACGAGGTTCTCGGCGGTCGCCGCGATGGCCTTGTCCTTCTCCCAGCCGAAACAGCGATCGGCGTCGGCGTCAGACAGCTTGGTCCGCGAGCCTGGCCGAACACGCAGTCGATCGGGAATATCACGCCTTGGAACCGCACGCTCAGCCACGTTATCTCCCCGCGTCCAGAAAAGTGATCGCCATTCTAGAGACCCAGTCCACTTACAGTCGACGGCCCGCGGGCACCTGTTGGGTGATGCAGTGAATATTGCCGCCCCCCAACAGGATCTCGCGCGCCGGCACGCCGACGATCTGCCGACCCGGAAATGCGCGGCGCAGTTTCGCGGCCGCGGACTTGTCGGTCTTCTTGTCGAGCAGTGGCATGACGAGCCCAGAGTTCGCGAGGTAGAAGTTGACGTACGAGCCCGCCAGCCGCGCGCCAGCCGCGCGCGTCTGCGTGGTCTCGCGCGCGAGTACACCGGCTGCCTCGGCAGGCGTGAGCTCGAGCGGACCCGGCATGGGCAGCTTGAGCACGTGGATTGGGCGGCCGCGCGCGTCGCGCGCCGCTTTCAGCCGCTCGAGCGCATCGAGCGAGACGGCGTGCTGCGGATCGCGCGCATCGTCCGTCCAGTGCAGCGCAACGACGCCGGGCTTCACGAAGCACGCCAGGTTGTCGATGTGACCGCCGGTTTCGTCTTCGATCACGCCGTCGCCCAACCAAATGACCGCGTGCACCCCGAGGTACGCCCGGAGGTGTTCTTCGATCTGCTCGCGCGACAACTCGGGATTGCGGTTGGGATTCAGCAAACATTGTTCGGTGACCAGCGCCGTGCCTTGACCATCGACGTGGATCGCGCCGCCTTCGTTGATCAGCGGCGCGCGGTAACGGTCACAGCCCTCGATCTCGAGCACCTTGCGTGCCACAGCGTCGTCCTGGTCCCACGGGAAATACAGTCCACCCCGCAGGCCTCCCCAGGCATTGAAGCGCCAGTCGACACCACGCTTCTCACCTTTCTTGTTGGTCACGAAGGTCGGGCCCACGTCGCGCATCCAGGAGTCGTCGTGGGAGATCTCCACGACGCGGATGTGAGGCGCGAGCAGTACGCGCGCGAACTCGTAGTGCGGCGCCGAGACTCCGACACTCACCGGCTCGAAGCGCGAGATGGCGGCCGCGACTTCGGCAAAGGCCCGCTGCGCAGGCGCCGCGCCCTCGCGCCAGTTGTCGGGCCGCTCGGGCCAGAGCATCCAGCAGCCGGCATGCGGCGCGTATTCGGCGGGCATGGAAAAGCCGTCCGCGGCGGGGGTGGTTTCGAGCGTGCGTGCCATAAGGTGGCCGGCATTGTAGCCAAGGTGCCGTGCTAGCATCGCGACCCTTACCCCCGCGAGATAGCAAGAGAAAGCAAACGATGGCAACTACGCCCACGAGTCCTAAAGTCACGCCGCCGGCTGGCGGAGCGAAGATCTCCATCAAGAACGGCCAGCTGTCGGTGCCCGACCAGCCGATCATTCCGTTCATCATCGGCGACGGCACGGGACCGGACATCTGGCACGCGAGCGTGCGTGTCATGGACGCCGCGGTGGCCAAAGCCTACGGCGGCAAGAAGAAGATCCACTGGCTCGAGATCTACGCCGGCGAGAAGTCGTTCAACCTGTTCAAGAACTGGCTGCCCGACGAAACGGTCGAGGCCTGCCGCGAATACCTGGTGTCGATCAAAGGACCGCTGACCACGCCGGTTGGCGGTGGCATCCGCTCGCTCAATGTGGCCCTGCGTCAGATGTTGGATCTGTACGTCTGCCTTCGCCCGGTGCGCTGGTTCAAGGGCGTGCCCTCGCCCGTCAAGGCGCCGGAGAAGGTCAACATGGTGATCTTCCGCGAGAACACGGAAGACATTTACGCCGGCATCGAGTTCGAGCACGGCTCCGAAGACGCGAAGAAATTCAAGGCGCTGTTCAAGGAAGCGTTCCCGAAGGCGTACGCGAAGATCCGCTTCCCCGACACTTCGGGCATCGGCTTCAAGCCCGTGTCGCAGGAAGGCACGGAGCGACTGTTCAAGGCAGCGCTGCTGTACGCCATCGAGAACAAGCGTCGCAACGTGACCATCGTGCACAAGGGCAACATCCAGAAGTTCACCGAAGGCGCGTTCCGCAACTGGGCGTATGCGCTGGCGGAGAAGGATTTCGGCGACCAGTTCTATACCTGGGAGCAGTGGGGCCGTACCAAGGCCGCGTCGGGTGAGAAAGCCGCGAACGACGAACAAGCGGCTGCTTTGAAGAGCGGCAGGATTCTGGTGAAGGATGCGATCGCCGACATCGCGCTTCAGCAGGTGCTGACGCGTCCGGACGAGTTCGACGTGATCGCGACGACGAACCTCAACGGCGACTATCTATCCGATGCGTTGGCGGCGCAGGTGGGCGGCATCGGCATCGCGCCGGGCGCGAACATCAACTACCTGACCGGCCATGCGGTGTTCGAAGCCACGCACGGCACAGCGCCGAAATACGCGGATCAGGACAAGGTGAATCCCGGCTCGGTCATTCTGTCGGGCGAAATGATGCTGCGGTACCTGGGCTGGACCGAAGCCGCCGACGCGATCATCTCGGCCATGGACAAGACCATCGCGCAGAAGACGGTGACTTACGACTTCGCGCGATTGATGGAAGGCGCGAAAGAAGTGAAGTGCTCGGAATTCGGAGATGCGCTGATCCGGAACATGTAGAGAAAGTCTTTCTCTTCGCTACACGGACGCCGGCTTCAAGCCGGCGTTTTCCGTTGCTAATTGTTGGCCGCGAGGAACGCCTCGAGCTTGGTCAACAGCGTCTCGCGCCACTCGTAACGCGACAGCGAGTGGTTGCCATCCTTGATGATCACCAGCTCATGTTTCTTCTTCTCTTTGTCGAGCGCGCGCGCCATGCGCCGGCTGTGATCGACAGCCACCTGCACGTCATCGTCGCCGTGCACCAGCAGCACCGGCGCCTTGATCTTTTCCGTCGCCCGCAGCGGTGAACCGGCCTTCAGCTCATCCGTGTCGTCACCGATCGAATACTTGGCGCGGAACCGGCCGCCGTAGAAGCGCCGCTCCTCGTTGGCGAGCGCGCGCAGGTCCGACACGCCCGCGATACTGACGACGCATTTATACAAGTCGGCTTCACGCACGGCGCTCATCAGCGCGGCATAGCCGCCGTAGCTCCAGCCGACGATGCAGGTATGCGCGGGATCGGCGATGCCTTCGGAAATCGCCCACTTCGTGGCGGCCGTGATGTCATCGACCATGACCGTGCCCCAGTTGCGCAGGCCGGCTTCGTACCACTCGTCGCCGTAACCGGTGGAGCCGCGGAAATTCACCTGGATGACGGCATACCCGCGGCTCGCCATGAACTGCACCATCGGATCGAACCCCCAGCCGTCGCGAGCGTAGGGTCCGCCATGCGGATAAACGATCGTCGGCACCTTCTTGCCGCCCGAACCCAATGGCAGCGTGAGATAGCCCGGCAGGATCCTTCCGTCAGGTGCCTTGATGTTGATCGAAGTCATCGGCGCGAGCGGCGTCTTCGCCAGCGCCGGATTGGCGCTGCCGATCCTGCTCAATTTCCGGTCGGTGAGGTCGAGAACGTAGTATTCCGACGGGCGCACATCGGACTGCGACGCGATCAGGAGTTTCTTGCCATCGCGCGACGAATCGACCACATAGTTTTCCGCATTCGGGATTACCACGTCGATGGCGTCATAGATCCGCGCGGCTTCCTCGTCGAACAACATGCGCTTGCTGCGATCGGTCGCATAGCTGAAGCCGATGATGCGGTGGTCGGCCGGCCAGTAGATGGGCCCACCCACGTCCACTTCGGCGTTGGAAAACAACAACTGGCGGTCGCTCTTCTCGCTCAGGTCCATCTCGAAAATGGCGCTGCGGCCGTTGTGACTGGCTTCCACCAGCAAGGTACCGGGCGCGGCTCCGAAACCGACCACGTCGAAGTGGTCCTGGCCGAGTTCCCACTTCCCGAGCGTGCGCCACTTGTCGTCGGCCGAGTCACGCGTGATGTAGGTGGACCTCTTCTCGTCGTAACCTGAGCCGAATCGAACCACGCCCTTGCGATCGGTGCTCCAGCGCAGGATCGGCGTGCGGCCGCGCTGCACGACACTGGTCAGGCCCGAGAATACGTCGAGTGCGTACACCGTCGGAAACGGGCCATCGGTGTCGCCGGTGAGCTGGATGTAGACGTGTTTGGGGTCGTCGATCTGCCAGTCCATGATGCGGTCCTGAAACTGCGACTGTCCGTGGTTGCCGTTCTGCACCAGCACCTTCGGCTTACCCGTGCCCGCCACGTCGATCGCAACCAGTCGCGACACCGGGTACGGCTGACCCCCATCGAACTCGGTGCCGGAGAACCCGCATAACAGCCGTTCGTTGGTCTTGAAGCCGCACCAGGTGAGTTCGAAAGTGTCGTTGGTGGCCCGCATGATCGCGCGGCGCTCGCGCTTGACGAGATCGAGCACGACCAGCACGCGCAGTTCCTGCACGCGCGTCACGAAGGCAACCTTGCTGCCGTCCGGGGAAAGCGTCGGATAACTGAAATCGGTGTCCGCGGCGAATTCCGCGATGCTGGGAGCAGCGTGCGCCCGCGCCGCAACGCACAGCGCAGCCACAAGGACAGCGCCCGCGTGAACGAGTCTCGCAGTTTTCATGAGCCCCTCCCGGGCGGACAAACTACTGCAGGCTGGTCAGAAGCGCCGCTATCGTGGCATCACTGCGCAGCGTCGACAAGATGTTAGTGTCGAGGCCCAGCTCCTCGACCGCATGTTCGATGGCTCCCGGGGCGCAGAACTGCGGTGAGGCGTGCTCGATGGCAAACAACCGCGCCAGGTAGACGGCGGTCGCGTCGGCCGCCGCAGCCGGGAACTCGCCCAACCGGCGCCACTCGGCGGCCGTGGCGGCGGCGCGCGACGGGACATTCCAGGCGCGCACCACGCGTTCGAGCTGCTCGCCGCCATGTTCGGCACACAGATCCGCCTTGCTGGCGGCATCGAGCCGCACTCTCGAGGCGTGCTCGATGTGGGCAATGGCACGAATCGTGAGGATGTCGCCCAGGCGGTGCAGCAATCCGGCAATGCCACTCATATGCCCATCGCCGCCGAGATGCGGTGCGATCCGCAGGGCATACGCCCCGGTGACCACCGACTCGTTCCACAACGCCCGCAGTTCCGCGCTGCGTGCCGGGGCGGTGCACAGCAGTCGCGTCATCGTCGCAAGGCGCAGATCGGGAGACACGCCGTTATTGCTCAATGCCTGCACGGGGTCGAACGCGGCCCAGTCGAACGGTGTCGGCGGCAACTCCCGCAGGCGCTCGCGCAGCTGCGCCCCCACCGCACGGCGGGCATCCAGGGATTCATTCGTCAGTGCATTCGGGCGATTCAACATAAGCACGCAGGGCCAGGAAAACGATCCAGCTTTATCGCGACTTGCGCCGGAGGCGTCCACCGGTGGCGGCTGGAAGTGAGAAGTACGGGGCCAGATTTTTTCAGCGCCGATGAATGGGCGCGATTCGCTGACTCAAGCGTACGGAGCGACTTGCGTTCGTACGTGTTCGGGGTGCATTTCGGCGTGTTCCCGCAAGTCGCCACGATCGACATCCGACCAACACAACGCTGCGGTCTGACGCTCGCCATACCCATTAGCAGGAACCGTCCGCTTCGGCTTTTACATCAATGCCTGATCGATATCAGCGATGAGATCGTCGATATCTTCGAGGCCGACCGACAGCCGCACGGTGCTCGCCGAGATGCCCGACTGCTTCGCCTGTTCGGGCGTGAAATCGCGGCTCCCCATGAGCTGCGGCGCCATCACCAGCGAATCCGTGGAGCCCAGACTCGCGGTGAGCGCAAACAACTTGAGTCTCTCGCTGAAATGGCGCGCGGCTTCGCTGCCGTTCCTGCAATCGAAGCTGACCACGGTGCCGGCCTCCCGCATCTGCTTCCTGGCGAGTGCCGCCTGTGGATGACCGGGAAGCCCGGGATAGTGAACCTTGATCACCGCCGGATGTCTGGCGAGATGTTCGGCAATCTTCTGCGCGCTCGCCGTCTGCGCGCTGTAGCGCACGAAATAGGTCTTGAGCCCGCGCTGGATCAGGAACGCCGAATGCGGATCCAGCAAGGCGCCCAACACCGCGAAATCCGGGCGCATACCTTCGATGAGCTCGTGCCGGCCGATCACCGCGCCGCCCATCACGTCGCCCGCGCCCGAGGCGTACTTGGTGAGACTGTGAACGTACAGATCGATGTCGTATTCGCCGTGCTGATGAAACCCGGCGAAAGTGTTGTCGATGACCGCCAGTGCGTCGTGCCGATGCGCGAGTTCGACCAGGCGCTCGATGTCGGCCACCTTGGTGACCGGATTGGTCGGACTTTCGAAAAGCACCAGCCGCGTCGGGCGCGTGACCAGCACGTTTTCAATGCCGGCCAGGTCCTCGATCGACAACATCGTGTTCTCGACGCCGAACCGCGCCAGCAGGCGGCGGATGATGTTGCGGGTCGGCCCGTAGGTTTCGACGAAGAACAACACGTGATCGCCCTGCTTCGTGAGCGCGATCAGCGTCTGGGCGATGGCGTTGACGCCCGATGCGGTCACGAGGCAGTCGTCGCGCCCCTGCAGCGCGGCGAGCGTCAGCTCGAGCTGGCGCGTGGTCGGGTTGCTGGCGCGCATGTAGAAGTAGCCGGGCGATTCGCCGCGCAGCATCTTGAGCGTGGCGTCGACGGTCTCGAACTCGAACTTGACGCTCTGGTAGATAGGCGCGATAACCGGCAGGTTGCCGGGGGGCGGCGCAACGTTGGGCGGATGATTGACGAGCGTGGGCTTTTTCATGAGTCCAGCGTACTCGACTCTTCCAGGAAAAAGGCATCGGCATCGAGATGCGCGGGAAACTTGTCGCGCCAGGCCAGCGGCTGCCGGGTGAAGCTGACGCGAAAACTCACTCGCCGGCCCGCCGCGTATTCGCCAGCCCGCGGGTATAGGCACAGATGCGCTCGGCGGCGTTGATGAGCGTGGCGTCCTGCTTGGCGACGCACAGCCGGACGATGCGCATGTTCGCTGGCGGTTCGCGATAAAACGGCGACAGGGGGATCACGGCGACGCCGGCGTCGTTGATGAGACGCTCCGTGAATTCCACGTCGCCGCAGTCGGCGATCCCGCCGTAGTCGGCCAGCTGGAAGTAGCTGCCTTCTGCCGGGGGCAGGGAAAAACCACTCGCTTTCAGCCGCTCGCGCAGCAGGTCACGCTTGGCGCCGAAGAACGCCGCCACTTCGCGCCAGGCATCCGGGTTCCGCTGTAGATAGAGGCAGATCGCCGCCTGCAGCGGCGCTGCGATGCTGAATGCATTGAACTGGTGGACCTTGCGCAACTCGCGCGTCAGCGGCGCGGGCGCGACGCAGTACCCGACGCGCCAGCCGGTGATGTGCAGGGTCTTGCCGAAGGAATACACCGCAAAGCTCCGTTCTTGCAGCTCCGCATGGTTCATGACGGACTGGTGCACGCGGCCGTCGTACTGCACGTGCTCGTAGACTTCGTCGGCCAGCACGACGATGGACCGGTCGCGGATGATCTCCGCCAACGCATCGAGGTCGGCGGCGGATGCCACCGTGCAGGCCGGGTTGTGCGGGTTGTTGATGATGATCAGCCGGGTGCGATCGTTGACCGATCGTTTGACGCGATCCCAGTCGTAACGAAAGTGCGGCGCGGCCAGCGGAATGTGCACGCAGCGGCCGCCCGCCAGCCGGATGGCCGGATCGTAGGCATCGTAGGCGGGGTCGAAGACGATGGCTTCATCGCCCGCCCCGACCACCGCCTGGATGGCGGAGTAGATGGATTCGGTGCCGCCGCAGCTCACCGTGAGTTCGGTTTCGGCGTCGACCGGGCGGCCGCCCGCGGCCGCGATCTTGGCGACGATGGCGGCGCGCAACGCGACGCTGCCTTCCATGGGCGCGTATTGATTGAAGCCCGCCTGCACCGCTTCGGTGACACAGGAGGCGAGATCCGGGTCTATCGGGTAGTCAGGGAAGCCCTGACCCACATTGACCGCGCCCAGTTCGGCGGCGCGGCGCGACATCACGGTGAAAATCGTGGTGCCGACGTCGGGCAGTTTGCTCGTGAATCTTTCCGAAATCTTCATCTGCGGCTGCGCAAAGCCGCCGCGCACCCCCGTACGCGGCGCCTGCGTCAGGTCGCCTACTTCTTCTTGGCGCGTTTCGCCTTGCGGGCGAGCTTCAACTGCACGCCAGCGGGCTGGTCGATGAAGCGGAAGCGGATGCCTTCGACCATCGCTTTGTACTTGACCGCGCCGGTGGAGCGGCCCAGTTCTTTAGCGGCGAGTCGGGCGGACATCTTCTGTTTCGCCAGGCCGCGCATCTTCTTCAGATCCGCGGGCGTCCAGGGGGCATTGTGTTTACGGGCTGATTTGGCCATTGATCGAATCCTCGTCACAGTCTATTGGTGGAAGTTTAGCAGTAGTTAGCCGGCGGCGGCCATCTGTTCCTCGCGTTTGCGACGCTGTTCCTGCCTGCGCATGAGAAACGCCGACAGGACCACGCCCAATGCCACTATCAGGACCATTATGGTTGCTAGTGCATTGACGACCGGGCTTACACCTAGTCGAACACGAGAAAAGATGACCATGGGCAGGGTATTTGACCCAGGTCCGGAGACGAACTGCGTCACGACGAGGTCGTCCCACGAAAGCGTAAAGGCCAGCAGCCACCCGGACAGGATGGCGGGCAGGATCAGCGGCACGGTGATCCGGAAAAATACCTTGGCCGGGCGCGCCCCGAGGTCGAGCGCGGCCTCTTCCAGGGAATCGTCGAAGCTAGCTAGCCGCGACTGCACGACGACGGTGACGTAGGCCATCGTGAAGGTGATGTGGGCAATAGTGATGGTGGCGACGCCACGATCGAACTGCCAGCCGAACATGAACTGCAGCAGCTGCTCGAGCGATACGAACAGCAACAGCATCGACAGGCCCGTGATGACCTCGGGCATGACCAGCGGCGCCGTAGTGAGGCCCTGCAGCAGCGCGCGACCCTTGAACGGGCCAAAACGCGACAACACCAGGCCGGCCAGCGTGCCCAGGATGACCGCGCCGGTCGCGGTCATCGCGGCGACCTGGATGGAAAGCCAGGCGGCCGAAAGGATGGCACCGTCGCTGAACAGCCGCCCATACCACTTGAGTGTCGGCGAGTTCGCCGCATCCCACACCGTGACCAGGCGCGAATTGTTGAAGGAGAAGAACACCATCGACAGGATCGGCACGTACAGGAACACGAAGCCCAGGCCGAGCATGGTCTTGCTGAACAGTCCCTGGGTCTTCATCGCTTGGCGGCCTGCAGTTCTTTGTTTTGGAAGTGCTGGAACAGCATGATCGGCACCACCAGCAGCAACAGCATTGCGATTGCCACCGCGCTCGCCCTGGGCCAGTCGCGGTTCAGGAAGAACTCATCGGAGAGTAGCTTGGCCACCATGAGCTGATCGGTACGTCCGAGCAATGAGGGAATTACGTATTCGCCTACCGCCGGGATGAACACCAGCAGCGATCCGGCCACGACGCCCGGCATGGACAACGGCAATGTCACGCGCATGAAGGATCTGACTGGACCTGCGCCCAAATCGTTCGCGGCTTCGAGCAGCGTGAGGTCGTGTTTTTCGAGGTTCGAATACAGCGGCAGGATCATGAACGGCAGATACGAGTAGACGATGCCGATATACACCGCGAAGCTGGTGTTCATCATCGCCAGCGGCGCGTCGATGATACCGAAGTACTGGAGCACGTTGTTGATCACGCCGTCGGTCTTCAGCAAGCCTATCCACGCATAAACCCGCAGCAGGAAAGAAGTCCAGAAAGGCAGGATGATCAGCATCAGGAAAATGTTGCGCTGGGTCGGCGGTGCGCGCGCGATCGCGTAGGCCATGGGATAGCCGAGCGCCAGGCAGAAGATCGTCGAGAAAAACGCGACCTTGACGGAGTAGATCCACGCGCTCACGTACAGCGGCTCGTTGAACAGATAGACGTAACTGCCTACCAGCAGCTTGATCTGCAGCGCGCCCTCGTCGAGCCACTGAAAGACCGGTTCGTACGGCGGGCGGCCGAGCGGCGAGAACTCCGCGAAGGAGATCTTGAGCACGATCAGGAACGGAACGAGGAAGAACAGCAGCAGCCAGGCGTATGGAATCGCGATGACCAGCCGCTGACCCGACCAGTTGTTCAGGACGTATTCGGTCCAGCGCGGCGGCCCGTAACGGAACAGGAACGTCCAGATTGGGCCCAAGCGGCCCGGTGATTCGCGCGTTCCAGTGCGGGCGCCGGCGGTTCTCACTGTGTCAGCTCTCGGGCCGTTTCATTGGGTGACGACGACGGGGCTCGAGCCATGCCAGCTCAGCCACACGGTTTCGTCCCAGGCGATGCGTTCGTCGTCGGACAGGCGCTCCACGTTCGGCAGCGTCACGCGGATCGTCTTGCCGGTGTCAATCCTCACGAGGTAGATGGATACGTCGCCCATGTAGGCGATTTCCTTGACCACGCCCTTGACGCAGTTTTCGGTGGTGTCGGCGGGCGGTGTGCGCAGGATGTTGATCTTCTCGGGCCGGATGGCCGTGTAGACGATGGCGCCGGGGGCCGCGCTGATACCGTGGTCGACGTAGATGGTGCTGCCGAGCTCGTCCGACTTGATCCGCACGTGATCGGGCAGGTCTTCGATCATTGTGCCCTCGAACATGTTCACCGAGCCGATGAAATCGGCCACGAACTTGTTCTGCGGGAACTCGTAGATTTCCGTCGGGGTCCCGATCTGCACGATCTCGCCGCGATTCATCACGCCGATGCGCGAGGCCAGCGTCATGGATTCTTCCTGGTCGTGCGTCACGACGATGAACGTGACGCCGAGCTGTTCCTGGATGTTGATGAGCTCGAACTGGGTCGCTTCGCGCAACTTCTTGTCGAGCGCACCGAGGGGTTCGTCGAGCAGCAGTAGTTTGGGGCGCTTGACCAGCGAGCGCGCCAGCGCGACGCGCTGACGCTGGCCGCCGGAGAGCTGGTGCGGCTTGCGCGCCGCGAAAGACTCAAGCTTGACGATCTCGAGGATGTCGGTGACGCGCGTCGCGATGTCGGAGCGCGTCAGTCCCTTTTCCTGTTCGAGACCGAACGCGATGTTCTTCTCCACGGTCATGTGGGGAAACAACGCATACGACTGGAACATCATGTTGACGGGCCGGTCGTAAGGCGGCACGCCGGCCATGTCCTGCCCGTCGAGGTAGATGGCGCCGGAACTCAACGATTCGAAGCCGGCCATCATGCGCAGCAGCGTCGATTTGCCGCAGCCCGAGCCGCCGAGCAGGCAGAAGATCTCGCCCTTGAAGATCTTCAGTGAAACATTGTTGACCGCAACGAAGTCGCCGAAACGCTTGGTGACGTTTTCGATGCGCACGTATGCCTCGGCGTGCGGGTCACGCCAGGCCTCGTTCTTGGTCTTGTTCTTGTCTGCGCGTCGTTCCGCCGTTTGCATGGCAGACCCCCGTTGCAATGAAAACCTTCTTTCGAAGCCAGCTTCGAAAGAATATGGGGGCGGCCGCTCCCTAAGCGGCCGCCCTCAGGATCATTTGCCGGTACGGAAGCGCGTCCAGGTGCGCGTCAGGGTACGAGTGAACTCCGCACTCTCGGGAAGATCGGGTACCAGCTTCGGCATCATGTCCGGCGTCGGGAAGATTCCCGGATTGTTCTTCACGTCGGGATTCACCAATGGCCAGGAAGCTGCGTTGCTGTTGGCGAAGCTGATGAAGTTGCTGTTCTTCGCAGCCACTTCGGCGCGCAGCATGTAATCGATGAACAGGTGGGCGTTCTTCACGTGGGCGGCATCGCCCGGGATGGCCATGTTGTCGAAGAACATGACCGCGCCTTCCTTCGGAATGTTGTACTTGATGGTGAAGGGCTTCTTGGCTTCCTCCGCGCGGCTCTTGGCCTGCAACACATCGCCCGACCAGCCGAGCGCGAGGCAGATTTCGCCGTTCGCCAGCTGCTCGATGTAGGCGGAAGAATTGATGTTGCGGATGTACGGACGCACCGACAGCAGCACCTTTTCAGCGGCCTTGAGGTCTTCGGGGGCTTCAGAATTGGCATCCTTGCCGAGGTAGATGAGCACGGTGCCGACCACTTCAGACGGCGCATCGAGGATCGAGACACCGCACTTGGCGAACTTCGAGATGACCTTCGGATCCCAGAACATCGCGAAGCTATCTACCGGCGCGTTGGGCAGCGCGGCCTTGATGGCTTCCTCGTTGAAGGCCACGCCCGAGGTGCCCCACATGTAGTTCACGGCATGTTCGTTGCCCGGATCGAAGACTTCGAGGCGCTTGGTGATATCCGGATCGAGGTTCTTGAGATTCGGGAGCTTCGAACGATCGAGCTTCTGGTAGATGCCGGCCTTGATCTGGCGGGAGAGGAAGGAGGCAGACGGTACGACCACGTCGTAACCCGTGCGACCCGCGACCAGCTTCGTCTCGAGCAGTTCGTTGGAGTCCATGACCTCGTAGTTGACCTTGACGCCGGTCTCCTTGGTGAAGTCTTCGAGCACCGAAGGCTCGATGTAGTCCGACCAGTTGTAGACGTTTACGACCTTTTCTTCATCCGTGTCGACCACCGGGGCCGGCGGCGTGCCGGCAGCGGGGGGCGGAGCCTCTTCCTTCTTGCCGCACGCGATGAGTAAAAAAAGACAGGACGCCGAAACCAGAGCCGACAGGCTGCGAGTAACCATTTCTATGACCCCTAGAGTTGTCGCGGCGTGAGACCCACACGTCCGCGTCTTTGGACACGTTATATAACAGCGACCGCGTCTATAGCCAGCCCTCGGCTCGCGCCCACACAGCGGTTTCGTCCAGAGACCGCACTACTTTGGACAGTAGTTCGTCAATCTCAGCATGTGAAATGACCAATGGCGGCGCGACAAACAGCGTGTCGCGCGTCGCCCGCATGACGAGACCGTTGCGCGTGCAATGGTCGCGCATCCGCAGCCCCACCTCACCGCGCGGCTCGAAGAAGCGCCGCGTGCTCTTGTCAGGCACGAGCTCGATCGCCGCCAGGAGGCCCAGGGAGCGGGCTTCGCCCACCAGCGGATGCGCCGCGAGCTCGCGCCAGCGGGCTGCTAGATAGGGTGCCGCCTCGTCGCGCACCCGCTCCACGATGCGCTCGCGGCGGAAAATCTGAAGATTCGCGATTGCCACGGCGCAGGCGGCGGGATGCCCGGAATAGGTGAATCCATGGAAAAACTCGCCACCGCGCTCTATCAACGCGTCGGCAACCCGGTGCCCGACCATCAGGCCGCCGATTGGTAGATAGCCGGAAGACAGCGCCTTGGCCATGGTCATGAAGTCCGGGCGCGTGCCGTAGTGTTCGCAGCCGAACCACTGCCCCGTGCGTCCGAAGCCGCAGATGACTTCATCGGAGGCGAACAGGATCCCGTATTTGTCGACGATACGCTGAATCTCGGGCCAATAGGTCTCGGGCGGGATGACCAGGCCCCCCGCTCCCTGCACCGGCTCGCCGATGAACGCAGCGACCCGCTGCGGGCCCACTTCGAGAATCCTGGCTTCGAGCTCACGAGCGCACTTCAATCCGAACTCGGCGGGCGACAGGTCGCCTCCCTCGCCGAACCAGTACGGCTGATTGATGTGCACGATCCCCGGTACCGCACCATTCGGGCCCAATTGTTCGTGCATCGGCTTCATGCCGCCGAGCGAGGCACCCGCGACCGTGCTGCCGTGATAACCGTTCCATCTTGAAATGATTACATTTCGTTCAGGCTGATCCAGCAGCTGCCAGTAGCGGCGCACGAGCCGCAGCAGCGTGTCGTTCGCCTCGCTGCCGGAGCCCGTGTAGAAGACATGATTGAACTGCGGCGGCGTCACTTCCTTGAGCAGGCACGCGAGCTCGATCGCCGGAGTCGTGGTGCTCTGGAAGAAGCTGTTGTAGTACGGCAGCTCCATCATCTGTTTATAGGCGGCGTCCGCCAGCTCCTTGCGGCCGTACCCCAGCGCCACGCACCACAGGCCGGACATACCGTCCAGGATCTTGTCGCCTTCGGACGTGTAGATGTAGACGCCGTCCGCGCGCGTGACGATGCGCGAGCCCTTGGCAGCGAGTTGTTTGTAGTCGGTGAACGGATGCAGGTAGTGGGCGGAGTCCAGGTCCTGCCATTCACGTGTTGTAAGTGCTGCCACGAGACCCCTCTCAGACGTTCAACAGGAGATGCTCGCGCTCCCAGGAGCTGATCACCTGCAGGAACACTTCGTATTCGGCTTCCTTGACGATGGTGTACGCGGAAATGAACGGGTCGCCGAGGATACGCACCAGCGGCTCGCATTCGCGCAGCTCGCGGATCGCGTCATCGAGCGAACGCGGCAGCGAAAACGGCAGCAGGTGCGCCGAACCCGAGATGGGTTCCGAAGGCTGCAGCCCCTCGACCATGCCGAGGTAGCCACACGCGAGTGAGGTCGCGATTGCGATGTACGGATTCGCGTCCGCACCGGCGAGACGGTTCTCCACGCGGCGCGCTTCGGATACGGACGCCGGCACTCGCAGCCCCGCGGTGCGATTGTCGTAGCCCCACTGCACGTTGATCGGCGCGAGCTGGAAACGCGAGATGCGCCGGTACGAATTCACGTTAGGCGCCAGCAGCGCCATCGCCGCCGGCAGGTATTTCTGCATACCCGCGATGTGCGAGAAGAACAGCGGCGACGGCGTGCCGTCGGCGCCGGAGAAGATGTTCTTGCGCGTCTTGGTGTCGACGATGCTCTGGTGGATGTGCATGGCGCTGCCGGGCTCCTTGGCATGCGGCTTGGCCATGAACGTCGCGTACATCTTGTGGCGCAGTGCCGCTTCGCGCGCAGTGCGCTTGAAGAGGAAAGCCTGGTCGGCGAGGTCGAGCGCGTTGCCGTGCAGCAGGTTGATTTCCATCTGCGCAGCGCCGTCTTCGTGGATCAGCGTGTCGATCTCGATGTCCTGGTCTTCGTAGAACTGGTACATGTCGTCGAACAGCGGGTCGAATTCGTTGACCGCCGCGATGCTGTAGCTCTGGCGGCCGGGCTCGGCGCGCCCCGAACGGCCGACCGGCGGCTTGAGTGGATAGTCGGCGTCGATGTTCGGCTCGACCAGGTAGAACTCGAGTTCCGGCGCGACCACCGGCTCCCAGCCGCGCTCCGCGTACATCTCGAGGATGTGGCGCAACACGCCGCGCGGCGCCATGCCCACGCGCCGTCCGTCCGCATAGAAACAGTCGTGAATGACTTGCGCAGTGGGCTCGGCCGCCCACGGCACACGGCGCACCGTGCGCGGATCGGCCTTGAGGATGATGTCGATCTCCGCCGGGCTCATCGCCTTGTCGGTGTCTGGCGGATAATCGCCGGTCACCGTCTGCAGGAAGATGCTCTCCGGCAGGCGCATGCCCTCATCCTCGGCAAACTTCTCGGCGGGCATGATCTTGCCGCGCGCGATGCCCGCCATGTCGGGAATGATGGCCTCGACTTCGGAGATGCCGTGGTCGCGCAGGAATTGGCGGATTTCGTTTGCCATGGGTCTTTCCTAACTATTGCTTGATTCTTTCGCGCGCTGCTTTGCCGAACTCGGCGAACAGCGCTTGCGAAAACGGATTCTTCATCACCTGCCACTCGGGGTGCCATTGCACCGCGAGTGCGAAACTCGCGGCCGATTTCACGCGAAACGCCTCGATCAGGCCATCGGGGGCGCGCGCTTCGACCGCAAGATCGGGTGCGAGCGCATCGACACCCTGCGCGTGCAGGGAATTCACCTGCACGCGATCCGTCCCCGCGATCCTGCGCAACCACGAGCCCGGCTCGAGCACCACCTCGTGCGCCGGTCCGTACTGCGCGTCGAGCGGCTGCTCCTTGTCCTCGCGATGGTCGTTGAACCCGGCGACTTCGGCGAGGCGCTGATGCAGCGTGCCACCCAGCGCAACGTTCATCTCCTGAAAGCCGCGGCATACACCGAACACCGGGATTCCGCCGGCCACCGCACGCGGGACCAGTGACAGCGTGGTCGCGTCACGATGCGGATCGTGCAGCGTTCCCGGCACACTCGCGGGCCCGGCGTACCGCGCGGGCTCCACGTTCGACGGACTGCCCGGAAAGAAAATGCCGTCGACGCGCGCGAGAATTTCGGTCACATCCAGCGGCGTCTCGAGCACCGGGATCAGCAGCGGCAGACAATCGGCGGACTGCACGACCGCCGCGATGTACTTCTCGCCGACTGCATGAAACGGATGCGGCCCGATCATGCG